>DATKFM010000027.1:0-27992 GCA_035544395.1 Verrucomicrobiia bacterium
TTGCCCGTCGAGGGCAGATGGGGACCGGTGCACATGTCGAGCCAATTGCCCTGGCGATAGATGGTGATCTCCTCGCCGTCGGGAATCTCGCCGACCCACTCCGCCTTGAACTGCTCGCCATGCTCGCGGAACCAGCGCGCCGCCTGGTCCCGCGACCACACTTCACGCGTGATCGTCTCGTTGCGGTCGACGATCTCCTTCATCTAGGCTTCGATCTTGGCGAAATCGTCGGGCGTGAAATGCTCGTTGCGCACGAAGTCGTAGTAGAAGCCGTTCTCGATCGCCGGGCCAAAGGTGATCTGGGTGCCGGGATAGAGCTCCTGCACCGCTTCCGCCAGCACATGGGCGCAGTCATGGCGCAGCAGCTCCAGCGCGTCCTTGTGCTTGCCGGTGACAATCTCGACCTTGGCGTCCTTGTCGATCGGCCGCGCAAGATCCCGCAGCTCACCGTCGACCTTCACGGCCAGCGCCGCCTTGGCCAGTCCCGGGCCGATGTCAGCCGCCAGCGCCTCGCCCGTGATGGACGAGTCGAAGCGGCGGACGCTGCCGTCTGGCAAGGTGATGGCGACCATGGGGACTCGCGGAATGTTTTGCGATTTCACGGCATTAGGGCGCAAATGCCCAGGCCGGAAACCGGGACCGCGGACTTTACCGGCTAGCGGTTTGCTGTCAAGCAGAGCGGCGGCGGAAAGCAGAGAAACCGAGGTTTCTACTGCGCGGCGGCGCCGTTGCTGGTGATGCGCATGCGCTTGATCTTGGCGTAGGCGTCGTTGATCGAGGTCATGCGTTCATGGGCAAGGCGAATGAATTCCGCCGGCAGGCTCATGGATTGCAGGCGGTCCGGATGATTTTCCTGGACGCAGCGGTGGTAGGCCTCACGGATCTCCACGTCGGACGCGTCGTCGGCGACGCCCAGCACCTGGAACGGATTGTCGGCTTCCACGTTCGCGCTGTTCTTCTTTTCCACCGGCTTGATGCCGCGAGCCGCGGTCTTGTGGAAGATGTAGATCGAGCTGTCGAGATTCTCGAAAGGCAGGAAAGCCCGGTCGTCATTCATCAGATCGGACAAGCGCTGCTGCTGGCCGACGAACATGTAGCCGATCAAGACCCGGCCGCTGTCGAGCTCGAGCTCGACCAGCAGCTTGTTCTTGAAGACCATCTTGTCGTTGCCACCGTACATCCACGCACCGATTGGCTAAGAGGGCAGCCGCTCCCCGAGGGAACGCCCTTCGACGCCCCAGTTTACGAAGACCATGGTAAAGCGAAGGTGAACAAAACGGCGTTTAGCCGCCCATCACCCATTTCGGCTTGGACGCCTCGGCCTGGGCCCGGGACTCATTAATGCGGTCATAGGCGTCATTGATTCGCGACAGCTTTTCATTGGCGAGCTGGACGAAATCGGCCGGCATGCCCATGGCGATCAGCTTGTCCGGATGACACTCCTGCACCTTGCGGTGGTAGATCACCTTGAGATCATCGTCTGGAATCGACGGCGCGACGCCGAGGATTTCATAGGGGTCGGCATTGATGTCCGGCAAGGTGATCTGATTCATCGGCGTCACTCGCCGGATGGTGGATTTGCGGACGATGGTGATCAGGCCTTCGGTGGTCTCGAAAGGCAGGAAATCCCGGTCGTCGTTCAACAGGTCCGGCAGGCGCTGGTTCTGCGCCACGAACATATGACCCATCAGCCGGACACCGCCATCGATCTCCATCTCAACCGAGAGTTTCGCCTTCTGCAGCTTTGCCTCTTCCATCTCCCACCTCTCCCACAAATCCATGAATGGGCTGGCGGTTCGCTGCGAACCTGACCCGGCCATGGCGCAAGGACATAGCAAGAATTGGTCAAGGAGCCGTTAACCCTGGCGTAAGAAAGACGCGATCAGGCGGGCTTGAGGGCCGGCTGGGAGTCGACCGCCTGGCGGTAGAACTGCACCATGCGCTGGGCGGCGGCGTTGCGGGAATAGAAGGTGCGCGCGCCGTTCTGCGCCAGTTGCGCCAGGCGCAGGCGCTCGGCGGCCGGATAGCGCAGCGCGGATTCCACGGCTTGCGCCACCGAATAGGCATTGCCCGGCGGCGTCAGCCAGACCATGGCGCCGCGCGCCGCCTGCTCCGCGGCGCTGCCATGCTCGCTGGCAACCACGGGGCGGCCCATCGCCTGGGCTTGGGCGAAGACGCGGTCGAAATGCAGCGGCGACTCGCTGGTGCTGACAACGACATCGGCCAACATCATCGCCGCCGGCAGATCGCGGCAGCGATCGACGATGAAGGCGCGCTCGGCGAGGCCCGTGCGCTCGATCCGCTGCTTGAGATCCCGGACGTAGGCGGCATCGGAGTCATCATCGCCGATCAGCAAAGCGCGGAAATCCACGTCCTTGACCTGGGCGAGCCCGTCGACGAACAGCTCATGGCCGCGCGGCCGGCGGATGGAGCCGGGCATCAGCAGCAGCGGCACGCCATCGGGCAGTTGCCATTGCCGCGCCAGAGTGGTGATCCGCTCGGGTCCGACATGGGCGGGATCGAAGAACACGGTATCGATCCCGGGCGCCACCAGCTGGATGCGTTCGGCATGGGCTGCCATGTGCCGCGCTTCTTCGGCGGAGAATTCCGATCCCACCACCAGCCAATCGGCGGCCGCGAGGAGCTTGCGGCGCCAGCGTTGCCGCCAGGCCTTGGCCGGCAGGGCTTCGCGAAAGCTGACGATGAACTTCGGCCGCATCTGCTTGCGCAGGGCGCGCAGCGCCGCCAGCGCGATGCGGCCGCTGTCGAGATCCTGGGCATGTACCACGTCGGCTTTGTGCTGGCGGATCTGCTGCGCCAGATCGCGGGCGAGCCGCCGCCGCGCAAAGAAACCGGTACGCTCCAACGGCAATACCAGATGATGGCCGCCGGCCCGCGTCAGGTCGCGCGTCCCCGGGCCGGCCGGCGAGACCACCAGGCCGGCGCCGCCGGCATCATGGACGGCGCCGGCGGTGGCAACGATATCGCGGGTCAACGGGCTGATGCCCAATTGCGAAACAAGCTGGAGAACCACGGGATGGCGAGCTTCCGCAGCGCCGGTATCGGTGGTAATCGTGTCGTGGACGGCCCCCGTAACGGTCAATCCAATCCCCTTTTGGTAGTTCATTCCGACTATGTCCGAGTCATCGCCCGCGCCGCAGACTCTAGTCCGTCCGCAAGCGCCGGCAATCGCCTATCATCTATTGCCCGCAGACAGGGAAAAAATGCAAGGGGCGCCGGGCGTCATCTTTCTCGGCGGCTTTGCCTCGGACATGACCGGCATCAAGGCGATGACGCTGGACCGGTTCTGCCGGCAGCGGGGCCAAGCCTATCTGCGCTTCGATTATCGCGGCCATGGCGCTTCTGAAGGCGAATTCCGCGACGGTACGATCGGCGCCTGGCTGGAGGATTCGCTCGAGGTCTTCGACAGATTGACTGGCGGGCCGCAGATTCTCGTGGGGTCCAGCATGGGCGGCTGGCTGATGCTGCTGCTGGCGCTCAGGCAAAGCGAGCGGATCGCGGGGCTGGTCGGCATTGCCGCGGCACCGGATTTCACCGAGGACATCTGGCAGGGCATTTCCAAATCGGAGCGGGATGAACTGATGGCGCGCGGCGAAGTGGCGCGGCCATCGGCCTACAGCGACAGTCCCTATGTCATTACCCGGGCCCTGATCGAGGATGGCCGGCGGCATCATCTGCTTGACGGCGAGATCGCACTGGATTGCCCGGTGCGGCTGCTCCATGGCATGGCCGATCCCGATGTCTCGCCGGCGAAATCCCTGCGCATTGCCGAAAAGCTTCGTGGCAGTGACGCGGCAGTGACATTGATCAAGGACGGCGATCACCGGCTCTCGCGGCCGCAGGACCTGCAGCGGCTGTGCGACGCCGTCGCCGAGCTAACTGCCCTGCACGGCAATGCCTGAGCTGCCTGATATCGAGGTCTATATCGAAGCGCTGGACCGGCGCGTCACCGGCCAGGCATTGCAGCGCGTGCGCCTCGGCAGCCCGTTTCTGCTGCGGTCGGTCGATCCGCCCCTGAAGGCATTCGAAGGCTTGCCGGTGCGCAAGCTGTCCCGCCTGGGCAAGCGCATCGTCTTTCATTTCGATGGCGAGCTCTATCTGGTGCTGCATCTGATGATCGCCGGGCGGCTGCATTGGCGGCCGGCCGGCGCGCCACTGGTGCGCAAGCTGGGCCTCGCCGCGTTCGATTTCGCCGAGGGTTCGCTGGTGCTGACGGAAGCGGGATCGAAAAAGCGCACCTCGCTCTATGCGGTGCGCGGCGCGGCGGGTTTGGCGGGCCATGATCCCGGTGGCATGGACCTGTACACTGCATCGCCCCCGCTGTTCCGCGACGCCATGCGCCGGGAGAACCACACCCTGAAGCGCACGCTGACAGATCCCCATCTCTTCAGCGGCATCGGCAATTGGGTGTCCGACGAGATCCTGCATCACGCCAAGCTCTCGCCCGTCAAAATGAGCCAGAGCCTGAGTGACGAGGAATGCGACCGCCTGCTTGAATCGGCGCGGATCGTGTTGCGCCGATGGACTGACCTGCTGCGGCAACACACCGGCGATGGCTTTCCCGAGAAGGTCACTGCATTCCGGCCGGAGATGGCGGTGCATGGCAAGTTCGGCAAGCCTTGCCCGGTCTGTGGTGCTCCGGTACAGCGCATAGTCTATGAGTCCAACGAAACCAACTACTGCGCGCGCTGCCAGACCGGCGGCAAGATACTGGCGGACCGGGCTCTGTCGCGCTTGTTGAAATCCGACTGGCCGCGAACTCTGGAGGAACTGGAGGAACTGAAACAGCGGCGGCAGAGTTAAGCGGGCGCGATCCAGTACTTGTCTTCCAGATCTCACTCCAAATTTCTTCCCCCGCGAAAGCAGGGGTCCAGTCGAAGCAGGACGCTCTGCAATCCGGGGTCCCCGCTTTCGCGGTGAAAGAAGCTAAGGGGTGATTTGACGTAATAGCTCTCTAAGTCGACTCCGCGAGGATCGCTTGCAATCCGGCGCGGTAGTCCGGAAATTTCAACTGCACGCCTAACTCTTCCTTGATGCGGTTATTCCGCACGCGCTTGTTGTCGGCATAGAAGCTGCGGGCCATTTCCGACATCTCCGCTTTCTCGTAGGGCACGGCCGGCGGCGGTTCGACGCTGAGCAATTCCGCCGCATGGGCGATGACCTCATCCGGCGGCGCGGGATTGTCGTCGCAGACATTGTATGCCGCGCCGGGATTGGGATGCGCCATCGAGGCGATCAGCACCGAGGCGATATCGTCGACATGGATTCGGCTGAACACCTGACCAGGTTTCACGACGCGCTTTGCCGTGCCGCCGCGCACGGAATCGATGGCGCTGCGGCCGGGACCGTAGATGCCGGCTAGTCTGAAGATGTGCACCGGCAGTCCGTCGCGCTCCCAAAGCGTCAGCCAGCTATCCTCGGCCGAGGCGCGGCGGCGGCTGCGATCCAAGGTCGGTTTGCGCGGGCTGTTTTCATCCACCCAACCGCCGCCGCGATCGCCGTAGACGCCCGTAGTGGAGAGATAGCCGATCCAGCGAAGTGACTCGAGATTCTGCAGCTCGCGCAGATGCAGGTCGATAACGGGATCGCCGGTATCGTCGGGCGGGATTGAACCGACGATATGGGTGACATCATGCAACGCCGCCGCGGCATCGCTCAGCGCCCGCTGCCGGTCGAAGAGATGCGCGGTGATGCCCTCCGCCAGCAGCGCCTGCCGCTTGTCTTCCGACCGGCAGGTGCCGGCGACCGTCCAGCCCTCGTGCCGCAGCCGCCGCGCCAGATGATGCGCGGTGAAACCGAGGCCGAAACAGAAGAGCTTTCCGGGTGTGCCCATATGTCCTGTGGCGAAATGCGGCAGGCCCAGAACGGTGGCGCGCCGGCCCAAGCCTTACTATGATCGCCCCTTCCCGAACAACGGCGCGACCGCAATGATCCTCCGCCCCGCCCTGAAGCTCGTCTGCCTGCTGCCGCTGCTGGCGCTGCCTGCCGCCGCGCAGGAGGAGGCACCGCCGCCGGACAACAGTCTGAGCGACACCATCAACGCTCATGAATACGAAGCCTGCATGACGCTGGCGCAGCGATCGCCGGCCGAGGCTTATGGCAGCGCCAAGACCTGGTCGGAAAAGGGTGGCGGGGCGGCGGCGCTGCAATGCGGCGCCTTTGCCCTGATCAACATGAACAAGCCGAAGGAAGCCGCGCAGATGATGGAGCTCGCGGCGGAAAAAGTGGATAAGCCGGCCTTGAAGGCCGAGCTCTATGGCCAGGCGGGACAGGCCTGGACCATGGCCAACGATAACGCCCGCGCCCTGAATGCGCAGAACGAAGCGCTCGCCCTGGCTCCGGATAATGCGGATCTGCTCGTCGACCGCGCATTCAGCTATCGGGACCAGGAAGATTTCCGCAGCGCTGTCGCCGATCTGGACAAGGCCCACGAACTGGCTCCCCAGCGGGCGGACATCCTCGCCTATCGCGCCAGCGCCTGGCGGTTTTTGAAGGATAATGTGAAGGCGCTGGCGGATGCCGACGCGGCGCTGGCAATCGATCGCGAGAATCCGGAAGCGCTGCTGGAGCGCGGCATCGTCAAACGCCTGACCAACGACCCCGAAGGCGCGCGCGCCGATTGGATGCAGGTGGTGGCGCTGGCTGGCGGAACGCCCACCGGTGACGCGGCCAAGGCCAACCTGGAAAAGCTGACCGAGAAGAAGCCGTAAAAGGCGCGGATCTAGAAATCCAGATTCGCGTAATGCGCCGGCGGCGTGAAGCCCGGCAGCGCATCCGACAGCAGCGGCCGGAAACTGGGCCGCGATTTCACCCGCGCATACCAGTCCTTCGCCTGATGATGATCGTCCCAGGGCACGTCGCCGATGAAGTCGAGCACCGAGAGTTGCGCGGCCGCTGCAAGATCGGCGATGGTGAGCTGATCGCCGGCCAGCCATTTCCGCCGGTCGGCCAGCCAGCCGACATAGTCCAGGTGATAGTGGATGTTCGACAGGCCGCTGCGGATCGCCTGGGAATCCGGTCCGCCATTGCCCTTGAGCCGCCGGACCACCTTCTGGTCGAACAGGTTCGCGGTCACCTCGCGATAGAACTTCTGGTCGAACCAGGCCGACAGCCGCCGCGTCTCCGCCCGCTCGGCCGGTGTGGCGCCGATCATCGGCTGCTCGGGATAGCGCTCCTCAATGTATTCCTCGATAGCGTTGGCGTCGGCGATGATGGCGCCATCCTCCTCCACCAGCACCGGCACCTCGCCGGAGGGATTGAATTTCAGGAAGGCGGGGCGGCGCTCCCAATAATTCTCGGTCTCCAGCGCAAAATCGAGGGATTTTTCCCGGAGGATGAGGCGGAGTTTGCGCGAGCAGGGATGCAAGGCGAAATGGTGCAGGCAACGCATGGCCCTTCAGTTAACCGATCCCGGCCGGGAGAGAAACTGTTTTTCCGTTCCATGCCAGTGACATAGAGGTGCCACCGGCGATACACCCGGCGGCGGCGGGACGCCCAATGCCGCCGCTCGCCGGATCATGACTTGACGGCGGGCCGCCGGTAACGTTTTTTCCCGTCGGGGTGGCTGTCGCGGGCCGCCATAAATTCCATCCGGAGACGTCAGGGAACCATGGCGGAAGCCTCCCGCGAATCCATGTTGCTGGCCTGTGCCGCCGGCGACCGTACGGCTCTTAACCGTCTATATACCGCGACGGCGTCGCATCTTTTTGGCCTCGCGCTCAGTATTATGAGACGTCGCGACCTGGCCGAGGACGCCGTGCAGGAGACTTTCATTCAGGTGTGGCGACATGCCGGCAGCTTCGACATCAATCGGGGTACGGCGATGGCGTGGATGGCGCGGATCCTGCGCAACCGCTGCTTCGACATGCTGGACAAGCGGCGGCGGGAGACCTCGCTCGACCCGGAGGTCGCCGAGGCTCGGGAGGATCCAAGCCCCGGCCCGGCCGACCTGGTGGCCGGCAGCGAGTCGGCGCGGCTGTTGCATAACTGCCTGAACGAAATCGAGGCGCGGGCGCGGCAATGCCTGAACCTGGCCTATTTCGAGGGCCTGACGATGGAGGAGATCGCCCAGCGGCTGCCCGCCCCGATCGGCACGGTGAAGAGCTGGGTGCGCCGCAGCCTGGTCCGGCTCAAGGGATGCCTCGAGCGATGAAGTACGAGAATCCAGAGCTGCGCGACCGCCTTGCTGCCGAATATGCCCTCGGCACGCTGCGCGGGGCCGCGCGCCGGCGCTTCCAGAAGCTGATGGCCGGGGATCCGGCGCTGCGCGACCTGACCCTGCAATGGGAGATGCGCCTCAACGATATGGCCGCTGTCGTCAAGCCGGTGACGCCGCGGCCGCAATTGTGGCAGGCGATCGATCGCGCCCTGTGGCCGGTGCCGCGGCCGCAGCATGAACAGTCAGGCATGCTGAGCGGCCTGTGGGAGAGTTTGGGTTTCTGGCGCGCCTCGACCCTTGGCGCAGCGGCGCTCGCGGCCGCGCTGGTTCTCTATATCGCGGTCGGCCGCCCGGTGGCGCCGGAGACCCGCTACATCGCCGTGCTGATCGACGACAAGGCGACGCCGGTGCTGGTGGCCAGCCTGACTGCGGAGGACGGCAAGCTGTCGATCAAGTCCGTGAAGGCGACCAATGTGGCGGCCGACAAGGATCTGGAGCTGTGGCTGGTCCCGCAGGAAGGCACCTCGGTGCGTTCACTGGGCGTGCTGAAGGGCATGCAAGCCCTGGTGAAACTGACTGAAGGCGACGCCAGTGATCTCAGCCAGGGCGGCACATTGGCGGTCAGCCTTGAACCGGCCGGCGGCTCGCCCACCGGAACGGCGACGGGGCCGATCCTGTATGTCGGACCCGTCTTGCCGGCCGCGGACATCCAGGAACCATAAGCGCTTCCTGCGGTTACTTGCGTTGTATCGGCTCACTTTCGAGGGTGGCGCCGGCCCGCAGGAGCAATTCGGGGCAAACCAAGATGGGCGACAGCGATAGGGTCACGCTCTACTACGCACCGCACAGCCGGTCGATGAGCACTGTGGCTCTATTGGAGGAGCTGGGCGCTCCGTATGACGTCCATATCCTCAACATCAAAGCGGGCGAGCAACGGGCCTCCAGCTATCTCGCCATCAACCCCATGGGCAAAGTGCCGGCGCTCACTCATCTGGGCCAAGTGATCACGGAGCAGGTGGCGATATACATTTACCTGGCCGACCTGTTTCCCGCCGCCAAGCTCGCTCCGCCGATCGGCGATCCGCTACGCGGCCCCTATCTGCGCTGGCTGGCGTTCTACGGCGCCTGCTTCGAGCCTGCGATTGCCGACAAGGCAATGAAGCGGGAGCCGCCGCCACGGAGCCAGTCGGGCTATGCCGACTACGATACGGTCATGAAGGTGCTCAGCCAGCAGCTCGCCACGGGGCCATATCTGCTGGGTGACCGTTTCACGGCGGCGGATATTCTCTGGGGACTGGCCCTGAGCTGGCTGATGGGCTGGCAGCTCGTTCCGTCATTGCCGGAGTTGACCGCCTACGCAAAGCGCATTGTCGATCGTCCTGCCATTGCTCGCGTCAGGGCGCGGGATACCGCGTTAGCGGCCGAACACGAAAAGGCGGCGGCCGGAAAGAGCGCGGCGCAATAATCCGTCACAGATCGTGACTTGTCTTGCGGCTCGGGGTGATTAAAAAAACGCCCCATGACAAAGCCAATTTCCATCCCCAAGAAATCCTGGCTGCCGGCGGAATGCATCAGCCGGATCGCCGACATCGAAAAACTGCTGGTCCCGAACGATCTTGACGCCGTCGAGGCGCGGCTCATGGCCCTGGTCGACGATCACGAGCGGCACATGGATCGGGAATCCCTCGGCCTCAATGCCGGCACTAACGTGATGAACCCGCGGGCCGCGGCGCTCCTGTCCCGCTCCCTCGGCAACCGCCCCAGCCTCGGCTATCCCGGCGACAAGTACGAGATGGGCATGGAATACGCCGAGGCGATCGAGGTCATCGCCGAGGATCTGGTGAAGCAGCTGTTCGGCGCGCCCTTCGCCGAACTCCGCGTGGCCTCCGGCGCGCTCGGCAACCTCTATTGCTTCATGGCGACCGCCAAGCCGGGCGACCGCATCATGGCCTTCAGCGGCGAGATGGGCGGCCACGTGACTCACCACAAGTCCGGCGCTGCGGGCCTCTACGGCGTCGAGACCCATCCCGTACCCTATGACGGCGCGCGCATGACCATCGACCTGGACAGGCTGCGCAGTGAGGCAAAGCGCCTGCGGCCGAAGCTTATCACCGTCGCCGGCAGCCTCTGCCTGTTCCCCTACCCGCTGCGGGAAGTCCGGCAGATCGCCGACGAGGTCGGCGCCTATGTGCTGTACGACGCGGCCCATATGTCCGGCATGATTGCCGGCGGGCGCTTCCAGCAGCCGTTGGCCGAAGGCGCCCATCTGATGACCATGTCGACCTACAAGGCGTTCGGCGGGCCGCCCTCGGGCATCATCGTCACCACGGAAGCTGAGCTGGCGGCGCGGCTGGACAAGATCGCCTATCCCGGCATGACCGCGAATTTCGATCTCGGCAAGACGGCGGCGCTCGCGATCTCGGTCATGGACCTGCTGGCCCACGGCGCCGCCTATGCCGATCAATGCATCCGCAATGCCCAGGCCCTGGGCCGGGCGCTGGCGGCTGAAGGCCTGCCGGTGCATGGCGTCGAACGACGCGGCCATACCGAGAGCCACCACCTCGCCCTCCATGCCGCACCGTTCGGCGGCGGGCAGAACGCGGCAAAGCGGCTGGCGGCGGCAAACATCCTGCTCTGCGGCATCGGCCTGCCTTTGCCGCCGGTCGAGGGCGATCTGAACGGCATCCGCCTCGGCAGTCAGGAACTGACCCGCTTCGGCCTGAAGGAAAATGCCATGACCGATGTGGCGCGGTTCATCGGCCGGTTCCTGGTCAAGGGCGAGGCGGCCGAGGACATCCGGCGCGATGTCATTGCCTTCCGCCGGGATTATCAGCGGATCCACTACATCCGCTGACGGCTTTCCCAGGCCAATATCTGCCGCCGCCCTGCATCCGCCCGTCACCCTTGTCCGTATAGAGGGTAGCTGGGCGTCGAGGCATCAAGGGAGACAGACCGCCTTAAGGACAGAATATGTCACCCGAGTCGTTCGCATGTTTATTGCGAACCGCTGCCGGCGGCAGAGGCCCCACAGACAAGAGGCCGCTCCCTATCCCCCGGGGCCGCCGGCAGCCTTTCTCGGGATGATCCAAGAAGAGTACGGAAGATCTGACCCCTCGCGCAACAGAGGGGGAAGATGGATCCGCCGGCGGCAGCTGCGAGGTTCCCGCGACGTCCTCGCCTCCATCCGCCGGCGGATCACTTTTTAGCTACGCCCGCTTTGCCGCCGGCTTGTCGCTGAGCGGCCGCGCCAAGTGGCCGACGATCTCCTTCGGCACCACCTGCCAGAAGCGGCCGCGCTCAAGGGCCCAATCGTTCAGCAGGCGCGCGGCGAACTTGGACTGTGTCTCGTCCGCATGCTCGGCGATCAGATCCTTCAGCGCATGTTCCCAATGGGCGGAGTCCAGTCGCTGCCAGACGACGCTTTCACCGTTCACATACATCGGGAAGGCGCCGGTCTCGTCATAGACGAAGGCCATGCCGCCGGTCATGCCGGCGGCGAAGTTGTCGCCGACCGCGCCAAGGATCACCGCCGTGCCGGCGGTCATGTATTCGCAGCCGTTGGATCCGCAACCTTCGACCACCGCCGTGGCACCGGAGTTGCGCACGGCGAAGCGTTCGCCCACCTGCCCGGCGGCGAACAGCTTGCCGGCGGTGGCGCCGTAGAGAACCGTGTTGCCGATGATGACGTTCTCGTTGGTCGCCAGCGGGCTTGAGGGCAGCGGCCGCACCACGATGGTGCCGCCGGAGAGCCCCTTGCCTACATAGTCATTGGCGTCGCCAAAGACCTCGAGTTTCAGCCCCTGCACGGCGAAGGCCCCCAGGGATTGCCCGGCCGAACCCCGCAGGCGCACGGTGATATGGCCGGGCTTCAGGCCGGACATGCCGAACTTGCGGGTGATCTTGGAGCTGAGCTTGGTGCCGATCGCCCGGTGCGTATTGCGGATATTGTATTGCAGCTGCATCTTTTCGCCGTCGTCGAATAGCTGGCGCGCATCCTGGATCATCTGCGCGTCCAGCGTTTCCGGCACTTCGTTGCGGCCTTCCAGCGTGCAATAGCGCGCATGCTGGCCGGGATCAGCCTGGGCCAGCAGCGGATTGAGATCGAGATCGTCCAGATGGGCTGCCCCACGGCTCACTTGGCGCAGCAGGTCGGAACGGCCGATGACCTCGTTGAGATTCCGGAATCCGAGTCCGGCCAGGGTCTCGCGTACTTCCTCGGCGATGAAGCTGAAGAGGTTCACGACTTTCTCCGGCGAGCCGGTGAATCTCTCCCGCAGCTTCGGGTCCTGGGTGCAGACGCCCACGGGGCAGGTGTTGGAATGACATTGCCGGACCATGATGCAGCCCATGGCCACCAACGACGCCGTGCCGATGCCGAATTCCTCGGCGCCCAGCATGGCGGCGATCACCACGTCGCGGCCGGTCTTGATGCCGCCGTCGGTGCGCAGGCGCACGCGGTGGCGCAGGCGGTTGAGCGTCAGCACCTGCTGGGTTTCCGACAGGCCCATTTCCCAGGGAATGCCGGCATATTTGATGCTGGTCTGCGGACTGGCGCCGGTGCCGCCCACATGGCCCGAGATCAGGATCACATCGGCCTTCGCCTTGGCGACGCCGGCAGCGATGGTGCCGATGCCCGACCGCGCCACCAGCTTCACGCAGACGCGGGCATCCGGATTGATCTGCTTCAGGTCGTAGATGAGCTGCGCCAGATCCTCGATCGAATAGATGTCGTGATGGGGCGGCGGCGAGATCAGCATGACTCCCGGCGTGGAATGCCGGAGCTTGGCGATCATCTCCGTCACCTTGAAACCCGGCAGCTGGCCACCCTCGCCCGGCTTGGCGCCCTGGGCCACCTTGATCTCGATCTCGCGGCAGCGGTTGAGATATTCCGCCGTGACGCCGAAGCGCCCGGAGGCGATCTGCTTGATGGCGGAGTTGGCGTTGTCGCCGTTGGGCCGCGGGCGATAGCGCTCGGGGTCTTCGCCGCCTTCGCCGGAGTCCGACTTGGCGCCCATGCGGTTCATGGCAATGTTCAGCGTGCCGTGGGCCTCGGGCGAGAGTGCGCCAAGCGACATACCGGGCGTGACAAAGCGCTTGCGGATTTCGGTGATCGACTCGACTTCGTCGATGGAGATCGGCGTGCGGCCCTGGCGGAAATCGAGCAGGTCCCGCAGGGTCACCGGCGGCAGCTTGGCCACCGCTTCGCTGTAGCGCTTGAAGGTCTGATAGGCCTCGCTGGACACCGCGCTCTGCAGCATATGGATCAGGTTCGCTTCCCAGGCATGGGACTCGCCGCCGCGGCGATAGCGGTAGAAGCCGCCGATGGGCAGCGCCGCGAAATCCTCGGACCAGGCGCGGGCATGCTGCTGCAAGACCTTCTGCTGGATGCCCGCCAGGCCGATGCCGGAAATACGCGAGGGCATGCTGGGGAAATACTCAGCCACCAGAGTGCGCGACAAGCCGACGGATTCGAAGTTGGCGCCGCCGCGATAGGAGCTGATGACGGCAATGCCCATCTTCGACATGATCTTCAGGAGGCCCTCGTCCATCGCCTTGGTGAAGCGCTTCAGGCAATCGTCGAGGGCGAGATCGCCGAACAGCCCGCGGCGATGACGGTCGGCGATCGATGCCTCAGCCAGATAGGCATTCACCGTGGTGGCGCCGACGCCGATCAGCACGGCGGCGTGATGCACATCCAGGCATTCGCCGGAACGCACATTGAGCGAGGTGAAAGTGCGCAGTTGCTGGCGCAGCAGGTGGGTATGCACCGCGCCTGTTGCCAGGATCATCGGGATCGAGGCGCGGGATGGACCGCTCTTCTCGTCGGTCAGGATGACATGGACCGCGCCACCGCGCACGGCGTCTTCCGCTTCGCGCCGCACCCGGGCAATGGCGTCGCGCAGCGCATTGTCGCCGGCCTTGGTACCGGGTTGCGGAATATCGTAGGTGCAGTCGATCTCGACAGCCGAGGCGCCCATATAGGCGCGCATCGCCTGGAACTGCGCCGTCAGCAGGATCGGCGATTCAAGCTGCAACAGGCGGCACTGGCTTTCATCCTGGTCAAGAATGTTGCCGAGATTGCCGAGGCGCGTCTTCAGGGTCATCACCCGGCGTTCCCGCAGGGAATCGATCGGCGGGTTGGTGACCTGGCTGAAGTTCTGGCGGAAATAATGGTGCAGGCCGCGATATTGCTCTGACAGCACCGCCAGCGGCGCGTCGTCGCCCATGGAACCAACGGCTTCCTTTGCTTCCTCCACCATCGGATGGAGAATCAATTCCAAATCTTCTTGCGAGAATCCGGCGTTGAGCTGGCGCCGGCGCAGCTCTTCCTTCTCGAAGAACGCGGGCCGGCCCGGCTTGGCGCGCACCAGCGTGTCGATGACCGTGATGTTCTTCACCCAGTCGCTGAAGGCGGCGCCGGCGGAGAGTTGGTCCATGATCTCCCGGTGCTTGTAGAGGCGGCCGGCGCCGAGATCGATGGCAATCATCTGGCCGGGGCCGACCCGGCCCTTGGCGATCACGTTCTGCTCTGGCAGGCGCACCATGCCCGTCTCCGATCCCGCCACCAGCAAGCCGTCGTCGGTAATGGTGTATCGCATCGGCCGCAGGCCATTGCGGTCCATGCCGGCCAGCACCCAATTGCCGCCAAAGGCGCAGATCGCGGCCGGGCCGTCCCAGGGCTCCATCACCGAATTGCAATAGCTGTAGAGGTCCCGGTGGGCGCGCGGCATGGTCTCGCGCTCGGCCCAGACATCGGGGATCAGCATCGACTTCACCATCGGCAGCGTGCGGCCGACACCCACCATGGCTTCGAACACATTGTCCAGGATGGCCGAGTCAGAGCCGCCGGGCTGCACCACCGGCTTGATGTCGGCCATGTAGTCGCCATAGACCGGCGTAGCCATGCGGGTCTCGTGGGCCTGCATCCAGTTGATGTTGCCCTTCAGGGTGTTGATCTCGCCGTTATGGGCGATGACGCGGAAGGGCTGCGCCAGATGCCAAGTCGGGAAGGTGTTGGTGGAATAGCGCTGATGATAGATGGCGAAATTCGAAACGAAGCGCTCGTCCAGGAGATCGGGATAGAAGGAGGTGAGCTGCTCGGCCAGGAACATGCCCTTGTAGATCACCGAGCGGCAGGACATGGAGCAGATGTAGATGTCCTTGATCGATTCTTCGAGCGCCGCCTTCTCGATGCGGCGGCGGATGACATAGAGGTCGATTTCGAACTGCTCCTCGGTCGTGCCGAGGGAGTTCGCGATCATGATCTGCTCGATCTCCGGTCGGGTGGCGTTGGCCTTCTCGCCGATCACCTCCACATTCACCGGCACCTGGCGCCAGCCATAGATGGTGTAGCCATAGGCGAGGATCTCGCGCTCGACGATGACGCGGCAGCGTTCCTGCGCGGCGAGATCGGTGCGCGGCAGGAACACCATGCCGACGCCGAGCTTGGCGCGGCCTATCTTCTGGCCGGTGCCCCGCACATACTCGCGGAAGAAATCATGGGGAATCTGCACATGGATGCCGGCGCCGTCGCCGGTCTTGCCGTCGGCGTCGACCGCGCCCCGGTGCCAGACGGACTTCAGCGCGGCGATGCCGTACTCGACGACCTGCCGGCGCGGCTTGCCGTCGATCGCGGCGATCAGCCCGACGCCGCAGGCATCATGCTCGTCGGCGGGATCGTAGAGGCCGTTCTCCTGCAGATGCGCGGCGTTCAATCGCCACTGATTGGTGAACGATACGTCATCACTTCGTCCAGTTCGCGTCCGCATCTTCGTCATCCCGCATCTCAAATGTTGGGCATCTTCAGGCCGCGCTTCTCGAACTCGGGAGCCAGCTCGCGCATTACATCCGCGCCGACGGCCATGCCCCAACGACGCCCGATCGCCATGGTCTCTTTGGTAACTTCTGTCTGCTCGCCCACGAGTTTCCGGCCGATCGGCGACTCATAGAATTCGATGAGCTGTTCCAACTCGGCGGTCGTGAAGTGCTCTGCATAAACATGCGCAACAAGCTCGATCAGTTCGCCGGAGCGATCCAAGACTTTCGGCGTCATCTTTGTTTCCATGATCTCGCTTACATCATTGCCGCGATCGGGGTTTGCCTGTTGCAGCAGATCTCCAAGCTGGCGGACGATGATCGGAAACACTTGCCGGAACGACTCTTCAATGCCAGACGCCTCCATCAGCTCCCGCGCTTTTGTCAGGCCATTCGGATCGACGTCCGCGCGCGCGGCCGTTGCGACAGTCAGATAAAGAACAGCGGCAACAGCAATGCGCAGGAATCGCCCGAACAGGACTCGTCGCATCGTTCTTCTCCGTCTATTCCGCTGCCGCCGCGGCAACTGCACCGGCCGACTTCGCCTTGATGTAGGCGTCGATGCTGTCGGCCGCGTCGCGGCCGTCGCGGATTGCCCAAACCACCAGCGAGGCGCCGCGCACGATATCGCCAGCGGCGAAGATGCCATCCAGGTTCGACATCTTCGTGCGGTGATTGATCTTCACCGTGCCCCATCGGGTGACTTCCAGATCCTGCGCGCCGAACTGGCCCGGCAACTCTTCGGGATCGAAGCCCAGCGCCTTGATCACGAGATCGGCCTCGACATTGAAGTGCGAGCCGTCGATCACCCGCGGCGTCTGCCGGCCGGTGGCATCGGGCACGCCGAGATGGATGCGCGCCGCGCGCACCGCCGAGACGTCGTTCTTTTTGCCGCCAATGAAGGCTTCCGGCAGCGCCAGCCAGACGAACTCGACGCCCTCTTCCTCCGCGTGCGCCACTTCACGCTGCGAACCCGGCATGTTGGCGCGGTCGCGGCGGTAGAGGCATTTCACGGAAGTCGCGCCCTGGCGCACCGCGGTGCGCACGCAATCCATCGCAGTGTCGCCGCCGCCAATGACGACCACGCTCTTGTCCTTGGCATTGAGGGCCCCTGACGTGAACGCCGGCACCTTGTCGCCTAGGCCATGGCGGTTGCTGGCGGTCAGGAAATCGAGGGCCGGCACGATGTTGCCGAAGCCTACTCCCGGCGCCTGGATCTCGCGCGCCCGATAGACGCCGCAGGCGACCAGCAGCGCCGCATGCTTCTGCCGCAACTCCGGCAGGGTCGCATCCTTTCCCACCTCGAAGTTCAGATGGAATTCGACGCCGCTGTCCCGCAGCAGCTTGGCGCGGCGCTCGACGACTTCCTTCTCCAGCTTGAAGTTGGGGATGCCATAGATCATCAGGCCGCCGATGCGGTCATAGCGGTCATAGACATGCACCTGGTAGCCCTTGCGGCGCAGCTGCTCGGCAGCGGCCAAGCCGGCAGGCCCGGCGCCGACGATTCCGACGGACTCGCTCAATTCCCGCAGCGGCTTCACCGGCTTGACCCAGCCTTTCTCCCAGGCCGTGTCGGTGATGTACTTCTCCACCGAACCGATCGTGACCGTGCCGTGGCCCGATTGCTCGATCACGCAATTGCCTTCGCAAAGCCTGTCTTGCGGACAGATGCGGCCACAAATCTCCGGGAAGTTGTTGGTGGCGGAGGAGATCTCGTAAGCCTCCTCCAGGCGGCCCTCGGCCGTCAGCTTCAGCCAGTCGGGGATATTGTTATGGACCGGGCAGTGCACCTGGCAGAACGGCACACCGCATTGGGAGCAGCGGCTGGACTGGGCCGCGGCTTCCGCCGGCTTGTACTCGTTGAAGATCTCCCGGAAGTCGGCGCGGCGGGCCGATGCCTCCCGCTTCCGCGGCATGGCACGCCCCAGCTTGACGAATTGCAGCATCTTGCCGGCCATCTGGCGCGCCTCCCAAAGCGTTCTCGATCAACAGGTTATGGCCAATTCGCTGCCGTCCCTCCGACCCCTTGTCGAGCAAACCTACATGAACGGTCGGCCTGTCGCGATCAGAATCGGAAATATAAGTCAGCTTTCGTGACATAATATCTATGTGGCGCTCCGATTGCAATTCCATTTCTGACTCCAGTGTCAAATTTCGGCAAATATTAGTCCCCTTGTGGAACTAATATCTGCCGTGCGACGCTGGGAATCCCGATGCTATAAGGGCTTGGCCGTGTTGGGGGATTAGCCGCTTGTCGTTCCTGCAAATCCTGGTCCTGGCTGTCGTCCAGGGCCTGACCGAGTTCCTGCCCGTGAGTTCGTCCGGGCATCTTATCCTTGTGCCGTTGCTGACCGGCTGGCCTGACCAGGGGCTGGCCATCGACGTGGCGACCCATGTGGGCACGCTGTTCGCGGTGCTGATCTATTTTTGGCGCGATATCCTGCGCATGGCCCAGGGTCTGCTGCAGCTTCTGCGCGGCAAGCGCAATGACGGCGCGAAACTGGTGCTGTATCTGCTGATCGGCACCATCCCGGCGCTGATCGCCGGCTTTCTGGTAGACCGCTATGCCGGCGACGCGCTGCGCAGCATGAAGCTGGTGGCCTGGACCATGACCGGCTTTGCCATCGTGCTCTATGCCGCCGACAAGTTCGGCCTCACCGTCCGGCGGCTGGAGCACATCACCGCCGGCCATGCGATCATCATCGGCCTGGCCCAGGCCGTCGCCTTCATCCCCGGCACCAGCCGGTCGGGCATCACCATGGTCGCTGCGCGCCTGCTGGGCTATGAGCGGGCGGAGGCGGCGCGGTTTTCATTCCTGCTGTCGATTCCCGCGATCTCGGCCGCCGGCATCTGGGAGGGCCGCAAGGTCCTGGAGACCGGCTCGTCGGAGATGCTGCATGACGCGCTCCTCGCCTGCGGCCTGTCGGCGGTCGCGGGTTTCTTCGCTATCGCCTTCCTGATGGCCTGGCTGAAGAGCAGCACGTTCCTGCCCTTCGTCATCTACCGCCTGCTGCTCGGCGGATTCCTGCTCTATCTCGTCTATGTCGGCCTCTCGCCGCCCGTCTAGACCAGGCGGGCGCGGCGGCCGAGACGGCCGCCCGGACGGTAGCGTGCGAGATATGTCGGCAGAATCGCATCAAGTCCCTGGGCCTGGATGCCCAGATCGGCCAGCGTCAGGGCACCCGGCGTCACCACGTTGTCCTGCTGCAGCAGCTTGATCTGGTCCCGGGTCAGCGGCGGAACCGGCAGCAATTCGAGCACCATCGCTTGCAAGCGCGCGATCCCGAAGGGCAGCGGCAACAGCAGCCGGCGGCGGCCGATCTCCCGCAGCGTGCGGCGCAGCAGGTCGGCGAAGCTGAACACGCCAGGCCCGCCCAGCTCATAGGTCTTGCCCGCGGTATGCGGATCCTCGACGCAGCGCAGAATCGCTTCCGCGACATCGCCGACATAGACGGGCTGGAATTTCATCCTGCCGCCGCCGATCAGCGGCAGCGCCGGCGCGAGCCGCGCCATGGCCGCGAACTTGTTGAAGAACCCGTCTTCCGGGCCGAAGACGATGGACGGCCGGATGATGCGCGCATCCGCATATTGGGCGCGCACCGCCGTCTCGCCGGCCGCTTTCGAGCGCGCATATTCCGCCGCGGCATCGGCCGAGGCTCCCAGCGACGACATCTGCACGAAAGTCTTCGCGCCCGCGGCCTTTGCCAGCCGCGCAACCCGTTCGGCGCCGTCGGCATGGATCGCCTTGAAGCTGCCGCCGCCTTTTTCATAGAGGATGCCCACCAGGTTCACGACGGCATCGGCGCCGACCACGGCGGCGGCAACCGCACGCTCGCTGCGAATGTCGGCCGCCAGGGGCGTCACCTGCCCGACGGTGCCCATGGTCTTCAGGAACAGCGCCTTGTTCGGCCGGCGCACCGCGGCGCGGACGATCCAGCCCTGCTGGGCCAGGCGCTGCACCACATAGCGGCCGATGAAGCCGGAGCCGCCGAACACCGTGACCACACCCGCTGCCATCCCATCCCTCCGAATTTCTGCTGCCGTGCGCCTGGAATCGCCGACCTGCTGCTGTGGAAAATGCCAAGCCGCAGCACCAGATAGCCGGCAGATATATCGCGCTTGCCGCCCTTCGCAACAGCGAAAACCCGGTTGACTTTGGGCGGTCCCTGAGGACAATCCCGGCCTCCTAAGCCCAGGTGGCGGAATTGGTAGACGCGCAGGTTTCAGGTACCTGTGGCAGAAATGTCGTGGAAGTTCGAGTCTTCTCCTGGGCACCATCCAAACCGGCCCGCTGCATCCCCGCTAGATCCGCATCCGCAGATTTGCCGCCGCAGCGGGCCCTGACGTTCCGGTCATGAACAAAGAGCCGACTGGTATCAAACTGCATCACGGCGATCTGCCGGCGGGCCTCGATCTCGGCCCCGTCGTGGCGGTGGATACCGAGACCATGGGTCTCAATCCCCATCGCGACCGGCTCTGCCTGGTGCAGCTGTCGTCAGGCGACGGCAATGCCCATCTGGTGAAGATGGGCCTGCCCGAAGACGGCCGGCTGGCGGCGCCGAATCTGGCGGCCATGCTGGCAAATCCCCGCGTCCTCAAGCTGTTCCACTTCGCCAGGTTCGATGTCGCCGTGCTCAAGCAGTATCTCGGCGTGGTGACGCAGCCGGTCTATTGCACCAAGGTCGCCTCGAAGCTGGTGCGCACCTTCACCGACCGCCACGGCCTCAAGGACCTGTGCAAGGAGATGCTGGGGGTCGAGCTGAAGAAAGAGCAGCAATCCTCGGACTGGGGCGCGGCCGAGCTGCATCAGGAGCAGCTCCGCTATGCCGCCTCCGACGTGCTGCATCTCCATGCCCTGAAAGCGCATCTGGACGGCATGCTTGCCCGCGAAGGCCGCACGGCCCTGGCAGAGGCCTGTTTCCGCTTCATTCCCAGCCGGGCCGAGCTGGACCTGGCGGGCTGGGCCGAATTGGACATTTTCGCCCATTAAGGTTTCCGCCGGCGGCCCGGTTCCCAATGCCCGGCAGGCGCGCCAGATCATTGTAGAGTCAGCGATTTATTGACGGGATGGCCATGCCCGACATACCTTCCGGGCGGGTGGGCGCAGGGCTACAACGAATCGCGAAGGTTCGGGGCTGCGCTGGCTGTGTATTGCGACGCGGCCATCCCATATAACCGGTCAACGATCCGGCTGATCACCGGGAGACATGGCGAATGACAGCCCAGCCAAAGCCAACGCTGAACAGCGGGCGCGCGAGCGCTCAACCTGACTCGTCGCGGGATCTCGCGGTGGCGGTGCGCGTGCTTGGTGTCGAGGTCGAAGGGCTGCGGGCCCTGGCGGCGAGCCTGGATCAAACCTTCAGCAAGGCGCTGGACCTGCTCTCCAGCGCCAAGGGCCGGATCGTCGTCACCGGGATGGGCAAGAGCGGACATATCGGCAGCAAGATCGCGGCCACATTGGCCTCCACGGGATCGCCGTCGATGTATGTGCATCCCGCCGAAGCGAGCCATGGCGATCTCGGCATGATCGTCGAAAGCGATGCGGTGCTGGCGTTGTCCAATTCAGGCGACACGCCGGAACTGGCTGACATCATCGCCTACACCAGGCGCTTCCGGATTCCGCTGGTGGCGATCACCAGCGGCAAGAGCAGCGCGCTTGCCGCGGCATCCGATGCCGCGCTGATCCTGCCATCGGTCGACGAAGCCTGCCCCATGGGACTGGCGCCGACGACATCGACCACAATGACATTGGCGCTGGGCGACGCCATCGCGGTGGCGCTGCTGGAGCGCCGGGGCTTCACGCCGACGGATTTCCGCGTGCTGCATCCCGGCGGCAAGCTCGGCCGCAGCCTGATCAAGGTCAGCGACCTGATGCATGCCGGAGAAAAGCTGCCACTGACCGGCGAGGCCACCAGTGTGACCGACGCGGTGCTGGTGATTTCCGAAAAAGGATTCGGTTGCGTCGGCATTGTCGATCGCAATGGCGGCCTGATCGGGATCATCACCGACGGCGATCTCAGGCGTCATATGTCGGCGACGCTATGGTCGCAGAAGGCCGGCGAGATCATGACCCGCAAGCCGAAGACGATCGCATCAGACGCCTTGGCCGGCGAGGCATTGGCCGCCATGAACATGGGCACAAGGCGCATCACGACGCTTTTCGTGGTCGAAGGCGACAAGCCGGTCGGCATCGTGCACATGCATGATCTGCTGCGGGCCGGCGTGGCCTAGGCCCGGAGACGGAACCGGATGAGCCCGCACGCCGCGCCCCGTAACCACGCACATCACAGCTATGCCGCGCGAATGCGCCTCATGCGTTGGGGCAAGTATCTGCTGCCGGTCATCGCCGTCGGATTGGGCGTCGCGATCTTCTACCTGGCGCAGGTGGAGGTCGGAAAGAATGTGGTCCTGATCGGCCCCACCACGGAAGTCGTGCCGGAGGCGATCGACAGCGTCAGCATGACCAACGCGCGCTTTTCCGGCCGCGACAACCGCAACCGAAGCTTTACCGTGACGGCCGATGAAGCGCGGCAGAAATCTTCCGACTCGGCGATCATCCATCTGAAGCATCCGAAGGCCGACCTGGACCTGACCGACGGCCGGCTGGTGGCGATTCACGCGGATTCCGGCATCTTCGTGCGCAGCGACCAACTGTTGAATCTCGCCGGCGAGGTCACGCTGTCGGACAACAAGGGTTTCGAGTTCCACACCGACAGCGCCAGCATCGATCTCGGCCGCAACACCGCCAGCGGCGACGCGCCCGTCGCCGGGCGCGGACCGTCTGGCGACATCACCTCAGAAGGCTTTCGCGTGCTCGATGATGGCGATCGGGTCCTCTTCACCGGCAAGACGTCCCTGACAGTCACCGTCGCCAACAATGGCGACGGTTCGCAGACCAACGGCGCAGAAACTCCATGAGCCGCCGCCGCGCAACCGGACCGATTGCGGCGGCGATGTTCTGGGCCGCGATCGCCGGCACGCTAAGCCTGGCCGGCGGCGCGATTCCGCTCGCGGCGCAGTCCGACACCACGGATCCGCTCGCCAAGGGACAGGCCGGAACGCCGGTACAGATCGAGGCGACCCAGGGAATCGAGTGGCGGCGCAATGACAAGACCTATATCGCGCGCGGCGACGCCACCGCTGTCCGCGGCGATCTCCGGGTGCGCGCCGACGCGCTGACGGCCCGCTACCGCGACAAGGCCGGCGGCGACAACGAGATCTATCAGATCGAGGCCGATGGCGGCGTGGTCCTCACCCAGCCCGGCCGCACCATCTATGGCAACCATGCCGTCTACAACCTGGACAGCCGGACCCTGACAGTGACCGGCGGCAATCTGCGGGTGGTCACGGCCAAGGAAACGGTGACGGCCCGCGACCAGCTCGAGTATCGCGAGCGCGAGCGCATCGTCATCGCCCAGGGCGACGTGATGGTGGAGAGCGGCCTGCGCCGCATCGGCGCCGACTTGATGACCGGGCATTTTGACCGGCAGACGGACGGCTCACTCAGCCTCACGCGCATCGAGGCGGAGGGCAACATCACCGTCAAGACCAAGAACACCTTCGCCCGCAGCCAGAAGGGCGATTACGATCTGGGCCAGGACATCATGACTCTGACCGGCGATGTGCGCATCACCAACGGGCAGAATCAATTCAACGGCGAGCGCGCCGAGGTCAATGTCGCGACGGGAGTCAGCACGCTGCAGGGTGGCGGCGACGGCAAGGTGAAGAGCCTGATCATGCCCAGCGCCGACAGCAGTCAGTAATCAGATGAACGCGCCCAACCGATCAGCGGCAGGTCTGGCTCAAAAAGGCAATGGCGTGGACAAAGCCGCGGAGTCCGCCGGCGGACTGGTCGTCCGCGGCATCGGCAAGCAATTCCGCAAGCGGCCCGTGCTGCGGGATGTCTCGCTGAATCTGCAACGCGGCGAAGTCGTGGGATTGCTCGGACCCAACGGCGCCGGCAAAACCACCTGCTTCTACATCATCAGCGGCCTGATCAAGGCGGATCAGGGTGAAATCCTGCTGGACGGCACCGATGTCACGTCGATGCCGATGTACCGGCGGGCAAGGCTGGGCATCGGCTACCTGCCGCAGGAAGCGTCGATCTTCCGCGGCCTCAGCGTCGGCGAGAACATCCGCGTGGCGCTGGAGATCGTCGATACCAATGCCGCGCATCGCGAGGCGCGCTTGAACGAACTGCTGAAGGAATTCTCCGTTGCGCACCTGAAGGATGCGCCGGCGGTCGCCCTGTCGGGTGGCGAGCGGCGGCGCGTCGAGATCGCCCGCGCCCTGGCGTCCGATCCCAGCTTCATCCTGCTGGACGAGCCCTTTGCCGGCATCGATCCCATCGCGGTCGCGGAGATTCGCGATGTCGCGGTGCATCTGAAGGATCGCGGCATCGGCGTGCTGATCACCGATCACAATGTCCGGGAGACGCTGGATATCGTCGATCGCGCGTACATCCTGAATGAAGGCAAGGTCCTGAAGGAAGGGCATCCGGCCGAGATCGTCGAAGACGAAGATGTGCGCCGGGTTTATCTCGGCGAACGTTTCAGCATGTAGGGTGGCCGCGAGGCTGCACGCTCCATGGCGATGAAAACGCGGCTCGATCTCCGGCAGGCGCAGACCCTCACGCTGACGCCGCAGCTGCAGCAGGCGATCAAGCTGCTGGCGTTGTCGAGCCAGGAGCTGACGGCCTTCATCGAAACCGAGCTGGAGCAGAATCCGCTTCTGGAGCGCGACGAGGCTGCCGACGACGAGCCGCGCGGCCTGGAATCTGATATCGGATCGGACGGAACAGCCGTCGCGGAAACGCCACCTGAAGACCTGTTGCGCGGCCTGGACTCGGGGAAATTCAGCGAGGACGGCGGCGGCGATGACGAAGGCGAGCCCTGGCCCGACGAGCCGGCCGACAGCGACATGACGCTGCGGCTGGACATGCGGATGTCCGGCGACGAGCGCGGCGGCGCGCTGCAGGGCACGATCGAAACCGAGCTTCGCGATGTAACCAATCTTCGCGATCACCTGCTGGCGCAATTGAGCATGGACATGGCCGATCCCATGGACCGGCTGATCGGCTTTCATCTCATCGGCGCGCTCGATGACGCGGGTTATGTCACCACGGACCTGCAGACCATCGCCGAGCAGCTGGACTGCGACACCGAAAGGATCGAGGCGACCTTGAAGCGCCTGCAGGCTTTTGATCCGCCCGGCGTTTTCGCCCGCGATCTCCGGGAATGCCTGGCGCTGCAGTTGAAGGATCGCGACCGCCACGATCCGGCCATGGCCTGCCTGCTGGAGAATCTCGATCTGCTGGCGCGCGGCGAGCAGGCCAAGCTGATGAAGCTGTGCAATGTGGACAGCGAGGACCTGCTGGACATGGTGGCGGAGATCCGCTCGCTGAGTCCGAAGCCCGGCGAGTCATTCACCGAGAATGCCGCGCCGCCGGTGACGCCCGACGTGATCGTCAGGCGCGCCGCCGATGGGGGCTGGCTGGTGGAACTCAATCCCGGCAGCCTGCCGCGGGTGCTGGTCAACAACACCTATGCGGCCACCCTGAAATCGAACACCAGGGATCGCGAGGCCCGCCGTTATATCAGCGATCGCATCGATGCGGCGAACTGGCTGGTGCGGGCACTGCAGCAGCGCGCCACCACCATCCTGAAGGTGGCGACGGAGATCGTTGCCTTGCAGAGCGAATTTTTCGAACGCGGCATCCGCCATCTTCGGCCGCTGACGCGGCGCGAAGTGGCGGATGCCATCTCCATGCATGAGAGCACCGTCAGCCGCGTCACCGCCAATAAATATATGACCACGCCCCGCGGTCTCTATGAGATGAAGTACTTTTTCAGCAACGCCGTGGGGGAGAGCGCGGGGGGCGAAAGTCACGCGGCGGAGTCAGTCCGTCGGCGAATCAAGCAGATGATCGATGCCGAGTCGCCGGAGGCGGTTCTGTCCGACGACGATCTGATGCAAAAATTACGTGAAGCGGGCATCGAGATCGCCCGGCGGACCGTCGCTAAATATCGAGAATCATTGAAAATCCCTACTTCGTCCCAGCGCCGGCGACAGAAGTCTTTGCAGCAGCGCTAGAGCGTCCTAGATAGGATATGATGACACCCTGCTCGGCGGCCGGCTGGCGCTTGACACTCACAAGCACCCTCCATATGTTCCCCGCCTTCCGCCGGGGGCCCCAGCAGCGGAGCGATGTTCCGCGGCGCACAAGGATTGGACGCCCTGAACGATGCAGATAACCGTCAGAGGAAAACAGCTCGACGTCGGTGACGCGTTGCGCACCCATGCCGAGGACTCCCTGCGCTTGGTTCTGGCCAAGTTTTTTAGTAACCCGATCGAGGCGAATGTGCTGCTGTCGCGCGATGCGCATTTCTACCGAAGTCAGATTCACGTCCATGTCGGGCGCGGCATCGATCTGCATTGCCAGGCGGATGCCGATGCCCCCTACCGGGCG
Source organism: Verrucomicrobiia bacterium (assembly GCA_035544395.1). GTDB lineage: Bacteria > Pseudomonadota > Alphaproteobacteria > Dongiales > Dongiaceae > DATKFM01. The sequence continues at coordinate 26,463 of DATKFM010000027.1, forward strand.
TTCGATTCGGCGGTGGAGCATCTGTCGCGCCGGCTCGGCCGCCATAAGCGGCGGCTGCGCGATCATCACCGCGCCGATACCGTGCATGAGCCGGCGCAGCAATACATCCTGGCCAATGAGGGCGAAGAGGACGCGCAGGCCGAGCGGGCCAATGGCGCGCCCGTCGTCATTGCCGAAATGGCGACGGAGATCCCGACGCTCACGGTCGGCGAGGCCGTGATGCGGCTCGATCTCTCGGGCACGCCGGCGATGATGTTTCGCAACCGGGCCCACGGCGAATTGAACATGGTCTACCGGCGGGACGACAGCACCATCGGGTGGGTCGATCCGCGCGGCAACACGAAGCCTTCCTAGGCGTCCGCTTGGACGCTGTCTTACGGGGTAATCGATGGAAATCGAAGATCTCATCACGCCGGCGGGCGTGATTCCGAAATTGCGAGCCACCGGCAAGAAGCACGCGCTGCAGGAACTCGCCAAGCGCGCGGCCGATGTCACGGGCTTGCATGAACGAGCCATCTTCGACGTGCTGCTGGAGCGCGAGCGCCTGGGCTCCACGGGCGTCGGCAACGGCATTGCCATTCCCCACGGCAAGCTGGCGGAATTACAGAAGCTGCATGGCGTCTTCGCGCGCCTGGATTCGCCGATCGATTTCGATTCCGTCGACGATCAGCCGGTGGACCTCGTGTTCCTGCTGCTGGCGCCGGAAGCCGCCGGCGCTGATCACCTGAAGGCGCTGGCACGGGTGTCGCGGCTGCTGCGCGACCGCACGGTCTGCGAAAAGCTGCGCGGCGCCAACAGCGCTGATGCGATCTATGCGCTGCTGACGGAAGCGCGGACCAGCCACGCCGCCTGATTCACCGCGAGCTTAGTGGACGGTGACCGGCTCCAGATCGTTCTGGCGCGCCGTCACGATGGCCGTTTCATAGGTCGGCACGATCGCCAGCTGCTTGCCGTCGGCGGCGAAAATGCCGAAAGCCGCGGTGCCGTCGATCTCGACCGGCTTGATATAAGCCACCCACTGCATGCCCAGCTGGGCCAGGTCAGTCGGCGTGATGCTGCGCAATTTTTCGATCGTGTTCATTTTTTCCACCCTTGCAACGCTGCGGACGGTCATCGGGTTTGGATCGCGATGGTTCGTGTTGGCGTCACCGTTTCCGGCCGCTGCAGTTCAATCGACAGGATGCCGTTGTCCAAGCCGGCGTTGGTTACCTCCAGCCCGTCGGCGAGAACGAAGGCGCGGCGGAACTGGCGTGCGGCAATGCCGTGATGCAAGAAGACGCGCTCGGCCTGCTCGGCCTGCCGGCCGCGGATCACGAGCTGCTGATTCTCGATTTCGACGGTCAGGTCTTCGGGCGCAAAGCCGGCTACCGCTATGGCAATGCGAAAGCCGCTATTGCCGACCTGCTCGATGTTGAATGGCGGATAGCTGTCGCCGCCCTGCTTGTGGATTCGCTCGAGCATGCGTTCGATCTGATCGAAGCCGAGCAGGAGCGGATTGGCAGTGAGAGATGGTCGGGTCATCAAAGGCGC
>DATKFM010000028.1:0-34709 GCA_035544395.1 Verrucomicrobiia bacterium
GATCCGCCGCCGCCGCGCCGGACCACGAACCAGAGCGAGCAGGCCCGCCCGGTCACGGCCAGCAACATTCTCTCGACTACGGCGAAAAAGCTCAAGATGACAAACGACTGCAATCCGCCATAGAGGATCTTGACCGGCGGAAACAACAGGTCCGCCGGCTTGCGGCCGATCGTTTCGGTCGCCAGGGAATGAGCGCTCCAGGCCCAGAAATTCGACATCGTATAGGGACGGCAGGTGATCAGATTGCAGCCGAGCCGGTGCGCCAGGGCTTCCACGGTTTCCTTACGGAACAGATACCAATGCCGGGGCGTGTGGTAGCCGCCCCAATGGCGCCGTTTGAGCAGGTCGAAATCGACACAGTCGGTATTGGGCGTTTCGATCATGACAAAGCCCTCCGCCGTCGCCAGCCCGACGCATTTTTCGAGGAATAGATCTGGGCGGGCCACATGCTCGATGACGTGAATGGAGACGATCGCATCGAAGTACCCCTGCGGCAGATCCAAATCCTCGAAGCGACCCTCATACACCGTATGGCCGCGGCGGCGCGCTTTGCCGGCGGCAACGGAGCCATACTCGACTCCGTAGGTTTCGCAATTCGGCAGCAGGCTCTTGATTGCGTCTAGTTGCGCCCCGACGCCGCAACCGACATCTAGAATCCGATAGGGGCGATTTTCGACAAGTTTCGGCAGAAACGGCAGCACCCGTTCGCGATAGTTCTTAGTGTGGATCCTGTAGAACAGCCCTTGCACAAACGACTTTGCTTGCTGATCGTCTTTCCCGTCCAGATTCAGATTGTTCGAGTAGTAGTCAGCGGCATACAGGGTGGGCAACTCGCTCACATCGGGTCTGGGATACAGAAAGACCAGACCGCATTTCGGGCACTGGTGAGCGGGGAACTCCCGGTCGGTGGTGACATATTCATGCTCACGCACCTGGCCAATTGGCGCCCCGGCGATAGGACTGCCGCAGATGATGCAGGCCTTGTCCCAATAGACAGCAAATTCCTTGGCCGGCTTCGCATCGCGTAGGCCTGTTGCGGTCATCGTCATGGCGTGGGCTCGGCAGCGCTCCCAATCCGGCTAGAGAGTAGCAAGCAGTGCTTTGCGGTCCGTCTTGCCGCTGCCCGTCAGCGGGATATCGTCGACGAAATGAATCGATTGCGGCACCATACCGGCGGGCAGACGGCTGCGCAACCAATCGGCCAGCGCCGGCGCCGCCGTGGCATCGCCTGCGGCGCGCTTTACGATTGCGACAAGGATTTTCGTGCCGTTCAATTCCTTTGGCATTACCACGGCGTTAGTGACGGCGGCGTGCTCGCGTAACGTCGCCTCGATCTCGCCGAGCTCGATTCGCTGCCCGTTGATCTTCACCTGGTGATCAATACGACCGAGGAACTCGACGTTTCCGTCCGGCAGAAATCGCGCCAGATCGCCGGTTTTATAAAGACACGCGCCGACGGCGCCCTGCACGGGGTTGGGAATGAAACTGCTCGCCGTCAGATCCGGCCGGTTGAGATAGCCGCGTGCTAGGCCGATGCCGCCGATGAAAAGTTCACCGGTCGCGCCGGGTGCGACCGGTTGCATGTCCGCGCCGAGCACGAAGAGCTGGATATTGGCAATGGGCTTGCCGATGGGAACGATGCCGTTGCCCACATCTTCGCGGCAGTCCCAGGCGCTGACGTCCACGGCCGCTTCGGTCGGACCATAGAGGTTGTGCAATTCCGATTTCACAAGCTTCAGGAAATCGCCGCGGAGGTCATAGGTCAGAGCTTCGCCGCTGCAGAAGACCAGCCGCAGGCGCAACTCCTCCAGTCCCTTGGCGCGCAGGAACATGCGCAGCATCGACGGCACGAAATGCGCGCAGGTGACCTTTTGATCGCGCATGGTCTTGACCAGATAGTTCGGCGATCTGTGGCCGCCCGGACGCGCCACCACCAGCGTGGCACCGGCGATGAAGGGCCACAGAAATTCCCAGACCGAAACGTCGAAGGTGTAGGGCGTCTTCTGTAGGATGCGATCCATAGGCCCTAGCCGGTAGCGGTCCTGCATCCAGACGATCCGGTTATGGATCGCCGCATGCTCAATCATCACGCCCTTCGGCCGCCCGGTCGAGCCCGAGGTGAAGATCGTGTAGGCGAGCTGGTCGCCGGAAATCTCGATTAGCGGATTGTGGCCGGCCTGCTCGGCCGCGGTGGCGGCCTCCGCGGCGATGACGACATGCCTGGTCAGCGGTCGCAACCGCGGCGCAGAGGCCGCGTCGCACAGGACGATCTCGAGCCCGGCATCGTCGATGAGTTCTTTCAGCCGCAGGTCCGGATCGTCCACGGCCAGGGGCACATAGGCGCCGCCGGCCTTCAGCACCGCCCAGACGGCCGTCGGCAAATCGAGCGACCGGTCGAGGCAGAGGCCGACCAATCGGTCCCGGCCGCAACCCATTGCGCGGAGCCTATGCGCCAGCCGGTTCACTCGCTGATTGAATACGCCATAGGTCAAGACCTCGTTCTCGAAAACAACGGCTGGATGTTCGGGCGCCGTCGCAGCGGCCGCTTCGAACAGCGGTATCAGGCCGCCCGCGAACGGATAGTCTGTCGCGGTCCGGTTTTGGGCGATTTGCCAGGCAAGAGCATCCATGGCCGTTACCGATCCGATGCCTTGCCGAGATTCATGCCGGTCTGGCATTTCATTCAAGTGCACTACCCGCCGCTCGCAGTGACGGCGTCGCCCGGACCTGCTCGCGCAGGGTGGCGAAGTACGAACCGCTGCGTGCCCGGGGATGCCGGTCGTAATAGCCGATCTCCAGCAAGGCCCGATGTACCCGCGGCAAATGATGGTGAGGCAACTGCTGCATGATGTGATGCTCGTGGTGATAGTTGAAGTTGAACGGCCCGAGCAGGAATTTCTCGATCAGCCAGGACGGCTGCCGCCACCAGGGCATGCTCGCGGCGGTGGTGCGGGCCGCGTAGATCTGTTCCTGGTTGCGCGAGGTCGCGCCAAGGGCGAGGCCGGCATGCTCGCCATACATCCGCAGGCCGCTCAGGAAACGCGACAAAACGAACATCGGCGCCAGCCAGAAGGCGAAATACTGCCACCAGATGCCAAGTGACCAATAGAGCAGGAACACAATGGACTGGGCCAGCGCCATGACCGTCAGGGCGCCGAATTCGCCGGCGGGCTTTACGGCCGCCGTTGATGGCGTCTTTCGCTGCCAGAGATTGCGCTCGATCTTCTCGCCGAGATTGGTCAGCGCAAAGCTGCGCTTGAAGATGCGCCAGATGAGTTCTGCCGTGCTTCCGGCCGGCGGATCGAACATGTATTCGGCCCGGTCCGGATCCGTCTCCCGGCCATAGAGCTGATGATGACTCAGGTGGTGCTTCTTCACGCTATCGAAATTCGCCAACGCGAAGCCGCCGATCAGCACGCCGGCCGCGTCGTTCAATCGGTTGTTTGAGAACAAGGTCCGGTGGATCGCCTCGTGGATGGCGACGATCATGTGATAGTGCAGAACGCCCATCAGAAGGAAAACGGGCAATCCGGCGATCAGCGGATTCCATGCCGCAGCCAAGATGCAAGCGGCGAACCAGAGCAACATCGCCACCAGTTTCGCCCAGGAGTGGTGGTCGATGGGCCGCAGCAACTCCGGCCTTTCCGCCGTCAGGCCTTGGATGAAGCGTACGGCCTCGATCTTGCCGTCGGGAATTGTCGTCATGACCGCCGAGCCTCAACCATGCCCAAGCCGCGCCGGCGGCGCGACCGGTGCGCCGAACGGCTGCCCATCGCCCAGAATGATCGGTGCATCTTCGAACAATCGACAAACCAGCCGGCGATCCTCGCCAAAGATTCGCTCAGCAAGCGCGCGTTGCCCGGGCGCTTCAACCGGCCGGTCATCCTCCGTCGTCGCCATGCCCCGCTCATAACGTTGCCGCAACCCTGCCATGACCTTGGATGGAACAATGCTGCCGAGAATACTCAACACCGGTTCCCTGGTCATCAGCCATTCCACGGGGCCCATCGTGCGCTCCGTCCGGCTGTTGAGCCGCAAGGCCTGCACGCCGCTGTCGGCGAAATAAGCAGGAATGCCGATGAACTGCTCGATTGCGGTCAAGACGCGAAGGGGATCGGCGGCGATCAGGCGGAAATCGATCAGCAGGACGTTTTGCCGGAACGCTTGGCGGAACAGATCAATCTGCCTGATCACGAATCCCGGTCCCATCTTTACCTGCAAACCGCCGCCGCCGCGACTGTAGTGGAAGCCCTGGATGAACTCTTCGAACGGGCCGGTGGCGGCGACGCGGCGGATCCGCGCATAGAGCGAGATCACCCAGTCCACGGGATCGCGGACGATAAGAATCGCCCGGAGCTTCGGATCGAAGGCGATCATTCTTTCGGGGGACAGCGGATTGACGAAGTATTCCGTGCTGGCATCGATACCAATCTGGTCCGGCCCTAGCCCGGCATAGAATCGCCTGTACCAGCTCTCGCCTTTGCCGAAGTTCTGCGAGAAATACGTAGGCTCCTTGCGCCAGGGCGCGAAGATCTGCGGATGCCGCGCCAGCCAGGCAAATATCGTTGTCGTACCGGCCCGGGGCATGCCCGGCAGGATCACCAGATTCGTATGATCGAGCTTGAGCATGTTGCGGCGCTCAGAACTTCATGTGACGCCGGGCATCTGGCCCGGTGTTGCACAGCAGGTCGATGACCGAGACATGATGGTCGAATTCGCCGTAGAGCTGCGGATAAGCCGGATAGCCGCCATAGTCCATCCACGTCACTGCGACGCCTGCGGCAGCGAAGGCCGACTCGTCCAGATAGTCCCGAGCAGAAGGACCGGATAGATAGCTGGAGGCACCGGCGGCCCGGCAGAGCGCCACCAGTTTCTGCGTCTTATTCCCCGAACTTGCATAGGCCCGCGAGTCGATCAGTGGCGTGCCGATGGCCAGCATCTTGCAGAGCTCAACAAGAAGCAGCCGGTTAATGTCGCTCAGCCGGGTCATTCCTCCGGCCATCTCGTACATCGCGGCCAGCGGGGCCTCGTAATCGCGAAAGAATGGGGCCTTTGCATAGGAATGCCTTATGCGCGCCCAATGCTTGGCTGCCCAGGGCTCGGAGATCTCCGTTTCGTCGATGCGCTGCGTCTGTCCGCCCTTGTTGATCACGGGAATCGTCAGCCATTGCACGCCCTGCGCCGTCTTGATTTGATTCCGGTTACGCCAGTCGCGCTTGGTATACTGCACATCATCAAGCAGGATGAACTCATCGACGGCGGCAATGAGATCGAAATAGCCCTTCCACGGAATATAGTTGGACTGCACGATGGCGACGCGCTTGGCCTGCGGCGTGCGAATTGCGTCCGCGCTTGACATCACGGCACCGGCCAGCGAATCAGACGCTGGAGCGACCATCCCGGGATTCGAGCGGTGCCGCGATTCTGCGCCGCTTTCCAAACCAGCAAGTCGCGATCGAGGTTCTGTCATGGCCGAAGCCCGGAATTCGTTGCATGGTTTCCTGGTCTTCCCACGAATCTATCGGAATTTGCAAAGCCTGCTGCGCAAGAAAGGCTCGGCCGACATCGTCATTTCGCGCTATCTCCGCCCCGTGGCCGGCGAGAACCTGCTCGACGTCGGCTGCGGCCCGGGCACCGTGCTGCAGTTTCTGAGCGATGTCAATTATACCGGAATTGATCGCAATGAACGCTATATCGAGGAGGCGCGCGCGCGTTTCGGCGGCCGCGGAAGGTTCATTCTTGCTGACGTCAACGATGTCGCGGGCATGGGATTTCCGCCCTTCGACATCGTGACCATGTTCGGCCTGCTGCATCACCTGGACGACCGGCAGGCCGCCGGGCTGATGGGCGCGGCGCGGGCCCTGCTGCGAACGGGCGGCCGCGTGGTCACCGTCGATCCTTGCTTCATAGACCGGCAAAACCCGGTCGCCTGGGCGCTGGCCCGCATGGACCGCGGCCGCAACGTCCGCCGCGCCGATGCCTATCGGGCCCTGGCGGCGGCCTTTCCGCAGGTGGAATTGCATGTGCATGGCGATCTGATGCGGGTGCCCTACAATCACGCGATCATGGTCTGTTCGGCCTGAGGCTGATGCTCTGATGAATAGCCCAAATTCCCGACTGCGCGTCGCCATCCTCATCTCCGGTCGCGGCTCCAACATGCAGGCCCTGATCGAGGATTGCGCACGGGCCGACAACCCGGCTGAGATCGCGCTGGTCGTCGCCAACAAGGCCGATGCCGGCGGATTGGCGCGGGCCGGCGCCGCCGGAATCGCCACGGCGGTTGTATCTCATCGGACCTTTGCCGATCGGGCTGCCTTCGAAGCGCAAATCGAGGAGAAGCTGCGCGCGGCGGGGATCCAGCTTATCTGTCTCGCGGGCTTCATGCGCATCCTCAGCGACGAATTCGTCGCCGCCTGGCGCGACCGAATGATCAACATCCATCCGTCACTGCTGCCGTCATTCCGGGGCTTGGACACCCATGCCCGGGCGCTGGCGGCCGGGGCGCGGTTCCATGGCTGCACCGTGCATTTCGTCCGGCCGGAAATGGATACCGGCCCGATCATCGTCCAGGCGGCGGTACCCATCAACTCGGGCGATACCCCGGATAGCCTGGCGGCCCGCGTGCTGTCGGCGGAGCACCGGATCTACCCCTTGGCGCTCCGCTGGATCGCCGAGGGGCGCGTGCGCGTGGAAAATGAGCGCGCCATCGTCGAGGGCGCCGTGGCCGCCGCCGACCTGCTGATCAACCCCCGGGCTTAGCGCCGCGGATCAGTTGAACGTGTCGCAGGCTTTCGGTTCGCCGGACTTGAAGCCCTTGTTGAACCACTCCGTGCGCTGCTGCGAACTGCCATGGGTGAAGGTCTCCGGCCGCACATAGCCCTGGCTCTGCTGCTGAATCGAGTCGTCGCCGACCGCGCCGGCGGCATTGATCGCTTCCTCGATGTCGCCGGGCTCGATCATCTGCGTGTCGCTGTTCACATGGTTCGCCCAGACGCCGGCGAAGCAATCGGCCTGCAGCTCGATCTTCACCGAAACCGCATTCCATTCGACTTCGCTCATCTGATCGTGCATCGCCTGGGTTTCCTTCATCACGCCGATCTCGTTCTGCACGTGATGGCCTACCTCGTGGGCGATGACATAGGCCTGCGCGAAATCGCCGGGCGCATTGAGCTGCCGCGTCAGTTGCTGCAGGAAATCCAGATCGACATAGAGCTTGCTGTCCCCGGGGCAATAGAACGGCCCGACGGCGGCCTGGGCAAAGCCGCAGGCGGACTGCACGCCGCCGCTGAACAGGACCAGGGTCGGCTCATGATAGTCCTTCCCGGACTGCTGGAAGATGCCGCTCCAGACATCCTCCGTGCTCGCCAGCACCGCTGCCGAGAACTGCTTCAGCTCGTCGTCGCTGCCATTCTGGATCATCGACTCGTCGCCGGGCTGATAGGTCGGCGCCCCGAGATTGCCTTGCAGGAGCTGGCTGGGATCGAAGCCGAAGAGCAGCGCCAGGACGACTATGACAATCAGGCCGAGCCCGCCAATTCCGCCCGCCCGCCGGCCGCTCCCCATGGGCATGCGGGGCATGCCGCCACCCATCCCGCCGCCGAACCCGCCGCCGCTGCCGCGCAGATCCTCGACATTCTGGCTTTGCCTGCCCATTCGCCAACGCATCGCACTACTCCTCAATCAGTCAAAGTCGCATCCCAAGATCGCGCGGGTCATCGTTTGCGGTCAATGTACAAACACAACTTAGATACGCCGCAATCTGTTCCACGTTCCACCTGGCCGCTACGGCAAATTTGGCGGCGGTGGCACATAGTGAGGTACGGACTGCCCGCTGTTGTTGAGATTATACAGGCGGCGTGCATCCTCCTGTCCCAATTTTGTTTCGCAGTCCTTGTATTCTTGGCTATCCTTTGGACCTGCACCGGAACAGCGCTCTGTGTCGAAAAGGTATTTCTTTGCGGGTTTGCCGGAGGGATCCGCACAGCCGGCCAGCGCGAGGACAAGGGCAATTGCAATCAGTGCACGCATCGGAGATCTCCCCTTAGGGTCGCCGCAAACGGTTCTTGGCCCTGGCAATATTATGACTATCACAAGCTTAGGGTACTGACAGCCGTCCTTGCGGGGGAAGATTTCGCTTTCCCGGGAGCCAAATCCTTCGTTCAATGAGGGAACAATCGTGGGCTTGGCGCCATGCCTGAACTCGGCAGCAGTCGTCGGCTCCAAGAAGATGGTAGGGAAGGCAGCGGGGAAGCCAAATGGCCAACAAGCTCGAGGGATTGACCGACATCTATGCCTATTTCCGGCGCAACCAAACGCCAATTTATTTCCTGTCGCCGACCCCCTTCAATCTCCTGGGCTTGGACCGCTGGGTGAATGGTTTCGAGTATCTCAACTTCTTCGACTCCTTCGACAGCCAGCATCCCAAGATCCTGGTCCCGCGGGAACATGGCCCTCATGAGTTCCGCTCCATCGAAGACGTGAACAACTACCTGCTGCGGCACAAGGAGGTGCTCAATCACATCCGAAGCCGCGGCGGCAAGATGCTGCTGGTGATGTTCGACGAGGAGACCGAGGCGCTGGCCAAGAAGGCGGGCGTCGAGATTGCCCTGCCGCCGGCCAAGCTGCGCATCCACCTGGACTCGAAGATCATCACCACCCAGCTCGGCAACGACGCCGGCATTCCCAGCGTGCCGAACGTACTCGGCCGCGCGAAGAGCTACGAGGAACTGAAGCAGCTCGCCGCCAAGGCGAACCTGGGCAACGACCTCGTGGTGCAAACGCCCTACGGCGATTCCGGCCGCACCACCTTCTTCGTCTCCGGCGAGGGCGACTGGAAGAAGAATGCCGATGTGCTGGCCAAGGAAGAGCTCAAGGTGATGAAGCGCATCAACCACCTGCCGGGCACGGTGGAGGGCGTCGCCACCCGCCACGGCACGCTGGTAGGTCCGGTCATGACCGATATCACCGGCTTCGGCGAGCTGACGCCCTACAAGGGCGGCTGGTGCGGCAACGACGCCTTCACCCACGGCATGGAAAAGGAGCGCGCCGATGTCCGCCGCATGGCGCAGAAGCTCGGCGACCGGCTGTACAAGGAGGGCTATCGCGGCGCCTTCTGCATGGACTTCCTGATCGATACCGATACCCGCGAGGTCTATCTCGGGGAACTCAATCCCCGCATCAGCGGCGCCAGCCCGATGACACACCTGGTCACCTCGACCTATGGCGGCGTGCCGATCTTCCTGTTCCATCTCCTGGAATTCATGGACGTGGATTACGAGATCAACCTGGAGGAGATCCAGGCGCGCTGGCAGGACTATGACGAATGGAATCAACTCATCCTGAAATGGCCCGGCGACGATGTGGAGATCATCAGCAAGGCGCCGGCCTCCGGCATCTGGCGCATGGACGAGAGCGGCAAGATCGGCTTCGTCCGCCGCACGCTCGATTGGACCAACGTCACCGGTGAAAACGAGGCTTTCTACATGCGCGTCTACACCGCCGGCGACTATCGCTATCACGGTGCCGATATGGGCATCCTGGTGGCCCGGGGCCGCATGCAGACCGACGACCGCAAGCTCCATGAGCGGGCGAAACGCTGGGCCGCCGGCATCAACGGCCAGTTCCAATGCGTGCCGGTGGCGCCGGAAGTCCCGGTGCATATCCCGGACCCGACGACGGCGCATAAGATGTATTGAAATTCGGAAATGCGAAGGGCGGCCCAAGGGCCGCCCTCGTAATTTGTTCTCCGCGGTAGGGACCTAGCCCTGCTTGCGGTTCTTTTTCGCCCAGGACGACACGAGATTGGGCGTATCCCGCTGCGGCGCCTGGACCGGGCCGAGGGAGTCGAGATAGGCGCTGTCGAAGTTCTTGCGGTCATACACAGGAAAATCGATCGGCCGGTCGCGGAAGCTCTTGGCCATCTGGCCCAGGCCGCGCAGGCCGTTCTTGCGCTGGCGGCGCACTTGCTCCAGGTCGATCTCGATGGGGATGAACTGCTCCAGGGTATCGGCCTTGTGCAGGAAGCGCCCAGAGGGATCGATCACGCAGGACTGGCCGTTGCCGCCCGCGCCCAGGCCGTTCACGTCGAACATGTAGCACTGGAACATCGCCGCCGTGGCATGAGCGATGGCAATGTCCACGTCCCGGTCGATTGTATAGGTCAGCACGGGATGCAGGATCACCTCGGCGCCCATGGCGGTCACGGTGCGTGCGGTCTCCGGGAACCAGATGTCGTAGCAATTCAGCACCGCGAAGCGGCCGACGCCATCGATGTCGAACACCAGGAACTCGGTACCCGGCGTGACGCCCTGTTCCATCGGCGTGAAGGGAAACATCTTGCGATAGCGGCCGATGACCTCGCCCTGCGGGTTGATCACCGACGTGGTGTTGTGGATCGCGCCGTCCTTCCGCTCATACATCGAGCCGTTGACCAGCCAGACCCGGTGGCGCGCCGCCATCTCCTGGAACGCCTCTTCCGAGGCGCCGGGCAGGGGCTGGGCGTGCTGCAGCATCGGGCCGAAGCAGGCCAGTTCGCTGAACATCACCATCTGCACCCAGGGATAGAGATGCATCAGCAGGTCGAGACGATGCCCCATGGCGGCGATGTTGTTCTGCGTGGTGACGTGCATCTGCACGCCGGCAATCGCAAAGGGTGTCATGAACGCGGTCACTCCGAAGTTCCGCCGGACGGGTCATGGCCACAATCCGGCGCGCGATTCGCTGGAATCTACCTTTCCGCCGCTCCCCGCTCCATGGGGTATATTCGTTTGAATTCAAATATTTGACGGAACAAAAACGGCCGCGAAGGCGGCCCTGGCATGGTCTCAGGCTAAAGACCGGGCCTTAAGCGGCGATTAACGCTTGCCGCGGCCCAAGGCCGCACCCGCCGGCGCCTAGTTCAGCACATCCAGATGGCGCCGGTACTGAGCGATGAAATCGCAGCTCACCAGCTTGATATAGGCATCGATTAGCCGCTGCGTAACCGGCCCCGGCAGGTCCGGATGGTTCACTTTCCGGCCATGGATGCTGCGCACCGGGCAGATGCAGAGCGAAGTCGAGGTCAGGAAAGCCTCATCGGCGGTGTAGGCGTCGTACAGATCGATGTCCCGTTCGACGCAGGCAATGCCGATTTCCTTCGCCAGGTCCATGACCGTGGCGCGGCTGACGCCCGGCAGCACGAAGCGGTCCTGCGGCGTCATCAGCATGCCATCGCGCACCAGGAAGATGTTGGAGCCGATGCCCTCGGCCAGGTTGCCATTGGCGTCCAGCAATATTGCCCAAGCCTTGGGATCGTGCGCCCGCGCTTCCAGATCACCCATGATCAGGTTCAGGTAGTTATGCGTCTTCGCCCGCGGGCTGATCATGTCAGGCGCCGCGCGGCGCACCGACGGCACATAGACATCGACGCCGTCGCGATAGAGCGTGGCCCGCGCCTTCAGCGGCAGGGGCTGGCATTCGACGATCACCGTCGGCACGTTGCCGCTGCGCGGCGAGCGGTCATCGGAATTCATCCCCCGCGATACCCGCTGGCTCACCCAGTAATCGTCCTGCTTGTCCAGCAGATGCAGGTTGCGCGCCAGCACATCCTCGGTAACGTCGCTCATCTCCTTCGGGCTGAGCTGCGGATCGATCTGCAGGTAGCGCAACGAGCGATAGAGCCGGTCGATATGCTCTTTGAGCTTGAAGATCTTGTGGCTGAAGGTGCGCGTGGTGTCGAATGCCGCATCGCCGGCCATGAAGCCGCGGTCGCGGAATGGGATCAGCACATCGCGCTCCGGCATGATCTTGCCGTTGTGATAAGCCACCCGTTCATTCGCCAGCGCGGTCATCGTCCGTTCTCCTTCATGTCGCAGCCCGGATCATACGGAGCCTGTCGACGGGCGTGCAAGCCGGTCACACCGCCGGATTGAACAACGGCGGCACCAGCAGGGCCTGGGTAACCGCTTCGCTCGGCACATTGGCGCCGGTCAGCAGGATCACCACCCGCCGCCCTTTCAGGATGCTGCGGCGCTGCCAGGCGCCTGCCAGGCCCGCGGCCGCTCCCGGTTCCACAAGCTGATGCGCCCAAACCAGCAATGTGTGCATCGCCGCCTGCAGGTCGCGGTCGGTGACCAAAGCGGCATCGTCCAGGTATTGCAGCAAGGCATTTAGCGCGGTCTCCGCCGGCACGCGGCAGACGATGGCGTCGCCGATCGTGTTGCAGGGCCGCTCCACCGGCTTGCCGGCGCGGAAGCTTTCCACCATCGCCGGCGAACCCACGGATTGCACGGCGATTACCCGTGCCGCCGCCTGCTTGGCTTTCAACCCGATCGCGACGCCGCTGGCCAGCGAGCCGCTGCCCATGGGCACGAAGGCATAGTCCACACCCTCCAGCGTCCGCGCGATTTCGTCGCCGATAGTGCCGGCGCCTTCGATCAGCGTGCCGCTCTCGCCGTCATCGACGAAGGTGCCGCCGTTCTGCTCGCAGAAATGGCGGGCGCGGTCTTTCGCCTCGTCGATGTCGCGGCCGCCCAGATGCAGCCGGCCGCCGAACAGGCGGATCATCGCCTGCTTCACCGGATTTGCGCCGTCGGGCAGGAAGATATCGGCCGGCGAATTCAGCAGCCGTGCCGCATAGGCCACGCCCTGGCCGTGATTGCCGGTGGAAGAGGTCACCGCCGTGCGAATCTCGCCGAACTCGCGGTTGATCAGCAGCGTGTTCAGCGCGCCGCGCAGCTTGAACGAGGCGATCGGGGTCGCCGTTTCCACCTTCAGCCAGACATCGGCATCGAAGCCGCGCGACAGGCTGTCGGAGCGATAGAGCGGCGTTGGCGAAATATGCGGCTGCAACCGGCGCACGGCCGCGAGCACGCCGCCGGAATTGGGAGGGGCGGGCATCTAGCGCCTGCAGCGTTCGGGCGCCAGTTCGGCTGATGTCACGCCGGCATCCGCCAGGTCAGCCGGCAATGAACCATGGACGATGAGCTGTGCGGCGGCGCGGCCCAGGGTTGGCGCCAGCATGATGCCATAGCCGCCCTGGCCGCAGAGCCAGAAGAATCCCGGCACCTGGTCGTCGAAGCCGGCCACCGGCGACTCATCGGCGACGAAGCTGCGCAGGCCCGCCCAGCGATGGTGGATGCGGCGCACCGGGATTGTCGTCCAGCGCAGCAGCCAGTCGGCGATCACCGCGATGTCGTAGTCCTCCGGCTGGGCGTCGCAGGGTTCGGATGGCGTCGCATCGGCGGGTGACGCCATGACGCGGCCGGTCTCCGGCTTCACATAGCAGCCATAGCCGGCCTCATCCACGGCCGGCCAGCTCCGGGTGTCTGTTCCGTTGGCCAGATCGATCTGGATGGCGGTGCGCCGCTTGGGCACCAGCCCGACCTGTGCGGCGCCGGCCAGCGATCCTATCTGATCGGCCCAGGCGCCGGCGGCATTCACGGCGATAGGCGCCCGTACCAGCGTATTGTCCGATGCCGCATGCCAGGCGCGGCCGATGCGTTCCAGCCGCGCGATTGGCGCGTCGCAGATCACCTGTCCGCCCCGCGCCTTCAGGCCGCGCAGGAATCCCTGATGGATGGCGGCCACATCCATATCCAGGATGCCTTCCTCGTAGGTGGCAAAGGCAACGGCCTCGGGTTTCAGAAAGGGCGCGCGCTGCAGCGCCTGCACTGGTGTCAGCTCGACGATGCTGCCATCGCCCGCGCCGAGCTCCAGCAGCGTGTCGATTTCGCCGCGCTGCTTGGAGTTTGCCACCGTCATGCCGCCGCGCGGCGTCAGCAGCGGATGATCGGCGAAACCAGCGGGCGGGTTGGTGAAGAACGGCAGGCCGGCGGCACTCAGCTTGCGCACCGTCGGGCTGCCGAAATGGCGGGTGTAGAGCGCGGCGGAACGGCCGGTGCTGTGATAGCCGGGACGGCTCTCCGCTTCGAGCACGGCAACGGAACCGTGGGCGGCTAGTTCATAGGCCGCCGCCGCGCCCGAAATACCGGCGCCGATCACCAGGAAATCGCAATCAAGTTCCATTGGGTCGTTTGTTTAGCTGCTTTGCCAAGCCGCGCAAGGGCACCCGAAAATCGCCATGTGAATCACACCGGCAGGACAACCCGGCGGGTGAAGAGGTAGAAGCGTACCGCCAGCATCGCGCTGGCCACCAGCACTGCGATGCCGATCCCCGCGAACAGGCCTTGCACACCCATCTTGGCAACCGTGGACAGGTAGTAGCAGAGCGGCACCATCACGACCCAGAACGAGATCGCCTGCAGTAGCGTCGGCACCACCGTGTCGGCCACGCCTCGGGTCGCTGCCAGGAGCACGGTCTGCAGCCCGTCGGCGATGGAAACCCAGGCGACCAGCGGCAGCACGCCGATGAGGATCATCTGCACTTCAACTTCGCTGGTATAGATGACCGCGATGCTCGCGCTGCCGGCGATGATCAGGCTGGCGAACAGGCCGGTGATGACGACCTCGATTCCCGCGCCGACCCAGCCGGACCGGCGCAAGGCGCCCTGATCGCCGCGGCCGACCGCGGTGGCAACGCGCACCGACGTCGCCGTGGCGATGCCGATGGCCATCATGAACATCCAGGCGTTGAGATTGAGCGCATCGGAAAACGCCGCGAGTTCCTTGGCGCCCATCCGGCCGGCGAAGAACGTCACCACTGCAAAGGCGACGGACTCCAGCCCATTGGCCAGTGCCAGGGGTGCTCCGACGCGCATCAGCTTCTTGATGTTGTGCAGGAAGCCGCGCAGCGACGCATTGACGCCGAAATGCAGGCGATCCGACATGCGCAGGGCATAGACGGCGATGCCAAACAGCATGAATCCCCGGGTGATGGTCAGCGCCATGGCAGCGCCCTCCGCGCCCATGGGCTGAAATCCCATCTTCCCGAACACGAAGGTCCAGCAAAGAATCACATTGATGATGTTGGCGCCGACCGAAATGGCAAAGCCGGGCAGGGTGCGGCCGATGCTCTCCAGGAAGCTGGTGGTGGCCACATACATCAGCATCGCCGGGATGCCATAGGCGTACATCCACAGCACCCGGCCGCCTTCGCGCGCCAGATCCTCGCTGAGGCCGAAGAACCGCAGCAGCGACTGGCCATGGAGCATGATCACCATGGAGACGGCGCCCAGGGTCGCTGCGCAGATCAGGCCGAGCCGCCAGATGCGGCCGCAATCCAGATGGCGGCCGGCGCCATGGGCCTGCGCCGACAGCACGGTCACGCTCAGCATGAGGCCGATGCCCGTCACCAGGATCGACATATGCACGGGAAAGGCGGCGGAAAGGTAGGCCTGCTCGTTCTCGCCGGCATGGCCGGTCATGATCAGCCCGGCGGCGATCATCAACACCAGCCCGGAGCGGGCCAACATCACGGGAACAGCGAGAATCAGTGTCCGGACGATATGTTCCGGAAGCGTTTGCGTGTCGATCTGCCGATGCAGGGGGCGGTGGATTGCGGCGGGCATTGTACGCGGTCACCCTACACGACGGTCTTATGGTTCGCCCATTGAAAAGCCGGGCGTTTGGTAAAGCAGCCCATCCGATGGCCGGGGTTGACAGGGAGAGGGGGCATCCGTAATTTCCGCGCCTCTTTTCCCGGCATCGCGAGACGAAAGGTGCGGCCATGAAGGTCGTTAACTCATTGAAATCGGCCAAAAAACGCCATAAGGACTGCCGCATCGTCCGGCGTAAGGGGCGGGTCTACGTCATCAACAAGACCAATCCCCGCTTCAAGGCCCGCCAGGGCTGACGCGCGCCGCGCACGTTACATAGCTGTTTATGGCACGGCCGTGCAGTTTCGCACGGCCGTTTGTATTTGGTCCCGGCACAGTGCCGGGTTGCGCGATGCATTGACCCCCAACGGCCTGTCACCCAGATTGCCTGAGATTGCTGAGGTATAACCCCCGGCAGTCAGGGAGGTGGGCCATGCAGATGCCGGAACCGGACCGGGCCGTGATCGGCCGCCGCGCTGCCATCGCCGCCGACCTCCGCCGCATGCTGCCGTCAGCGGCCGTCATCGACCATGAGGACGAACGGCGGGTCTATGAAAGCGACGGCCTGACCGCCTACCGGCAATCGCCGCTGCTGACGGCGTTGCCCTCTACCACTGCAGAGGTCGCCCAGGTTCTGCGCTATTGCCGCGCGCAGGGCATCAAGGTGGTGCCCCGGGGCGCCGGCACCTCGCTGTCGGGCGGCGCTCTGCCGCTGGAGGACGGCATCCTGCTGGGTCTCGCCAAATTCAACCGCATCCTCGAGATCGATTACCCGAACCGCTGCGCCGTGGTGCAGCCCGGCGTCACCAACCTGGCGATCACCCATGCAGTGCAGGGAGAGGGCTTCTACTACGCGCCCGATCCCTCCAGCCAGATCGCCTGCACCATCGGCGGCAATGTGGCGGAGAATTCCGGCGGCGTGCATTGCCTGAAGTACGGCGTCACCGCCAACAATGTGCTGGGGCTGGAGCTGGTGCTCATCGACGGCTCGATCGTGCGGCTCGGCGGCAAGCATCTGGATGCCGATGGTTATGACCTCTTGGGGCTGATGAATGGCTCCGAGGGCCTGCTGGGTGTCGTCACCGAAGTCACCGTGCGCATCCTGCGCAAGCCGGCGACGGCGCGGGCGCTGCTGATCGGCTTCGCCAGCAACGAGTCGGCGGGAGATTGCGTTGCCGCCATCATCGGCGCCGGCATCATCCCCGGCGGCATGGAGATGATGGACCGGCCCGCGATCCACGCCGCCGAGGATTTCGTCCAGGCCGGGTATCCGCGCGATGTCGAAGCATTACTGATCGTCGAACTCGACGGTCCGGCGGTGGAAGTGGATCACCTCATTCAGCGCGTGGAGGAAATCGCCAGATCCTGCGGCGCCGTGTCCATCCGCATCAGCAACTCCGAGGACGAGCGGCTGAAATTCTGGGCCGGACGCAAGGCGGCCTTTCCCGCCGTCGGTCGCATTTCGCCGGACTACTACTGCATGGACGGCACGATCCCGCGCGCCCGGCTGCCGTTTGTGCTGGCGCGAACGAACGAGTTGTCGAAGCAATACCGCCTCCGGGTCGCCAATGTGTTCCATGCGGGCGACGGCAATCTCCATCCGCTGATCCTCTACGACGCCAACAAGACGGGCGAGCTGGAGCGCGCCGAGGCGTTCGGTGCCGACATCCTGAAGCTCTGTGTCGAGGTGGGCGGCGTGCTGACCGGTGAACATGGCGTCGGCGTGGAGAAGCGCGACCTCATGCCCACGATGTTCAACAAGGCCGACC
This sequence comes from Verrucomicrobiia bacterium, assembly GCA_035544395.1. Lineage (GTDB taxonomy): Bacteria > Pseudomonadota > Alphaproteobacteria > Dongiales > Dongiaceae > DATKFM01. The sequence continues at coordinate 17,243 of DATKFM010000028.1, forward strand.
TGGCGCAGCAACAGCGGGTCAAATGCGCCTTCGATCCCGACGGCCTGCTCAATCCCGGCAAGGTCTTCCCCGAACTGCACCGCTGCGCCGAGCTGGGCCGGCTTCATGTGCATCGTGGGGAGCTGCCGCATCCCGAGCTGCAGCGATTCTAGCAGCAGCCGGAGAACGCCGGGCACCGTGCGCACTGACATCAAGCCTGCGAACATCGACCAGATCGTCGACGCCGTGCGCGGGGCGCTGGCGGAGCAGCAGCCGCTGGAGATCGTCGGGCGGGGCACGAAGCGCAATCTGGGCCGTCCGATTCAGGCCGGCGCCACGCTCGATCTATCCGCTCTCTCGGGCATCGTCACCTACGAGCCCGCGGAGCTGATCCTCACCTGTCTTGCTGGCACACAGCTTGCGGAAATCGAGGCGGCCCTTGCAGCGAAGAACCAGCAGCTCGCCTTTGAACCCGGCGACTGGGGGCCGCTCTACGGCGCAGCCGCAGGGCAGGGGACGATCGGCGGCGTGCTCGCCTGCAATCTCTCAGGCCCGCGGCGTCTCAAGGCCGGCGCGGCGCGGGACCACTTTCTCGGCGTCAGCGCCGTCAGCGGCAGGGGCGAGATTTTCAAGGCCGGCGGCAAGGTGGTGAAGAACGTCACCGGCTATGACCTGCCGAAGCTGCTTTGCGGATCCTACGGCACGCTGGCTGTCATGGCCGAGGTGACTCTGAAGGTGCTGCCCGCGCCGGAAAAATCCCGCACGGTCCTGTTGTTCGGGCTGGATGACGACCGCGCCATCGCCGCCATGTCGGCGGCCCTCAACAGTCCCCACGAGGTCGCGAGCGCCGCCCATCTACCGGCCCGCATCGCCGCCCGCACCGGCATCGATCTCGTCACCAAGCCCGGCACGGCTGTGACCGCGATCCGCATCGAAGGCCCAGGCCCCTCGGTCGACCATCGCTGCGCCGCCCTGCGCCGCGAACTCGGCGCCAGGATCGCGACGGAAGAACTCCACTCCATGCGCTCCAGCATGTTCTGGCGGGCCGCGCGCGACGTGGCGCCTCTGCTGCCGGATCCCCGCGCCCCACTCTGGCGCCTCTCCGTTCCGCCCGCCGCCGGTGCAAAGGTAGTGAAGGATATCGTCGAACGACTCCCCTCGCCGCGAAGGGGAGAGGGAACAGGGGGTGAGGGTGAAGCAGCACGCGCGGCCATCGATTACTTCTACGACTGGGCCGGCGGGCTGATCTGGCTGACCCTATCGCCCCGTTCCGACGCCGGCGCCGCGATCATCCGCGCCGCTATCGCGAGCAATGGAGGCGGCCATGCCACGCTGATGCGCGCAAGCGATGACGTGCGTCTCGCCGTGCCCGTGTTCGAGCCACAAGCAGAACCACTCGCTCTCCTTACCGCCCGCGTGAAAGACTCCTTCGATCCCCAGCGCATTCTCAATCCAGGGCGGATGGCCGGCTCAATCTAATGCAAACCTCCTTCACCCCGGCCCAACTCGCCGATCCGGACATCGCGGAAGCCGACAAGATTCTCCGCGCCTGCGTGCATTGCGGGTTCTGCACGGCGACTTGTCCGACCTATGTGCTGCTGGGCGATGAGTTGGATTCACCGCGGGGGCGCATCTACCTCATCAAGGACATGTTGGAGAATGACAAGCCGGCCAACGCAGAGGTCGCGCTCCATGTCGATCGGTGCCTCTCCTGCCTTTCCTGCATGACCACCTGCCCTTCGGGCGTGCATTACATGCATCTGGTGGATCACGCCCGCGCGCATATCGAGGAGACCTATCGGCGGCCGTTCCTCGATCGCGCCATGCGCAGTCTGCTCGCGGGCATCCTGCCCTATCCCCAGCGCTTCCGCTTGGCGCTGCTCGGCGCCTGGTTCGCGAAGCCGCTGCGCTATCTGTTCGGCGGGCGCGTCAGGGCCATGCTCGACATGGCACCGGCCGCGCTCTCCGGGCGCTCGCCGGCCGATGGGCCGCAGGTTATTTCCGCCGAAGGTCCGCGGCGCAAGCGCGTGGCGCTGCTCGCCGGCTGCGCCCAGCCGGTGCTGAAGCCCGGCATCAACGAGGCCACCATCCGCCTGCTCACCCGCCTTGGCGTCGAGGTGGTCATCGCCGAGGGCGCCGGCTGCTGCGGCGCGCTGCCCCATCACATGGGCAAGAGCGAACAAGCCCACGCTTTGGCCCGCGCCAACATCGCTGCCTGGAGCCGCGAGATCGAGGGCGAGGGACTCGACGCCATCGTCATCAACGCCTCGGGTTGCGGCACGCCGATCAAGGATTACGGCTTCATATTCCGCGAGGATGCGACCTGGGCGGAGAAAGCCGCGCATGTTTCTGCGTTGGCCCGCGACGTCAGCGAATTCCTGGCGGAACTCGGCCTCGCCTCGGTGAAGGCCCCGGAGCCGATGACCCTGGCCTACCACTCCGCCTGCTCCCTGCAGCATGGCCAGAAGATCACGGCGGCGCCGAAGCGCCTGCTGGAGTCCTGCGGCTTCACGGTGCGCGATGTGCCGGAGGGCCATCTCTGCTGCGGTTCCGCCGGCACCTACAACATCCTGCAGCCGTCGCTGGCGCGGCAATTGCGCGACCGCAAGATCGCCAACATTGAGTCCACCGACCCCGACGCCATCGCTACCGGCAATATCGGCTGCATCATGCAGATCGCCGGCGGCACCGGTATTCCCGTGCTCCACACCGTGGAGCTGCTCGACTGGGCTACAGGCGGCCCACGGCCCGCGGCCCTTCCGCCGCGTTAATCAACCTTAATTCGCGGCCGGAAATTAACCGAAAATATTTCTCACTCTTAACTGCAAGTCTTAGCAAATTCTCGCTAAATCTGCGGTACATTCTTTTTCGAGTGGGTGCGGTCGTTAAGACTCCGGTCCTTCGATCGCGGTGTGGGAATGGAACGCAGGGCGCTGCAGACAACGATGGCGCCCGCGCGGAGGAGTGGAAAATCATGTCGGCAGAAATTTCGATCCTGAAGCGCGGCAACGAAGAGCAGCTGCTGGTCGATCACTTGCAGCGCCTGACGTCCTTTACCGAGCGCGGCTGGGCCATACATATTCACCTGTCGAAGCTGGGCACGCGCACGCGCAACGAGAACCTGGTCTTCGCACTGGATATCCTGCGCGCCCTGGTGCGCCAATTCTCCGGGCGATTCTTCGCGCTGAGGAATGGCGACATCATCTGCACGCTGCGCAGCGACTATCTGCAGCAGATCCGCAACGATGTGCGCCGCGTGCAGCTGCTGTTCCATGACGATCCGCTGTTCCAGCTCGAACAGGACGGCGCCACCAAGTTCTGCACCTACTACAACCTGACGGACAACGAGGTGTTCAGTCAGTTTGTCGGCCTCGCCAAGCAGATCGCATCCGTCTCGGCGCCGGAGCGCCGGAATGCGCAGTCGGCTCAGGTGATCCCGCTGACCGGCAATGGCGGCATGAGTGCCACGCCGCAGGCTGCGCCGACCAACGACTATTTCGATCTGCTGGGCAAGCTGCAGAGTGCCGACATCTCCGCCTGCGTGCGGCAGCAGCCGGCCTGCGTCATCGATTCCGACGGCAGCGTCTTCCCGATGTTCGACGAGGTCTATGTCTCGATCCTCGATCTGACCAAGGCGATGGGCGCCGATATCCATGCGGTGACCGACCGCTGGCTGTTCCAGCATCTGACCAAGCTGCTGGACCGGCGCATGCTCAGCCTGATCGCCCGGCCGGACGAAAGCGCCAACGCCAACGACGTTGCGCTGCTGCGCTCGCGCCTGCTGCGCGGCGGCAACTTCTCGCTCAATGTCAACGTGGCCAATGTCCTGACGCCGGAGTTCCAGGCCCTCGACAACTGCATCGGCGAAACCATCCGCGGCACCGTGGTGCTGGAGTTCCAGAAGATCGACGCCTTCGCCGATCTCGGCGCCTACCGCTATGTCCGGGATCACGCGCACAAGCTCGGCTACCGCATCTGCCTGGATGGGGTGTCCCATCTCAGCCTGCCGATGGTGGACCGGGCGGAAATGGGTCTGGACTTCGTCAAGATCGCCTGGACGAACGACATGCCCGAAGACAATCAAAGCCTGCGCAAGCATGTGGACCGCATCGGCGCGAAGAGGATCGTCCTCTGCCGCTGCGATACGCCGCAGGCAATCGACTACGGCCGCCAGATCGGCATCGACCTCTTCCAGGGCCAGCATGTGGACGCCTTGCTGGCCAGCCGGGCGCGGGCACCCTCTCTCCTGCGGCCCGCGGCAAGCGGGCCGGCCGTAGCCTAGTTCGGGAACGGAGAGCGGTTCATGCCGCTCTCCGCGCTCGCCTAGGTTCGAAAGAGGCCAGGATGCTGACCGGCAACAATAACAACGAACAAGAAACCGAACGGCAGCCGACGGCGCTCAGCCATCTGCAATCGCTCAACGCCCGTGCCGATCGCGGCTGGGCCGTGCTGCTCCGGCCGTCGCGGCTGACGGAGGCGACCCGGACCGAGTCATTCAACCGGGCCATCGACGGCATCGCCGCCCAGATCCGCCAGTTCCGCGGCCACGTGTTCGACCTGCCTGATGGCGACCGCTTGGCGGTTTTGTCCGCAGGCCGCGTCGGCCAGCTTCGCGCCGGCATCGCCCGGCTCGAACCGCAACTGCGCACGGATGCGAATTTCAACGACGGACTGAATGGCCGCGGCGGCTTCGCCGCGGCTTGCGACCTGCAACAGCATCTGCCGGTCCTGACCGGCTATATCGCCGCCTTGGCCCAGGGTGAAACTCTGGCCGATCCGGCGGAACTGCAGCCCCTGCTGGTTCACGAAACTGTCCGCGAATCGGCGGTAACGCATAACAACGGCCTGGAGGCCGGAAACGAAGGGGACGCTCACCATGAGAACATCAGCCTACATGTATCTGCCCAAGCGGCTGCCGAAGCAGCGGCCGCAGCGGCGGCGCTCGGGACGGCATTTGGCGCAGCAGCGCTACCGGCAGCGAACGACTCCGGGGCGGATGAAGATCCTGCTGCATTGCGAAATCTCGACCTCGATGAACTGACGCTCAATCTGCTGGGGCCGGCGCTGCGGGTGCTGAGCGACGCCGATCTCTCGCGCATGCTGCGCAGCCAGCCGGTCTGCCTGCTGTGCGACGACGGCTCCATGCTGCCGGTCTATGACGAGATTTATACGTCGATCGCCGATCTGGAGCAGGCGACGAAGCTCAATCTCCGGCGCGGGGCGAACCGCTGGCTGTTGCGCCATCTGACCCGCATCCTCGACCGCCGCGTGCTGGCGTCGCTGCGGCAGGGGGCCGATCCCCAGGAGCTGCCGCCGGCGATCGCCGCCTTGCGCGACCGGCTGCATGCGCGGGGCAACTTCGCCCTCAATCTCAATCTGGAAAGCGTTCTCACCCCGCAATTCGCGGCCTTCGACTCCGGCCTGGAGCAGCGGCTGCGCGGCTCCCTGGTGCTGGAGTTCCACAAGCTGGATGTCCTCGGCGACATGGCCGCCTTCACGCGGGTACGGCAGATCTCGCGGCGCCGCGGCTACCGGCTCTGCCTGGACGGCGTCACTCATCTCAGCTTGCCGTTGCTGGATCGTCACGCCCTGGACGTGGAGCTAGTGAAGATCGACTGGAGCGAGGACATGGTGGCCGAGCGCGATTTGCTGCGGAAGCTGATCGCCGCCGCCGAGGCCCGCCGTTTCATCCTCTGCCGCTGCGACAGCGAGGACGCCCTGGATTTCGGCCTCTCGGTCGGCATGTCGCTCTACCAGGGCCGCCAAGTGGACTTGATGCTGGAGCGCGAGCCGCGCCAGCCCTCGTTCCTCTGGTCCCTGTCCGCGCCGCCGCTGAGCCGCCGCTACCGCGAGCTTCTGGAGCCCTAGGCGCTTTCTTCAGCGCACCGGCCGCCGCGCCAGGCCGGCCAGGGTCCGCTCCAGCACATCCACCGAGCGCTCATAGACCAGCCGCTTCCACTCGTCCGTCTCCGGATAGAAGGCGCCGCGGATATCCCGCTTGATGTCCCGTCCCTGGTCCGAAGCTGGACGGCCATGGACATGCAGCCAGTTATCGGCGCGCACGCTGTTGATCACCTGCTCGATCGGCACCGTGCCGTATTCCAGGGTGACGCCCGTGACATTCGCCTGCGGCATCGCCGCGGCCACGCCGTTATTGATGTCGCCGAGGATCGGCGCGGAGGAGGAGGTGCCGTCCTCGCTGGTGGTTACTTCGCTGCCATACCAGTCGCGCACCCGGGCCAGCGCCGCCCTGTCGGACTCATGGTTGCTGATGATCTCGCCATAGCCATGTGGCCCCAGCCCGGTATGGAGGTCGATGAAGCCTACCTCCTGCACCCGGCGGCCGAAGCGGTCGAGGATCGCCGCCAGCGTCGTCTGCGACCAGCTCGCCCGCCGCCCGCCATAGAACACGCCGTCGGCATGGTTGTACTGGCCGGACATGATGGCGCCCTGCAGCGCCATGGCGCCGTGCTGGTCGCGATAGGCATAGAGGGCCTTGTCCGCCGCGGCCCGCGATTCCGGACTCCATTCCCGGGGACAGATGCTGTCGCGGAGCTGCTCATAGCCCTCATTGGCCGGATAGCCGCCGCCATGGCTGACGAAATTGCGGTTGAGGTCCACATTGTCCTCGTTCACCCGCCGCTGCCAGGCAAAGCCATGGGGATTGATGGCGTGGATCAGCAGCATCGCCGTGTCCGGTGGCAGCTTGAGATGGCGGCCACTGCACAGCCAGCCGATCTGGATGCCCGAGCCGCAGAAGGCCTCGACGCCATGGGTGCCGGATTGCGCCAGCAGAAGGCGCCGCGCATCCCTGGGGCCGAGCCATGCGATATCCGTGGACAAGGGCTCGCCGCGATCGACGCGGGGAAGCCCGGTGGCCTCGGCCGTGGCATCATCGGGACCCGGCGCCGGCTGATGATGGGCCACGGCTTCGCCGCCGACAGCACGCGCGACCTCGCGGAACTTGCGCCGCGCCTCCGCATAACCTTTCGAAAAATAACCGGAAATATGATCGGCCGTGGCCATCGTGGAAAATCCTTCTCTCGCGCCGCCTAGTTTCACGCTCTTGTGTCCGCTGGCAAGCCCTGTTTCCCGTTGGCAGCGGCCGCGCGCCGGTCGTAGGATTCACCCATGCAGCGAGTCATCCCGGTCCTCTTGAGCTTTGTCTTGCTCACCGTCGCCGCGCCGTCTGTCGCGGATCAGAACGATCCGCGCCTGAACGATCTGTTCGAGCGTTTGCAAAAAACCGACAACCGGCTCGAGGCGCAAACCCTCGAAAGCATGATCTGGGGTATCTGGTACTCCTCCAATGACGTGGAGGTGACCCGGCTGATGGATCAGGGCGAACGGGCCATGCAGGCTCAGGACATGCGCACGGCCATCGGCGCCTTCACCAAGATCACGGAGATCGCGCCGGATTTCGCCGAAGGCTGGAACCGCCGCGCCACCGCACTCTTCATGATCGGCGAATATGAGGCCTCCCGCGCCGACGTGGCGAAGACACTGGCCCTGGAGCCGCGCCATTTCGGCGCGCTGTCGGGACTGGGCCTCATCAATGCCCAGGAAGACAAGGGCGAAGCGGCCATCGAGGCCTGGCAGAAGGCCCTGGACGTGAATCCCAACATGCCCTCGGTGCAGCAGAACATCGAGGAGATGAAGGCGAAGCTGGCGGAAGACAATATCTGACGGGCCGCCCTACTCGACCTGCGAGAAAGGCACCGTCCAGCCGCCGATAAACCAGATATATTCGTTCTCCAGCTCCTTCTTTCCCCCGGGATTGCGAAGGATGGTGCCGCAGCTCGTCGTAGAGGTCCGCTCGAAGCATAGGCGGTCTCCCTCCAGCTTTGCCGTTGCGGCGCCGCCGCCCCAGACGCCGAAGGAAAGGGCTATGCCCTCGGGCGACACGGCGACCCCATGCTCGACGCCGTCTCCGAGATTGCGGCCATGCAGGCGATGCCCGAAAACGAGCGACTCGACTTCACCCGATTTCAGCTTAAGTGCAGAGAAATCGTCGGCGCCAAAATTGCTTGGCACGCCTGCCCGGAGAAGTCCCGAAATGAGCGGAGATCCCTTAGGTGCTGTAAACGTTGCAAGGCCGCCATCCAACTCGTCCATGACGAAGGGGATGCCTCCCTGCCGTACGCGAGCTGCGGAGAAAGCGCCAATTGTTTCCTTCGCTAGTTCCTCGCGCCCAAGGTGAGCGTAGGCGGCGGCGAGGAACAGCAGCGGCCAGGGATCGTCAGGGTTCAGTTGGGCCGCCTTCGCCAGAGTCCTGCTCGCATCCTCCATCCGATTCTGCTCGAACTGAGCGAACCCCTGATAGTAGACGAAGAGCGGCGGGAAATGCGGGTCGAGCCGCATTGCGGTTTCAATCTGCGACTCGGCTTCTGCCGGATGACCGGCATAAATAAGCGCGTATGCGAGATAGGCATAGTTCCATGAATCGCTGGGATCGAGTTCGATCGCAGATTGGAACTCTTTCTGGGCATCGTCGTACCAGCCTCGGCTGCGGGAGATGTTTCCGGCGACCTGATGGGAAATCGAAGTCGGCTCCTGGTTCGCCAGCTTCAGATGATCGCGCGCCAATCGAAAGGCATCGTCGGCGGAAATGCCGAAGCTACCCGCCCAACCCAGGTCCCAACTGCGGAAATAGACCATGGCCATCGCGGCTTGCGCGCGACTGTAGGCTGGGTCGAGGTCGATGGCGCGCTGGAAATGCGGCACGGCCTGCACGAAATCGCCGGAAGTTGTGCGCTGATAGCGGGCCCAGCCCTGCAGGAACTCGTCATAAGCTGATGGCACGTTTGTCCCGCGCTGCCCGGATGCCACGACCACTTCTCCGGCCCCGACTCGCTTTCGCAACTCGTCGACGACGTTTTTGGTGATGCGATCCTGAAGGGCAAAGATATCGGACATGGCGGCGTCATCGCGGTCGGCCCATTCATGGCCGCCGGTCGTGGCATCGATTATCTGAACATTGATGCGCACTTGATCGCCGGCACGCCGGACGCTGCCTTCGACGACATAGTGAACGCCGAGCTCGCGCCCGATCTGCCGCACGTCGATGTTGCGGTCCTTGTAAGCAAAAGCGGAATGCCGCGCGATCACGAACAGACCGTCGACGCGGGAGAGGTCCGTCATCAGATCCTCGGCAATGCCGTCGGCGAAGTATGACTGCTGCGGGTCGTCACTCATGTTTGCAAAGGGCAACACGGCGACAGATGAATTATCGGGCAAAGGCGCCGCAGCGGATTGCCCGGTATCCGAGTCCAGCGAGGGCATGCGGGAAAGCCAATAGCCGCCACCCGCCAGCACTGTTAGCAGCAGGAGAGCTGCCGCGGGCCATTGCCATGCGATGGCTTTGCCTTTCCCGGTTGGCGTGGCGGCAAAGGTTGCTGTGCCGTCGAGCATGACGCTGTAGACCTCGACGGGGTCGACGAGGTTTTTCATCTTCTGCTGTCCGATCGGTTTGAAGCCGAGGGCGAGCCGCCGCTCGACTTCCTTCACCACTTTGCCCGAGACAAAGACGCTGCCCGGATCGGCGATCTGCTCCAGCCGCGCTGCGATGTTGACGCCGTCGCCATAGCGGTCATCGCCTTCGACGATGACGTCGCCCAGATTGACGCCGATGCGGACCTCGATCCGTTCTGCTTCCGGCAACGATGAATTGCGCTGAGCCAGGCCGCGCTGTAGTGCCACGGCGCATTCGACGGCGTCGACCACGCTGCCGAACTCGGCCATCATGCCGTCGCCCATCAGCTTGAAGATCCGGCCGTGGTGGCGGTGGATTTCGGGCTCGAACAGTTCCTTGCGTCCGGCCCTCAGGCGCGCATAGGTCCCCGCCTCGTCCTTCTCCATGAGCGACGAGTAGCCGACGACGTCGGCGGCAAGTATGGCAGTCAGGCGGCGTTCCATGCCCGACCTCCCGCTGTGGGAATACTAGCTCACAGCGTAACGGAAACCAACCGAGGGAAGTAACGCTCGGGTGGCCATCGGGCGGCCGTCTGCCCGGTTCAGCCTTTCTTCGAGGGCGATCGCTCTTCCGTGGCGCAGCATTTCAGCATGCGATCCACCTCGATCCCGTAGCGGCGCAGCAGCTCCGGATTGATCGCCTTTGATTCCAGCAGGCACCGTAGGAGGCCGCACCATCCATCGTCGTGAGAGGTCGGCGGTGGCGCATCGCCGCGCTGCCAAACTGCCGCGGTGCGAACAGCCTCGCGGGTGAATCGTGCGCCGCGCAGGCTGCTCCCTTCCGCCACGATGCGGACGGTATAGACGCCTGCCATTGGCGCCGTGAATTCCGCCTGGTAGGCGCCTTCGGCTATCGCCGGTAACGGGACGGTGACCATCCCGCCGTCGGGGAAGCGGACACGGGCAATAACGCGCGCATTCTCGACCGGAACGGAATGATACTGTGCCAGGCGTGCGAGGATCGTCACCTTGGCGCCGGGCGTCCGCCGGTCTTGCGCCAGCGTTGCGGTCATCTCCAGGTCCGACCGGGCGTGAACCAGGACATTGTACTGGAGCGCCTTGCGGGAAACACCGACCGCCGCCGCCCGTTGCCGGCTCAGTTTCTCCCATTGCGGCTTTCCGCGGGACTTCCAATCGAGCAGGACTTCCCACCGGCCCGGACCTTCTTCCGACCATTCCCCGGGGACGGGCAGGGCGAAGCGATAGAAGTTCATGCGGTTCGCGGCGGTCAGTTTCATGGCAGGATGCGACTGGTCGAAGATTTGCCCGCTGGGCGATCGCAGGCGCATCCGCAACAGCTGGGGATAGACCGACATCAGGATGACGTCGGCCGTCAGATCGGCTTCATTGAGGTGGAATGGAATGGCGGTCGATTCGCCGAACGCCAGCCAGCCGTCCGGATCGAGCACGACCTGGTCGTTGGTCACGCCGGTCAGGATCTGCAGATAGTACTTGGCCAGGCGAAACGGATCGTCGGCATCCATGGCGCCGGTCATCAGCATGTAGCCACCGGTGCCGTTGGTCAGCGCGTCGAGCGCAATCGGTTGAATATTTTCGGGCGTGCCGAGACCGATGGCGAACACGCGATCGTTGATCAGGCCGGACACTTCGGAGATATAGCGCGATCGGTTCTCGTAGCCGTCGGTCAGCACGACCAGCGACTTGAAATCAAGTCCGCTTGCCGGCGCGATCAGCGCGTTGCCGGCATAGACGCCGTCGCCGATCGACGTGAAGCTGGCGTCGCCGCTCGCGAGCGTGTGATTGCTGATCGCGGTGCGTATGACGCCGCGGCCGCCGGGATCGGCGCCCTCGGGCCCCATGTTCGTCATGGGCGCACCCGACGAGGCATCGGTGGCAAAGCGCACCAGGCCGATCCGCGAGCCCTGCGGCGCCACGTCGACAAAGGCGGGTGCGGAGTCGAGCAGCACCTGGAGGCGGGTGCGGCCGTCGCCGCCGTCGTCCTGCATGCTGCCGGAACGATCGAGCACGAGTACCGCGCCCGCACGGGGCTGCGCCACGAAATCGGCGGCCAGGTTGACGGTCCAGCTCTGCGCCGTTTCCGGGCATTCGACGCGCACGGTGCCGTTTGCCGTATCGCCCGCGAGGCCGCCCGAGCAGGTGAGCCAGAGATATAGATCCCGGGTGACAGGCGAAGTCACGGCGGGAACCGTTTTTGTCGCCACCGCCACGCCAAAGCCGATATGCGACGAACCGCCCGTCCGTGTCGGTCCCGACGTAATCCGGAAGGTGGCGGCATCGCAACCCGTCACCTGCAGGATGACCGGACGGCTGGAAGTGCGTCCCTCGGGGCAATGATTGAACACGACGCTGGTCGTGCGCAGCTCTGCCGTCAGGCCGGGCACGCCGCAGGCGCAGGCGAGGCAGAAGTTGACCAGGCCGGACGCCACTTCGAGCACGATCTCGTCTTTTTCGGCGATCGACGGGTCGAACCGCGTTCCCCGCACCTCGATGGTAAAGGACTCGACCCTCGGCAGGAAAGGCGCCGTCAGATGCCGCGACCATGTGTAGGACTCGGAATCGCCCGCGGTCGGATACAGCGCAAATGATTGCTGCACGATGTAGGTCCGGCTATGCACCGGCTGGATGCCGTCGCGCAGGCGATTGGCGAGGAATACGTGCGTCGCCTGATCGCCCGGATACATGTGTTCCTTGTAGCTATCGCCAGCGCGTCCGCGCTGGTGATCGAAGGCCGGGTTGCGCCAGTTCATGGCGGCGTCGCCGTTCTGATTCTGATCATCGCCCCAGGGATGATAGATCTCGCCTTGCGACGTGTAGCCATGGATGTCGACGAACCACCGCATGCGCCCATAGCTGTCGAGGAGCCAGCGGATGTTGCGCGTCTCCGGCTCGGAGAAGGGGTTCGGCCCTTGATAGACGTACTTGTCGCAGGGGTTGGTCGAGGTATAGGTCGTGACCGCCGAGTTGACGGTGTCGAAGTATTTGTTGAGGTCGAAAGCGAAATCGTAATTGCGGTTGAGGTCTGTGCCGATACAGGACGCGTGATTCGCCGTGTTGCGGTTCTTCCGCCAATCCCTGTCGGTGTTCTGTGCATAGAAGCGTCCGTCGGGATTCACGCAGGGGACCAGAAAGATGCAGGCATTGTCGAGTATCTGGTGGACTTGCGTGGCGCTGTAGGACTTGCCTCCGTAGGTGAGGCCGTGATTGTTGACATAGCCGTCGACCAGATCGGCGGCGAGAGCGAGGGCGATCTCGGGCGGCACCAGTTCGCGCGCATGGTGTCCGAAGGCCAGCAATATGCCATCCACGGCGCCAGCCGCCTGGGAGCCGAGCCGGAGGCAGGAGATGGTTTTACCCTCGAAACTGGTTTCCGGCAGCGGGATGCGTTCGCAGATCGCCGGATGTGCCGTGGCGAAATTCTGGATGGCGGACTCGATCTCAAAAATATTGTGATACATGGCACTATCTCCGGCGCGAGCCCGGCCCGACGGGCAGGGATCCATCCGCATAGCGATTGCCGCGGGATGACAGCTTCAGGTTCTCCGCGGCTTCCGAGGCGCGGTCCGCGAGGATCTCGATGTCTATTTTCTTTTTGCGGCGCCGCAGCGTGGCGAGCGTCGACTCACCGACAAGGGCTTCCATTTCGATCATGCCGTCCTCGCGACTGCGGATGGGCATGCAGTGGTTGTCGACGTCGAGATTCCGGATGGATGCAAGGTCTTTCAGGACCAGCCGGACGCGATAGCTCTTTGTCGCCATGGGAAATTCCTCCGCCGCAATGAAGTTCGGCACGCCGCTGGCGCCACGATGGGGCCGGCTCGCGATTGCTGTCGTTTAAGGCGCGCTTTGTGAATTATCCAAGGCCCATGGGGCCATCATTCCGGCGATCGGTCAGTGATCAAATTCACATCCGGACAGCGCCAAGCCGTTGCGGCCCGGCAAATCCTGAGCAGGCGTATGTTACGCCGGCGTCACCGTCACTTCGATCGAATGCACGGCGGAGCTGCCGGCCATGTCGGCCTTGCGGCCGGGGTTGAGGTAGTTGACGTTGGCACGACCGGGCTGGCGCTTGGGCCAGCGGGACTTCCAGGTCAGCGCCGTGCCTTCGGGCACCATGTCGTCGATCTTGGCCGTAAGTTGCAGCTCACCGAGCTCGTTGGCGACCCGCACCGACGCGCCCTCGCCGATATTGCGCTTCCGCGCATCGGCCGGATGCAGCACGACGATGTCGGCGCCCATCTTGCCGGCGATGCTGCCGTCATTGCCGTAGGAACTGTTCATCAGCCAGGGCGACGCCGGCGACAGCAGGCGCAGGTTGCCCTTCGCCGGCCGCTCGTCGATCAGCGGCAGCGGCGTGCGCGGATGACCGTCGGCTTCGGCCTGCGCCGAGGCGATCTCGATCTTGCCGCTGGGCGTGGGGAATTTCAGGTCGGCGAACTGCAGCACCGGTTCCTTCCATAGATCCACCGTGCCTGCCTTGGCCAGCGCCTCATAGCCGCCGGCGATATGGGCTTGCGCGGCGATGTTGGCGAGCAACGTCTTGTCGCTCTCGAACAGCTCGGGCTCGGTGTAGCCCATGGCCGCCGCGAGCCGCCGGAAGATCTCCTGGTTCGGCAGCGCCTCGCCCAAGGGCGCCATCACCCGGTTTTGCGCCGACAGTGTCAGATTGAAATAGGGCGAGACGATGTCGTCGAACTCCAGGAAACTCGCCGCCGGCAGCACGTAGTCGGCAAAGTCCGCCGTGTCGGTCTGGTAGAGATCCAGCACCACCGTCAGCAGATCCTCTCGGGCGAGCGCGCGCCGCAGCCGCGCCTGGTCGGGATTGGACGCCGCGATATTGATGTTCCAGCAGAAGAGGGCGCGGGCGGCCTCGCTGTCCTCCAGCTTCGCGCAGAGATCCATATGGCTGACGCTGTTGCCGGGCGCGCGGCGCAGCGATGCGCCGTCCACATAAGCGCCGTCGATGCCCTTCCGGCCGCTGCCGTTGAGGTAATAGAACCCGGTGCCGGGTTTGCCGATATTGCCGCTGGCGGCGCTGAGCAAGGACACCGCGCGGAAGATGTTGCCGCCCAGCGGCTGCCGCTGCAGCCCCTGGCCCAGCCACAGCAGCGAGGGGCCCTTGGCAAACACGCGCGCCGCCCGTTCGATATCGGCCGCCGGCACGCCGGTCTGCGCCTCGCCCCATTGCGGCGTGCAGGGTGGCAGCAGCGCTTCCACCTCGTCCCAGCCGATGCTGGTGTCGGCGAGAAATCTCCAGTCGAGCGAGCTGTCGCGCTTCATCACATGCAACATGGCGAAAGCAAGGGCGCTGTCGGTGCCCGGCCGCACCTGCAGATAGAGATCGGCTGCCTCCGCCGTGCCATGGCGCACGGGATCGACGACAATGCGGAAAGCCTTCGCCTCCTTGAACCAATGCTTGTGAAAGTGCGGCGCGCTGGCCGACGGGTTGATGCCCCAGAGCAGGGCGCAGGCGGCGTCCCTGATGCTGCGGGGATCGAAGCCGGTGCTGGAACTGCCGTAGATGTATTCCAGCGCCTTGTGCCCCGCCGCGTTGCAGATGGAGTCGGGCTCCACCTCGCTGGCGCCGATCCGATTGAAGAATCGCATCGGGAAGCCGCCGGCGATCACGGAACAGGTGCCGGTGTAGTGCGTGTGCCAGATCGATGCCGGCCCTTGCGCCGCCAGGATTCCATTCAGCCGCCCGGCGATCTCCGCCAGCGCCGTATCCCAGCTCACCGGCTCGAACTGCCCTTCGCCCTTGGGGCCGACACGCCGGAGCGGCCGCTGCAGCCGCGCATTGGGATCGCGCAGCACGCCGTTATAGGCGATCGCGCATTTGCCGCAGAGCGCGCCGCGGCTCACCGGATGACCGGGATCGCCCAGCACCTTGACGATGCGCTCGCCGCGCTTGATCACGGCGATGCCGCAGGCGTCATAGCAGTCGCGCGGGCAGGTGGTGCGCAGGATCGTCTTGTCGTCGGGCATGGCGGGCCACTCCCTTGTTGGGAGTAAGTCTACACGCCTATGTCCCGGCGGTCGATCCGCCACCGGGTTACTCCGCCGGCTGCAGTCCCGCCTTTTGCGGCGGCTCCACCGGTACAGTTTCGGGCGCATGCTTGGCCGCGAACAGCATGTACACCGCCGGCAGGATGAACAGCGTGAACATCGTGCCGATGGCCATGCCGGTCACCAGCATGATGCCGATGCTGTTCCGGGACATGGCGCCGGCGCCGGTGACGAATACCAGCGGCAGATGGCCGAACACCGTCGCCGCCGTGGTCATCAGGATCGGCCGCAGCCGGGTCACCGACGCCTCGCGGATGGCCTCGAGCTTGTTATGTCCCTGCCGCTGCAGCTCGTTGGCGAAGGACACCATCAGGATGCCGTTCTTGGCGATCAGCCCCACCAGGGTGATCAGCCCGATCTGGCTATAGATGTTGACGGTGGTGAAGCCGAGGAAGGTGAAGACCAGCGCCGCCGACAGCGCCAGGGGCACCGATCCCAGCAGCACCACGAAGGGATCGCGGAAGCTGCCGAATTGCGCGGCCAGCACCAGGTAGATCAGCAGCAAGGCAAAGCCGAGCGTGCCGGCCAGGGTGGAGCCTTCCTGGCGGATCTGCCGCGACTCGCCGGCAAAGTCGATGGTATAGTCGGCCGGGAGGATACTCCTCGCGGCCGCTTCCAGGCTCGCAAGCGCATCGGCCTTGGTCGTGCTGGGGATGACGCCGCCAAAGACGCGGAAACTGTCCGCTTGCTGGAACCGCGCCAGCGTGCGCGGCGCGGTCGAAGTTTCCAGCCGTGCCACGGCGGAAAAGGGCACCTGCGTACCATCGCGGGTCTGGATCTTGTAGTCCAACAGTTGCGATGCCGCCGAGCGATTGTCGCCGCCGACCTGGGGGATCACTTTGTAGGCGCGGCCTTCCAGGCTGAAGCGGTTGACGTAGTTTCCGGCAAGCATCACCGCGAGCTGCTGGCCCACCTCCGCCAGGTCGAGGCCGAGATCGGCGACTCGCTCGCGATCCACGACGACATGCACTTGCGGCAGGTCGATCTTCAAGTCGGTGTCGGCAAACAGAAACTTGCCGCTGCCAAACGCCGCGCCCACCAGCTGCGCGGCATAGTCGGCCTGCTGCTCCGGCGTGCCCGGGCCTTTGATCACCAGTTCGACGTCATAGTTGCCGGCGCCGGGCAGCGCCGGCGGCAGCACGGAATAGATTTGCAGTTCCTTGATCTGCGACAGCTTGCCGAAGGCTTCGGCAAGAATCTCCTGGGCGCTGCGGGTGCGGTCGTGCCAGTTGCTGAGGAGAATGCCGCCGAAGCCGTTCGAGGCGAAGACGATGTCGAACATATCCTCGAATTCCGGCAGCTCCGTGGCGGTCTTATAGACCTTGTCCATATGGCTCGCGGTGTAGGCGAGCGAGGCATCCGGCGCCGAATTGACGATCAGGAAGACGAAGCCTTCATCCTCCACGGGCGCCAGCTCCTTGCCCGAGTACATGTAGAGCGGCACCGCGAGGATGCAGACGAAGGCGCCGAACGCCAGCGCCTGCGGCCGGAGGCCCAGCACCGCCGTCAGCAGCACGCGGTAGACCCCGGTCACGCGGTCGAACAGATGGCCGACGAACCGCGTGTACCTCCCTTCGCGCCCGCCCATCGGCGCCATATAGGCGCTCATGATCGGCGACAATGTGATGGCGACCATGCCGGAGAAGAGCACCGCGATGGCCAGGGTGAAGGCGAACTCCTTGAACAGCACGCCGGTCAGGCCTGACAGGAACCCGATCGGCGCATAGACGGCGGCCAAGGTGATGCTCATGGCGATGATCGGCGAGAACAGCTGCCGCGCGCTCTTCAGCGCCGCTTCCACCCGGCCCATGCCTTCGCGCATGTAGCGGGAGACGTTCTCCACCACGACGATCGCATCGTCGACCACCAGGCCCACCGACAACACCACCGCCAGGATGGTCAGCAGGTTGAGCGAGAATCCCAGCGCCATCATCGCCGCCATGGCGCCGACCAGCGAGATCGGGATCGCCAC
>DATKFM010000029.1:0-4138 GCA_035544395.1 Verrucomicrobiia bacterium
CGACTCGCGGTCCGCGTTTCTCTTCAGTCACATCCGGCTGCGCCAGAGGCAATCCATCGACGGCCAGCACCAAGCGACGCGGCGTCGCATAGGCATCGGCGCGCGTGAAGGCCAGGCCTGCAGCTTTGAGTTTTTCGGTGATAAGGCGTTTCAGATCTTCCGCCGCCCGCGCCTGCATGCGCGCGGGGATTTCCTCGGAGAAGAGTTCGAGCAGGAGTTCGGCCATGATCTAGACCTTCGCTTCCTGACTCTTCAGCCACGCCTCGCAGCAGCCCTTGGCCAGGGCGCGCACGCGGCCGATATAGGCCTGCCGCTCAGTCACGGAGATCACACCACGCGCATCCAGCAGATTGAAGTTGTGGCTCGCCTTCATGCATTGGTCATAGGCCGGCAGGGCCAGCGGCGCGCGGTCGGCGCTGTTGCCATCGAGACCGAGCAGTTTCTTGCATTCCGCTTCCGCGTCGGCGAAATGCCGGAACAGCTTCTCCGTCGTTGCCTGCTCGAAATTGTAGGCGGAGAATTCCTGCTCGGCCTGCAGATAAACATCGCCATAGGTCATGTGTCCCGGCCCGTCGACGCCGTTCCAGTCGAGATCGAAGATGCTTTCAACGCCTTGCACATACATGGCGAGGCGCTCGAGGCCGTAGGTCAATTCGGTCGAGACGGGATCGCATTCGATGCCGCCCACCTGCTGGAAATAGGTGAACTGGCTCACCTCCATCCCGTCGAGCCACACTTCCCAGCCGAGGCCCCAGGCGCCCAGGGTCGGGCTCTCCCAATCGTCCTCGACGAAACGCACGTCATGATCTTCCAGCTTGATGCCTAACGCCTTCAAGCTGCCGAGATAGAGATCCTGGCTGTCCGGCGGCGATGGCTTCATGATCACTTGGAATTGGTAATAATGCTGCAGCCGGTTCGGATTCTCGCCATAGCGGCCATCCTTCGGCCGGCGCGAGGGCTGCGCATAGGCGGCGCGCCAGGGCTTCTTTCCCAACGCTCGCAGCGTGGTTGCGGGATGGAAGGTGCCGGCGCCCACT
Organism: Verrucomicrobiia bacterium; assembly: GCA_035544395.1. Lineage (GTDB taxonomy): Bacteria > Pseudomonadota > Alphaproteobacteria > Dongiales > Dongiaceae > DATKFM01. The sequence continues at coordinate 1,038 of DATKFM010000029.1, forward strand.
TCCATGTCATAGGGCTGCAGGATAACGCAGCCCTTGCCGGCCCAATAATCCTGCAGTTTCAGGATCAGGCGCTGGAAACAGGTCTCGGGATTGGCACGGCTGGACATGGCACAGGGCCCTATTTCAGGGGCTTATGGTGCGCCGCAACATAAAGACCGGCTTTCAGGGGGTCAAGCAATCCGCCGCGCCGATTCGCGCTTTCGACGGCCTAGTAGGGGCAGCCGGCGCGCTCGCAGGGCGACGCCTTTGTCCCCGGCACGAAGGTATCGCAGACCTTGCATTGGACCATGTCGACGGCGTCCGCCTCGGCGCGACCGCGGCTGCGCGATTTCTGCCCGCCGGCCGGTCCCTTCCGCGCGCGGTCCTGGCGCCCGATCCAGCGGAAGCCGAACCAGACCAGCGCGAGCACGAAAATCAGCAGCGAGAGTTTGGGGAAACTGGGGAACGTAAACATGCGGGCGATATGGCGATGGGCGGGAGGTCAGGTCAAGGGGAGCAATGTTACATTCAAACCGCGGTGCAAGTATAACGCGGCCGATCGCCTCACAGCGCCAGCGCGACACCATCGCGCAGCACGGCCTCGGCGGCGGTGCTGTAGCGGCCATCGGGATCGTGCAGCACCATGCCCGATGACAGCTTCGTCGGCGTCGCCACGTCCTTCCGCGCGCGCTCGTTGACGCGGCTCGCCGGACGGCTGCCGCCGGGCCATAGCGGATAGACAGCGATGTCGCCCGCGCGCTGCCGTAGTTCCGCCAGCAGGGAGTCCAGCCGGTCGGCGCGATGGATGAAGGTCACCGAGCCCTTTGACCGCACCATGTTGAGGCAATAGCGCACCCAATCAGCCAGCTCTGCTTCGCCCTCCACATTCGCCCGATCGCGGTCTTGATTGTCCGAACGCGTTCCCGACTCCGCCGCCTGGTAGGGCGGATTGGCCATCACATGGTGGAAGGTGCCAGGCGCCATGCGCGGCGGCGGGCGCAGAATATCGCCGACCATGAATTCCATCCGCGCCGCATTGCCGTTCAGCGCCGCGTTCTCGCCGGCGAGCCGCACTAAGGCGTGCTGGATCTCGATGCCGCGGATCAGGCAATTGGGTTCGCGCCAGGCGAGGCACAGCGCCGCCGCACCGACTCCGGCGCCCACATCCAGCACCAGTTCGCCAGGCGCCGCCGGCACCGCCGCTGCCAGGAAGATCGGATCGATCGCCACGCGGTACCCGTCGGCCGGCTGGCGCAACAGGACGCGGCCGCCCAGAAGCTTGTCCTCGGTGATGGCGAGGTCGCTCATGCCGGACCGGCCTCGATGGCGGCATCCAGCAGCCTCTTGGCGCGATCGAAATCCGCCTCGGCCACCATGACGCGACGGGGAATCATCATCACGCCGCTGCCGAACAGGCTGCTGACATGGCTGTCGAACACCTGAAATTCGATATCCTCGGCGGTGAGCAGGGCGACCACCCAGCTCAATTGCGCGGGATCCTGTGTTTCCATCAGCTTACGCATCGCCGAATATGTATGAGTTGATGCGGCGAAGGGCAACCTGCCGCACTTGACCGGAAACGGTCCAACCCTATGCTCTTACCAGAGACAACCACAGGGATCATCCGTGGCCATCATCGTGAATCTCGACGAAGAGCGCGGCAAGGGGCGGAAGCCCTCGATGAACGCGCTCGCGGCCCTGGTCGGCGATGAGCTGCGCCTGGTTAACGAGCGCATCCTCCAGAGCATGCACAGTCCCGTGGCGCTGATCCCGCAACTGGCCGGGCATATCATCGCCGCCGGCGGCAAGCGGCTGCGGCCGCTGTTGACGCTGGCGGCGGCGAAGCTCTGCGACTATCGCGGCGACCGGCATATCGGCCTTGCCGCCTGCGTGGAATTCATTCACACGGCGACGCTGCTCCATGACGACGTGGTCGACGAAAGCGATCTGCGCCGCGGCCTCGCGACTGCCAACGCCCTGTGGGGCAACAAGTCCAGCGTGCTGGTGGGCGATTTCCTGTTCAGCCGCGCCTTCCAGATCATGGTCGCCGACGGCTCGCTGCGGGTGCTGGAGATCCTATCCGGCGCTTCCGCTATCATAGCCGAGGGCGAGGTGCTGCAGCTGCAGACCAGCAATGACACCGCCACCAGCGAACAAGCCTATCTGGATGTGATCTGTTCGAAGACCGCGGCGCTGTTCGCCGCCGCCTGCCGCATCGGCGCCGTGGTCGCGGACCGGCCGAAGGCGGAGGAAGAGGCGCTGGACAGCTTCGGCCTCAATCTCGGCATCGCCTTCCAGCTCATCGACGACGTGCTGGACTATGCCGCGGCACAGCCGGAATTGGGCAAGACGGTGGGCGATGATTTCCGCGACGGCAAGATCACGCTGCCCGTCATCCTGGCCTTCCGCCGCGGCGATGCCGAGGAGCGCTCATTCTGGCGCCGCACGCTCGAAGATCGCGAACAGAAGGACGACGACCTGGCCCATGCCCTAAGCCTCATGCAACGTCACGGTACGTTGCGCGATGCTGTGGCGCGGGCCGCCCATTACGGCGCGATCGCCCGGGATGCACTCGGCATCTTCCCCGATGGCGCTGAAAAGCGGGCGCTATTGGAAGCGGTGGATTTCGCCATCGAGCGGGCGCACTAGCCCGCGCCGAACAGGCGCTATGCGGGCAGGCCGGCTTTCAGCAAGGCCTGTCGATGATGCTCCAGGTCTGCGTCATTCCTGTAGTGCAGTGACGTGCGGAATGATTCCACAGCGAAATCAGGCTGGCGCCGCAGAACTTCCTGGACACATTCCTTCGCCACCACGCTGTCGTCCGTCATTGCATGACAAGCGGCGAGATTCGCAAAGACAAGATGATCCGGTGCGGAGATACGTTGGAACGCCTCAATCGCCTCCCGATAGCGGCGAGCGACGAAATAGGAACGGCCGAGGTGATTCCAGTAGCGCTCGGGATGATAGGGATTGAGCCGCATCGCCTTCTTGATCCAGTCGATGCCTTCTTCCGGCTTCCCCAGCCAAGTCAATATCTCGCCCTGCTGCACCACGATCAGATCGTCATTGGGATTAAGCGCCAGCGCGCGGTCCTCGTGATAGCCGGCGCGATCGAGATCGTC
>DATKFM010000030.1:0-7309 GCA_035544395.1 Verrucomicrobiia bacterium
CCGGTATCCTCGAAGGCGATATCGAGCTTGCCGCGCGCATCCTCCTGCACACGGCCCGAAACGCAGATTCCGCCCGGCTCGGCGAGGCCTTCCAGACGAGCCGCCACATTCACGCCGTCGCCGTAGATGTCGCCGCCATCGAAGATGATATCGCCGACATTGATGCCAACACGGAACTCGATCCGCCGCTCTTGAGGCACGTCGGCATTGCGCCTGAGCATTCCGCGCTGGATCTCGATGGCACAGCGCACCGCATCGACCACGCTCGCAAACTCGGTCAGCATGCCGTCGCCTGTCGTTTTGACGATCCGTCCCTGGTGCTCTTCGATCGTGGGATCCAGCAGCCCGTGCCGATGGGCTTTCAATTGGGCAAGAGTGCCCTCTTCGTCGGCGCCCATCAGCCGGCTATAGCCAGCGATGTCGGCCGCCAGAATTGCCGTTAACCGCCGCTGCACGCGCTCGCCGGCCATGGCGCCCCACTGTTTTTCGTCAGACTGACACTACACGCCCCCGGTTCTGAGTGACATAAGCCTAATCAGTCGGAATCCCATCACCGCTGGGCTATACCGGCGACGCGCAAAGCCGCTTTTGGCGCTTATCGGACTTTCCTGACGGCAATAGGCGGCCGCCCTTCTCCTGCCCGCGCCCAAGCTGATAGAATGCCCTCCGGAGGCACGGGACTGCTCGATGGACGACGAACCTTTCTGGAAGACGAAATCGATGGCGGAGATGTCGCCCAGCGAGTGGGAATCGCTGTGCGACGGCTGCGGCAAATGCTGCCTGAACAAGCTGGAATATGACGATACCGGCGAGATCGACTGGACCAATGTCGCCTGCCGGCTGCTGGACCACCAGACCTGCCGCTGCAAGAGCTACGCGATGCGCAAGGTATTCGTGCCGGAATGCGTGTCGCTGACGCCCGACAATCTCGCCGATATCGACTGGCTGCCACCTACTTGCGGCTATCGGCTGGTCGCCGAAGGTCGCGATCTCTATTGGTGGCATCCCCTGATCTCAGGCGATCCGGAGACCGTGCACATTGCCGGCATTTCCGGGCGCGGCCGCGTCATCAGCGAGGATGACGCCGGCGACCTGGAAGATCACGTGGTGGAATGGGTGGACACCATTCCGCCCCAGGCGAAGAAAAAGCCCCGCCGCTGACCGCCGACCGCGCGCCTAGTGCGCGAAGACGTTGGCCATATCCTTGAAGGTCTTGAACTCCAGCGCATTGCCGCTGGGATCCAGGAAGAACATCGTCGCCTGCTCGCCAATCTCGCCCTTGAAGCGGATATGAGGCTCGATAATGAAGCTTGTGCCCGCGGCCGTGAGCTTGTCCGCCAGCTTGTGCCAGGCGTCCCAGGCCAGGATGGCGCCGAAATGGCGCACTGGCACGTTGTCGCCGTCGACGGCATTGGTCGAGGCCTGGCGCGCCTCCTCCGGCTTTACATGGGCGGAGATCTGGTGGCCGAAGAAATCGAAATCGACCCAGGTCGGCGCGCTGCGGCCCTCGGTGCAGCCGAGCAGCTCGCCATAGAAGCGGCGCGTCGAATCGAGGTCGAGGACCGGAAAAGCCAGATGGAACGGCGGCATCGCCATGGAAGAACTCTCCTGCGAAACTGGAGTCGGCGGATATTGTTTGCGGGTGTCTACATGAAACGAAAAGGGAGAGGACGCAACGTCCTCTCCCTTTTCACACAGTGGCCGTACAAAAACGATGTACGACACAAACCGCTGCCCGTGATCGCGGCGCAACCGACACCGTCGGCCCCCTCTGCGCCAGCGGGAAGAGAGGCAACGGCTCTCCCCTAACAACGCAACAACCGCCTAGAAGAACAGGCGATGAGCTTATGCTACGGGGATGGTTAACAAGGTCAAGATGATTGCCTATGGGCGTGGCATCTTTCCCGAACGCTGTTGCAAGTTTGCCACATAACATGGTTAAGGCCCGGTAAAAAAATGGGAGTCTGATCCTCTTGTTGAGTGCCTCGGCAATGGCTAACAATTCGTTTATGGGCCAACGTCGCCGTCCGCTGATGCCGTCGTTTCCCGGATCTCATTTCCGGAAGAAAAATCCCTATTTTCAGAACGTTGCCAACGATCCGGGCACGGCACCCCGGGCCAAGCAGGTGATGACTTTGAAGGACCGGCGCGTGCTGGTCGTGTATCAGAGCGATCGCCGGGCGCGCCGAATCATCCTGCGCTTCGATCACGGCCATGGCCGCATTGTGGTTGTGCTGCCGAAACGGGTGTCGGTGGCCCAAGGGCGCCGATTCGCGCTGCTGAATCGCGGCTGGATTCGCGACCGGATCGATCTGCTGCCCGAACCAATTCCCTTCCGGCCGGGTTTGAAGATCCCCTTCCTGGGCGAGATGCTGCGCATCCGCCACCGGCCCGGCGAGCGCGGCGGCGTGTGGCGCGAGGGCGAGGAGATCATCGTCACCGGCCAGGCCGAGCATCTGGCGCGCCGCGTCGAGGACTGGCTGAAGCGCGAGGCGCGGCGCGAGATCGAGAAGCGCGCCTATGCCAAGGCCGAGCTGCTGGGCAAGCGCATCAGCCACATCACCATCCGCGACGGGCGCAGCCGCTGGGGAAGCTGTTCGCCCAAGGGCCGGCTGTCATTCTCCTGGCGGCTGATCATGGCGCCGCGGTCGGTGCTCGACTATGTGGTCGCCCATGAGGTGGCGCATCTGCGCGAACTGAATCACGGGCCGAAGTTCTGGCGTCTCACCGCCGAACTGACGCGGCAAGTCGAGGCGTCGCGCACCTGGCTCAACGAACACGGCATTTCCCTGCATCGCTACGGGCTGAATCCCGTCTAGCGCTTCACGCCGGAAGAGGAACGTCCGGCACCCAGATATAGCCATCGGGATCGGCGATAAAGGCCTCGCGCGTGCCGTGGGGCTTGTTCGCCGGCGCGGACAGGACGGTATCGCCACGGCGTGTCGCGGCGGCAGCCGCCTTGTCGGGATCGACGCCATGGAGACGGAATTCCGCTCCCGCGCCGCGGATCGCGCCATCGCCGGTCAGGCTCAACAGGGGATGATCGCCATAGGTGTGATCGGCGTGCAGCATCCATTCCACCGCGCTGCCGCGGCAGTCGCGGCGCATGACAGCGAAATCCGCATCGGCATAGATGACCTGCGCCTCCAGCACCTCGCGGCAGAACTCCACCGAACGCGGCACGTTGCGCACCAGGAGGTTCAGCGTGAAGCCTTTCAGCGAGCGGCCGTAATCGTCGGCCGCCATCCAGGGCTTCTGGCCCTCCGCCCGCTTGCTGACCATGATCTTTGAGTCCCGCCCTGTTGCTTGCAGCGCCATCTTCATCGGCGGAATCCGGTACGTAAAGGCCGGGATTGTTCGGGGACATTGCGCTGGTTTCGGCGGCGGGTGCCGCCTATAAGAGCGCGTCTCCCCCAACCCAGATATTCGCCCGCGCTGCATCTCCCATGCTCAGGCCCAATCATGCCGCTGTGACCGCGCTTCTGACGGCGTTGGTCGCGCTGGGTCCGATGTCGACCGACCTCTATCTGCCGTCGCTGCCGGCGCTGACCGCGTATTTTGGCGTCGGCGAGTCGGCGGGGCAGCTCACGCTTAGCGCGTTCCTGCTGGGCCTGGCGGGCGGGCAGATCATCTACGGCCCGCTGTCCGATCGCTACGGCCGGCGGCCGGTGCTGCTGTTCGGCATCGGTCTCTATGCCGCCGCCAGCGTCGTCTGCGCTTTCGCACCGTCGATCGAGGCGCTGGTGATCGCGCGGTTCTGCCAGGCCTGCGGCGCCTGCGTCGGGCCGGTGCTGGGCCGTGCGGTCGTGCGCGACGTCTACGGCCGCGAAGGCGCGGCGCGCATCATGTCCTATATGAGCGCCGCCATCGCGCTGGCGCCGGCAATCGGACCGATCATCGGCGGCTTCGTCGAAACCTGGTTCGGCTGGCGCGCCAATTTCATCGTGCTGCTGCTCTATGGCGCGGCGGCGCTGGTGCTGACATTTCTCCTGCTGCCGGAGACCAACATCCACCGCGACAGCGGCCGGATGTCGCCGGCGCGCATGGCCCGAGCCTATGTCAGCTTCTTCGGCGAGCGCGCTTACTTCGGCTACGTCTTCACCGTCGCCTTCGGCTATTGCGGCATCTTCGCTTTCATCTCGGCGTCGTCGTTCATTCTCGTGGATTCGGCGGGACTGTCGCCGGGTCTCTATGGATTTTGTTTTGCCGCCGTCGTGCTCGGCTACATCGCGGGAACGCTGATATCCGGACGTTTGTCGGCGCGGCTGGGCATCGACAGGCTGATCGCCATCGGCAGCCTGGTCGGCTTCGCCGGCGCGCTGCTGGTGCTGATCCTGGCGCTGCAGAATCCAACGCGCACGGGAATAGCGGCGGCGATCGCCGTGGTCGGGCCGATGACGTTGTTCCTGGCCGGCGTCGGGCTGATGATGCCAAACGCCGTCGTTGCGGCGATCGCGCCCTATCCCCGCGCGGCGGGCACGGCGTCGGCGCTGATGGGTTTCCTGCAAATGGCGATGGCGGCCATCCTCGGCGCGCTGGTCGGCCATTTCCACAACGGCACGGCGATCCCCATGGGTATCGCGCTGGTGGTGGTGACGGCGGCGATTCTCTTGAGTTTTTATGGCCTGGTGCGGCCGTTCCGGAAGAACGCCGCCGGCTGAACTCACTTGTCCTGAGAGTTGCTCTTCTGCTTCGCGGGTTTTGCCTTCGCCGCGCTGCTGTTGCCCTTGCCGCTGAAGATGCTGGTGATCAGGCTGTCGAGGCCGGAGCCTTCGTCCTCCGGTTCGGCCATGGCGATGGCCACCGGATAGGGCAGCGGCCGCACCGGCTCGCCTTCCAGCGCCTCTTTCATGTAAGCCTGCCAGAGCCGCGCCGGCAGCCCGCCGCCCGTCACGGTCTTCATGGGAGAATTATCGTCATTGCCGACCCAGACGCCAGTCACCAGCTCGGCGGAGAAGCCGATGAACCAGGCGTCGCGATAGTCCTGGCCGGTGCCCGTCTTGCCGGCGATCGGGCGGCCGAGACGGATGCCGCGGCCGGTGCCCCACTCCACGACGGCGGACATCATGTCCAGCATCTGCGAGACATTCATCGGGTTCAGCACCTGGCCCGGACCGTTGCCGTCACGGCGGTACAGCACGGCGCCGTTGCGGTCGCGGATCTCCTCGATGCCCCGCGGCCAGACGCCTTCGCCGCCATTATCCAGCGCCGCATAGGCGCCGGTCAGTTCCAGCAATGAGACGCCGCTGCTGCCGAGCGCGAGGCTGGGACCGGGCGTGATGTCGGCGGTGATGCCGAGGCGGCGCGCCATCTCGGTCACCCGCTGGCGGCCGACCCGTTCGGAGATCTGCACGGCCACGGAGTTCAGCGAACGGGCGAAGGCCTCGCGCAGGGTGACGTCGCCATAGTAGCGGCCCTGGTAATTGTCGGGCTTCCAGCCTTCGATGCTGAGCGGCGAGTCCTTCATCATGGTTTCCGGCGTCATGCCCTGCTCGAGGCCGGCGAGGAAGACGAACGCCTTGAAGGCCGAACCCGGCTGCCGCAACGACTGGGTCGCGCGGTTGAACTGGCTGCTGCTGTAGTCGCGGCCGCCCACCATCGCCTTGACCGCGCCGTCCGGCGACATGCTGACCAGCGCCGCCTGCGAGGCTTTCTTCTCCGGCCCGTCCTCATCGAGCACGCGCACCAGTTCGGCCTGGGCCATGCGCTGCAGCCGCGGGTCCAGCGTGGTGACGACCACGAGATCACGGTCGACGAAGCCGACATAGCTCGACACCTGGTCCATCACCCAGTCGGCGAAATGCTGGCCGGTGCGGTCGGATTCCACGACGTTCGACTGGCTGCGGCCCTCGCTGGCGATCTTGTCGGCCTCTTCCTGGGTGAGATAGCCCGACGCCACCATGTTCTGCAGTACTAGCAGTGCCCGCTGATCCGCCACCACGTCATCGGCAATCGGGTTGTAGTTCGAGGGCGCCCGCAACAATCCCGCCAGCATCGCAGCCTCATAGGGCGTAACGAATGCCGCCGGCTTGCCGAAGAAGCGCTGCGACGCCGCGTCGACGCCATAGGTGCCGGCGCCGAAATAGACCCGGTTTATGTAGAGCGAGAGGATCTGATCCTTGGTGAAACGCTGCTCGAGCCAAAAAGCCAGCAGCATCTCCTGGCCCTTGCGGCGGATGGTGCGGTCGGGTGTCAGGAAAACATTCTTGGCGAGCTGCTGGGTGATGGTGCTGCCGCCTTGCACCCACCGTCCCGCCCGGATGTTCACCCACATCGCCCGGGCAAGGCCGATGGGATCGATGCCGAAATGGCCGTAGAAGCGCCGGTCCTCGGTGGCGACGATGGCCTCGGCCAGGTGGGGCGGCAAATTTTCCACCGTGACAGCCTGGCCGTAGAGATCGCCATAGGTGGCGAGGATCGAGCCGTCGGCCGCCAGCAAGGTCACGCTCGGCCGCCGCGTCGCGCTCTCCAGCCGGTCGATGCCCGGCAGGTCGTAGAGCAGCCAGCCAAGAATGATGAATCCGGCCAGCACCGACCAGCTTGTCAGCACCGCCGTCCAGCGCAGCAGGCGCCGAGGCCAGCGACGCTTGCCGCGGGGCTTTCCGTTGGTGGCGGTTTGCTTCTTTCCCATACGCCGATACCTAGGCTACATAGTGCCGGTTCACGGGGCCGGCAATCACCGAATTCGGCGAACCAATAGTCTTAATCACGCAGCCATTCCGTCTGTTCCCGAATTCCGCCCGCCATGTGGTTTCCGCAACCTCAACTGCTCTTGCGATTTGCAACCGCCGGCGATGGCGATCTTGTCGCCGCCATGTGCGCCCAGCTTTCCAAGGATGAAGGCAGCCCGCGCATCAGCCGCTTCTCTGCCCAAGTCTTCCGCCGCGACGGATTCGGCCCCAAGCCGAAATTCCGCTGCATTATCGCCGAGATTTCCGGCAAGCCCGTCGGCTATGTTCTGCATTGCCCGGATTACGATACCGACCATCTCTGCCGCGGCATTTACATGGCCGATCTTTATGTCGAAAAAGCGGCGCGAGGGCGGGGAATCGGGCCCGTTTTGATGGCGGCGGCGGCCGATGACGGGCGGCAGGACGGGGCCGAAGTGATGACCTGGAGGGCGTTCCGGCACAACACGCCGGCGCTCGATCTTTACCGCCGCATCGGGCATGAGAACGGCGACCTCATCGAGTACGTGGCGGAGGACGAGCAGTTCCAGGCCCTGGCCACGGCGGCGGAGAGGCCGGCCGTCGCGGTCCGCCTGCGGCCGGCGCGGCCCGGGGATTGCCCGGCTCTGGCCGGGTTCCTC
>DATKFM010000031.1:0-8096 GCA_035544395.1 Verrucomicrobiia bacterium
CCGCGACGAAGGCAAATGCCGAACAGCGCTGGATGCGCTGACCAAGGCTGCATCTTCGGGCCAGGGCAATCTCCTGGCGCTGTCCATCGAGGCCACGCGCGCCCGCGCCACCGTCGGCGAAATCTCCGACGCCCTGGAGAAAGTCTTCACCCGCCACCGCGCCACGACGCGCAGCATCTCCGGCGTCTATGGCGCCGCCTATGCCGGCGACACCGGCTTCCAGCGCATCCAGGCGGAAGTGCGCGGCTTCGCCGAGGAGGAAGGCCGCCGGCCGCGCCTGCTGGTGGTGAAGCTGGGCCAGGACGGCCATGATCGCGGCGCGAAGATCATCGCCACCGCCTTCGCCGATATCGGCTTCGACGTGGATATCGGCCCGCTGTTCCAGACGCCGGAGGAAGCGGCGCGCCAGGCGATCGAAAACGATGTACATGTGATCGGCGTCTCGTCACAGGCCGCCGGCCACAAGACGCTGGTGCCACAGCTGGTCGCAGCCCTGCGCGCCGCCGGCGCCGACGATATCCTGGTAATCTGCGGCGGCGTGATTCCGCCGCAGGACTACGAGTACCTGATGAAGGCGGGTGTCGCCGCCATCTACGGCCCGGGAACAAACATCCCGCTCGCCGCCTCGGAAATCTTGGGTTTCATTCGCCGCCGCCGGAAAGCGGCCTAGGACAAGGCCGCCCGAAGGCGGCATAGGACGGGATAAAAATGGCATCCATTCGGACGGCGAGCCGCTACTGGTCCGCTCTAGTGCTTCTGGTCTCGATCGGGTTGATCGGCGGCTACGCCTACTATGTCCACCAGCAGGTCGGCCTGGACCGGGTCTTGAGCCTGCCGCTGCCGCAGCTGAGCCCGCTGCTGGCCGGCTTTGCCGCGCTACTGTCATTCCTGTCCCTGCTCTGGGTGCTGGTGCTGCTGGAATTTCGCAACACAGACGAGAAGCACCGCGACGCCGCGATCAAGGCGGAGCTGGAGCGGCTGACCGCGCCGGGCACCGAGGCGGCGCAGCATGCCGCCCATATCGCCTCCGATCTGCGCAATCAGGCCGACGCGCTGAAGGCTTCGACCACCGAAGCGGCGCAGGCGCTGGATACCACCGGCACCTTGTTCCGTCAGCATTCCAAGGACGTCGCGGAATCCGCCGGCAAGCTCACGGCGGCCGTGAACCTGATCAAGGACGCGATCGCCGCGCAAACCGGCGATCTCATCTCCATGTCCCAGAACATGGGCGCCCAGCGCGCCAGCCTGGTCGAAGCGGCGAAGAAGGAGACGAATGCCCTGGCCGAAGCGCTGAATCTTTCCGCACAGGCCATCGGCTCGACAGTGCGCGGCCATGGCGAACAGCTTTCCGGCCTCGTCGGCCAAGCCAGCTCCCAGGGTGCGTCCCTGCAAACCGCGATCAAGCAGCAGGCCGAACAGCTCAAGAGCTTTGCCGACAAGCAGACCGCCGATTTTGCCGCCGCCATCGACGCCCTGAGCAAGCGTATCGAGGCCGCGACCCAGACCGCCTCAGTACGCAGCGATCAGATGCAGGCGGCCGTCGAGGCACAAGCGGGCCTCCTGTCGAAATCGTCGTCGGTAGCCTTGGTGCAGCTCAAGGATTCGCTTGCCGATTTCGAGACAGCCATGAGCAAGTCCGTCGAGTCGGGCGCTCAGCGCGCTTCCGTCATCCGCGAGTCCCTGCAGCAGCAGACTGATGCTGTCGGCGCCGCGCTCACCGGCTCCTTCGAGAAGTTCCGCCAGGCGCTAGGCAATATCGGCCAAGTGGCGACCACGACCGCCGAGCAGGCGGCGCAGCGCACCAAGACATTGGAAACGACGGTGCAGGGTCAGGCCCAGGCGTTGCAGGCGGCAGCCGGCGTGGCCGTCGATCACCTGCGGCAGGCGCTGATCAAGCAGGCGCAGCAGATCGCCGATGTGGTGGCCGGCCTCGAGCAACGCATGACCAGCCTGCCGGCGATGGCGGCCGGCCATGCCGACAAGCTGCGGGAAGCGGCCGAAGGCGCCACGGCGAAGCTCCATGCCCAGGCGGAGCAGCAGGGTGCCGCGCTGGCCGCGCTCGATGCCAAGCTCAGCGAGCGGCTGACCAGCCTGCAGCGAGTTTTCGGCGAACAGACCCAGGGCATTGCCCAGGCGGCAGGCTCCGCCGCGGCGACCGTCTCCGCCAAGCTGAACCAGGAAGCGGCCGGTGTGCGCACGGCATTCGAAGGCATCATGACCTCGGGCGAACGGCTGCAGCAGGCGCTGAAAGGCCAGAGCGACAATCTTGCCGGACTCGTCGGCCAAGCCGAGGCGGCGCTCGCCGCCATGTCCGGCCAGTTCGACAGCCAGGCCGGTTCGGTACGCAAGGCGCTGGATGACGGCGAAACGCGGGCCACCACGCTGCTCGACAATCTGCGGGAAGGTTTCGCGCGCTACGCCGCGAACCTCACCTTGGCCACTCAGGAAGCCACGGCCCGCGCCGCCACGTTGCAGGAGGCCGTCACCAAGGAGCGGACGGAGATCGCTAGGCTGGTCTCCCTGGCCGACGACCAGAGCTCGCCGCTGCGCTCGGCGCTGGACAAGCAGATGACGGAAGTCAGCACCATCGCCTCCCGCGTGACGCAAGAGACGACCTCTGTCGCCAACACCTTCCAACTTGAGACCAAGCGCCTGGTGGAAGGCGCGCGCATGGCCGCCAACGAGGCGGCGAACCTCAAGTTCCTGCTGGAACGGCAGATCAAGGATCTGGCGGCAGTTGTGGACAACGCCGGCGAACAGGCGGCCGCGCTGCAGCTCGCCACCGCCACCCAGGCCGAGCAGATCAAGACCGCAACCGAGTCCGCCGTGCAGCGTTCCCAGACGATCGCCACGGCGGTCCAGCAGGGCGTCGTCGGCATGGAGCAGGTGATCGCCGATACCGAACTGCGGCTCAGCGCGGCGGCGGAGAATTGGAAGGCAGGTTCGGGCGAAATAGCCGCCACCACCAACGGCGCGATGCAGAAGGTGGACATCGTGATCAGGGCGCTGCGCACCCAGGCCGAGGAGATCGGCCTCGCCGCGACCCAGGGCAGCGGCCGCATTGACGAGCTGCGCACGGCCGTGCGCGGCCTGGTTGGCGAGGTCGCGAGCGTCGCCGGCGAGGCGACGCGCCAGGCGACGCAACTTGCCCGCGACGCCGAAACGGATTCGTCGTCGCTGCTGCAAACCTTGCGCGACACGCTGGCCGAGATCGGCACTGTCAAGACTGCCATCGCCCGCGAGATGGGCGATCTCGCCAAGATCGCCGGCGAAGTGCGCACGGTCGCCACCACCTTCCGCGACGGCGTCGCCGGCCCGGTCCGCGAACTCACGGGATCCCTGGCGGCGGCGCGGACCGACGGCGAGGCGGCGCGCGAGGAATTGCGCAACCAGGCGGCCGATCTGGCCCAGGTGGCGGATCAGGTGGGCCAGCGGTTGAGCGAAATCGGCGCCCTCATCGACTCCCGCGCCGAGACCCTGGTCTCGTCAGCCGACCGGGCCCTGGCCCGCGCCAGCGAACTCGGCACGGTGTTCGAGCGCCAGTCGCAGATGCTCGGCAGTTCGGTCAAGGAAGCGGCTGTCGCCGCGGAGGATCTGGTGACCAAGCTGCGCACCGAAAGCGACAATCTGACCAAGACGGCGCAAAGCGCGGTGGAGCAGACCGCAAACATCCAGCAGCGCCAGCAGCGCACGGTGCGCGACCAGTTCCTGCGCCAGGCCTCCACCATGATTGATGAGCTCAACGGCCTCGCGCTCGATATCCACCAGTTGCTGGACTCGGATATTCCCGAGGAGATCTGGAAGAATTTCCGCGCCGGCGACCGCTCGGTGTTCGCGCGCCGCCTGTTCCGCCTCAAGGACAGCTACACCATCCCGGCGATCGAGCAGCGCTACGAGCAGGACGACCGCTTCCGCGACATGGTTTCGCGCTATCTCAGCAAGTTCGAGGAGCTGCTGCGCGAAGCCAACGCCGCCGACCAGGAAAGCCTGCTCAACGCCACCTTCATCACCGCCGATGTGGGCAAGCTGTATCTGGTGCTGCAACGCAGCCTGGAACGAGCGGGCCATAAGCGGGCGGGGTAGGCCCATATCGACATCGACGTCTCGCCCCCACGGAGTGGGGGAGAGACACGCAATATCCGCGTCCGGCGGATGTTGCGGGTGAGGGGGTGTCGATGAAGCTCTCGATGCAATCAGAAGATTCGCCAGACGTCGGCGCCAACGGCACGACCCCTCACCCTGACCCTCTCCCCACTGCGTGGGGCGAGGGGACAATTTTCTTGCTAGCCCTGTGCCTGAAACGCCGTGATCGCTGACAGGAACTCCGCGCCATAGCGCTTGAGCTTGGATTCGCCGACGCCGGGGATCAGCGCCAGGCTTTCCAGATTCCGCGGATTCGTCGTGGCCATGGCCACCAGCGTGCTGTCGTGGAAAATCACATAGGGCGGCACGCCCTGCGCCTTGGCGAGCGCAAGTCGCTTGGCGCGCAGCATGTCGAACAGGGCGTGGCCTGCCGGGCTGATGTCGATTGTCGCCGCCGCCTTCCGGGCCTTGCGCGGCCGCTTCTCCCGGAGGGTATCGCGATGCAGCTCCACGCGACGCTCCCCGCGGAGGACATCGCGGCAATCCTGGCTTAGCCGCAGGCCGCCATGGCCGTCCATATCCACTTCCAGGAATCCATGCGCCGCAAGCTGGCGGAACACCGAGCGCCACTCCGCCACCGACAGTTCCTTGCCGATGCCATAGGTGCTGAGATTGTCATGGCCGAATTTCTGAACCTTCTCGCTGTCAGTGCCGCGCAGCACGTCGATGACATGCAAAGCGCCGAAGCGCTGGCCGGTCCGGTAGACGCAGGACAGGGCCTTCCGCGCCAGTTCGGTGCCGTCGAAGCTTTCCACCGGCTCCAGGCAGGTATCGCAATTCCCGCAACGGCCCGCGGGCGACTCGCCGAAATAGCTCAGCAGCACCTGGCGGCGGCATTGCGTGGTCTCGCAGAAGCCGATCAGCGCCTCGAGCTTGCGCCGCTCGATCTGCTTCTGAGCATCCGGCGCTTCCGACCCGGCGACGAGTTGCCGGATCTTGGTGACATCCTCCAGGCCGTAGAGCATGACGGCATCGGACGGCAGCCCGTCGCGCCCGGCGCGGCCGGTCTCCTGGTAATAGGCCTCCAGGCTCTTCGGCAAATCGAGATGCACGACGAAGCGCACATCCGGCTTGTCGATGCCCATGCCGAAGGCGATGGTGGCGACGACGATCACGCCGTCATCCTTGATGAAGCGGTCCTGATGGCGGTCGCGCACCGCCTTGTCGAGTCCGGCGTGATAGGGCAGCGCCGGCCAGCCGCGGTCCGCCAGCGCCTGGGCGACCCGCTCGACCGATTTTCTGGTCATGCAATAGACGATGCCGGACTCGCCCTTATGGCTTTCGATGATCTCCAGCAACTGGCCGCGCTCATCGGTCTTCGGCGGCACGCGGTAGCGGATATTCGGCCGGTCGAAGCCGGCGACGAAGACGCGGCCCTTCTCCAGTTGCAATCGCTCCTGGATGTCCCGGCGCGTCGGCGCATCCGCCGTCGCGGTCAGGGCGATGCGCGGCACAGCGGGAAAGCGCTCATGCAGCACCGTCAGCTTCAGATATTCCGGCCGGAAGTCGTGGCCCCACTGCGACACGCAATGGGCCTCGTCGATGGCGAACAGCGCCAGCCTGCAGCGGCCGAGCAGGGCGAGGAACGAATCGGTCAGCAGCCGTTCGGGCGCCACATAGACGATGTCGATCTCGCCATCAGCCATCTGCCGCTCGATTTGGACAGCCGCACTGAAGGCGATGGAGGAATTCAGCGCCGCCGCCTTGACGCCGAGCTGTTTCAGCGCCTCCACCTGGTCCCGCATCAGCGCGATCAGCGGCGACACCACGACGGTTACGCCTTTGCGGCACAGCGCCGGAATCTGATAGCAGAGCGACTTGCCGCCGCCGGTCGGCATGAGCACCATCGCATCGCCGCCGCCGACCACATGCTCGATGATCTCGGCCTGATGGCCGCGGAATGAATCGAAACCGAAGATGGTGCGGAGGATTTCGGCGGGCGAACGCGGCATGCAGCGTTCTATATATGCCGAATCACATCCTGCCAATGAGCGCGGAATTCAACGTCGTGTCATGATTTTGTAGGAGCGACCTGCGGTCGCCCATCGGACCGTCAGATAGTCGATTCTAATTCATGCGCTAGCGATTGATCTAGAATCGGGCGAACGCAGTTCACCCGTACGATGCTGAAGGTGGCGTGCTACTTCGCCAGCTTCATCAGCACCGCGGGGCTCAGCAGTTCGCGCTGCACGTCGCTGGCGACCCAGCGGGCGGCCTGGTTGTTCAACGCCTGGATTTCCTGGGAGCAGGCAAGGGCGGCGCGGTTAAGCGTGCGGTTGCGCTTGCCGATCTGACGCAGCGCCCAGGATACCGCCTTTGCCACATAGGGCCGGGAATCCACCGCATGCTCCCAGATCACCGGCAATAGCCGCTTGAATGCCTCGTCGTCGGACGCCTTGTCATGCACCGCCAGCGCGGCCATCAGGGCAAAGGCGGCGCGCTTCTCGAACAGCTTCTTGCGGCCGGCCCACTCCACCGCCTTGCCCCAGGCATGGCCGGATCGGACCACCAGATTGCCGGTGTAGGCGTCGGTGATGTCCCAGGAATCGAGATCCCGCAGCCACCCATCCAGCTCGCGGCCGGGCATCGCCGCGGGATCGCCTAGCAGGGTAGCGAGGATGCGGGCTTCGTGGATACCTGTCTCCCAGAGCTGCCGGGCGAGGCCATGGTCGGCGCCCAGCCGCTTGGCGAGCTGACGGATATCGGGCACCGGCACGCCCCACATCTGGGCGCCGGTGATGCCCACCCGCTGCATGGACAGCACCCAGTCCTTCTTGGCGAGGCGCTTGAGATCGGCCAGAACTGCATCGAGGCTGCGCGCGGCGGCGGGAGCGGCGCCTTTGGGCGGCGGAGCCGGCGAAATCATTGATATTCCAGGGCGAGGACCATAATTCGGCGTCTGCCTCGGGCAATGCGCATTGAGTTTCCCCGTTCCGTGCCTAGGTTATGAACATATACCGTCGACGCAATGATTCTTCGGAGTTCTGCTAATGGCTTCCATGGCTGGCGGCGCCCCCGATAAGGCCGCGCCGCTCCCGGGCGCCCGGCGTGCCGCGCTGCGCCAGCTCCTGCCCTATCTCTGGCCGGCCGGCGCCTGGGACTTGCGGGTGCGCGTGCTGCTGGCGCTGGCCTGCCTGGCAGTCGCCAAGTTCGCCAATGTCATCATTCCCCTGATCTTCAAGGGCATGGTGGACGCGCTGACGGTGAAGCCGGGGTCGGCGGCGGTGACGGTGCTGGCCGTGCCGGTCATGCTGCTGCTGGCCTATGGCGCCGCGCGCATCTCCACCCAGGCTTTCGCCGAGCTGCGGGACGGCATCTTCGCCAAGGTGGCGCAGCGGGCGATCCGCCGCGTGGCGCTGCAGACCTTCCAGCATCTGCACAGCTTGTCCCTGCGCTTTCACATGGAGCGGCAGACCGGCGGCCTCTCCCGCGTCGTCGAGCGCGGCGCCAAGGGCATCGAGTTCTTTCTCTTCTTCGTGCTGTTCAATGTGCTGCCGACCCTGGTGGAGATCGCCCTGGTCTGCGGCATCCTCTGGGGGCTGTACAATTTCTGGTTCGCGCTCGTCACCTTCGTCACCATCGCCGGCTATGTCGCCTATACGCTGACGGTCACGGAATGGCGCATCAAGTACCGCCGCTACATGAACCAAGCGGACGAGGAGGCGAACACCAAGGCGATCGACAGCCTGCTGAACTACGAGACGGTGAAATACTTCAACAATGAAGCCCATGAGTCGCGCCGCTATGACGTGGCGCTGCAGGCCTATGAGAAGGCGGGGATCAAGAGCCGCGTCACCCTCTCGGTGCTCAATACCGGCCAGGCCTTCATCATCGCCGTCGGCGTGACTCTGATCATGGCGCTGGCGGCCCGCGGCGTGGTCGCCGGCAATATGAGCATCGGCGATTTCGTGCTGGTGAACGCCTATCTGATCCAGCTCTATCTGCCGCTGAAT
>DATKFM010000032.1:0-7269 GCA_035544395.1 Verrucomicrobiia bacterium
CGGCATTGCCAGCCGATGAACTCCTTGCGCAGGAGCTGCGCCGCCTGCTGAGTCAGCACCACATTATGCGGGTTGCGATCAGGCAATCCTGTCTACCTTCCTCAGAAAAAAATGTACCAGTTGCAACCAATTTTCGGCGAACCGCCCGGCTTCGGAAAGCGCCGGCGGAACCGGTCTGAAGCCTGATTTCTCTGCACATCGGTAATATTTCTTGCCTGTCAGGAAACCTAACGCTAGCTTGCGCGAAGTCAACCGGGCAAGCCGCCGCGACCAATTTAGACCATTTTGCCGCTCGCGGCGCGGCCGCCCGGAAGTTCTGAGGACTGCTTAGCGCAAGCGGAGATCTGCCGCACCATGCCTCTCGGTCTGCTGAAATACGGACTTCGCCGCAAATATCCGGCGCAGCATCACTTCCCGCGCCCGAAGGAGCTGAAGAAAACCTACGACGTGGTGATCATCGGCGGCGGCGGCCATGGTCTCGCCACGGCGTTCTACCTGGCGCGCGACTATGGCATCACCGACATCGCCGTGATCGAGAAGGGCTATCTCGCCGGCGGCAACACCGCCCGCAACACAGCGATCATCCGCTCCAACTATCTGACGCCGGAAGGCGTTGCCTTCTATGACGAGTCGGTGCGGCTCTATCAGGATCTCAGCAACGATTTCGATTACAACATCATGTATAGCGAGCGAGGCCATTTCACGCTCGCCCACACCGACGCGGCCATGCGCACCAGCCGCTGGCGCGCCGAGGTCAACAAGCATCTGGGCGTCAATTCGGAATTGATCTACCGGGAAGATATCGCGCGGCTCTGCCCATCGATGAACCTGTCGGAAGATGCGCGCTATCCCGTGCTCGGTGCGCTGTACCACCCGCCGGGTTCCATCGCGCGCCATGACGCGGTGGCCTGGGGCTATGCCCGGGGTGCAGCGATGCGCGGCGTGCATATCCATACGCAGACCGAGGTCACCGGTCTGCTGATCGAGAACGGCACCATCAAGGGCGTGCACACAAACCGTGGCACCATCCACTGCAATCGCGCCATGCAGGCGGTGGCGGGTTCCACCTCGCTGATCGCCAAGATGGCCGGTTTCAGGCTGCCGATCCGCACCATCCCGCTGCAGGCCTGCGTCTCCGTGCCGTTGAAGCCGTTCCTGGATCAGATCGTGGTCTCCGGCAGCCTGCACATCTACATTTCCCAGTCCGCCCGTGGCGAATTGGTGATGGGCGGGTCCAGCGATCCCTATGGCGTCTACTCCACGCGCTCGACCTTGGATTTCAAGGAAGGGTTGATGGGTCACATGCTCGAGCTGTTTCCCTTCCTCGACAATGTGACGCTGCTGCGCCAGTGGGCGGGCATGACCGACATGACGCCTGATTTCAGTCCGATCATGGGCCCGACACCGGTGCAGAACTACTACATAGATTCCGGCTGGGGCACCTGGGGCTTCAAGGCGACGCCGGTTTGCGGCAAGCGCATGGCCGAGATGGTGGCCACCGGTAAGGTGCCGGACATGATCGCGCCGTTCCGCCTCGATCGCTTCGTGGATTTCGCTCAGGTCGGCGAAAAAGGCGCAGCGTCGGTCGGGCATTGAGAGGCGCGCCATGAAAATTCTCAATTGTCCGCTGAACGGTCCGCGCAACATCTCCGAATTCGTCTGGGGTGGCGAGGTGCGGGAGATGCCCAACCCCGACGATCTGGCTGATCGCGACTGGGGCGCCTGGGTGTTCCTGGAGAATAACACCGCCGGTGTTATCCGCGAGTGGTGGTGCCATGTGCCCACGTCTTTCTGGTTCATCGCCGAACGCAACACGGTGACCGATGAAATCATCAAGACCTATCCGGCCGGCGAGATGTTCAAGCAGCGCCGCGAGTTCGCCGCCAAGGCCAAAGCTGGCGAGGGCTGAAGATGACCGGCATCAACCGCCTTGCTTCACCCCACGGCCGGCTGGTCGACCGCAGCCGGGAGATTGAATTCACTTTCGAAGGGCAGGCCTTCACGGGTCTCGCTGGCGACACCATTGCCAGTGCGCTGGCCGCCAACGACGCCTGGATCCTGTCTCGCTCGTTCAAATATCACCGGCCGCGCGGCATCCTCACCATGGCGGGCATGGACGCGAACACGCTGGTGCAAGTGGGCGATGAGCCGAGCGTGCTTGCCGACCGCCGCTTAATCTCCGACGGCCTTTCGGTCACCGGCCAGAACTATGTTGGCAGCCTGTTCAACGACCGCGATGCCTGGATGGATCGCATCGGCCGCTTCCTCCCGGTAGGCTTCTACTACAAGGCCTTCTATAAGCCGAAGGGCGCCTGGAAGCGCTGGGAGCCTTACATCCGCCGCAAAGCCGGCCTGGGCGTGGTGAACACCGCAGCCCACCACGGTTATTTCGACAAGCAGTATCTGTTTGCCGACGTCGCGGTGATCGGCGGTGGACCGGCCGGCATTGCCGCTGCGCTGGAAGCCGCGAAAGGCGGCGGTGAGGTCATCCTCATTGACGAGAACGCAGCGCTCGGCGGTTCGCTCACCTATGCGCGCTTCGATGCCTCCGGGCAGCGCGGCCTGCGCCAGGCGGCAGAACTAACCACGGCTCTGCCAGCCGCCGGCAACATCCGCGTGATGACCGGCACCACTTGCAACGGCCTATTCTCCGACAGCTGGCTGGCGCTAGTGAAGGGCACGCGGCTCTACAAGCTGCGCGCGAAATCGGTGGTGATCGCCACGGGCTCCCTCGAGCAGCCCGCCGTGTTCCGCCACAACGACTTGCCGGGCGTGATGATGGGCTCGGCGGCGCAGCGCCTGATCCGCCACTACGGCATCCGGCCCGGCCGGCGCGCCGTCGTGCTGACCGCGAACTCGGATGGTTACGGCGTGGCGCTGGATCTCGCCGAAGCCGGTGTTCAGCTCCAGGCTATCGTCGATCTGCGGACCGACACCGGCACCTCGGAAACCGTCACCGCCGTCAATGAACTTGGCGTGCCTATTCTCACCGGCTGCACCGTCTCGGAGATGATGCACAGCCAGGGCAAGCATCACATCACCGCCGCCCTGATCTCCCGCATCACCGGCGAGGGAACCTGCGAGAAAGCGGCACGCACGATCGAATGCGATCTGCTCTGCATGTCCGTCGGCTATACGCCCACATCCCATTTGCTGCACCATCTAAACGCCAAGTTCGCCTACAACAAATCGACCGCGATGTTCGAGGTGGCGTCTCTGCCTGCCCATGTCATTGCCGCGGGCTCGGTCGCGGGCACCTACAATCTCGACGCCGTGATCCAGGACGGCCGCCGCGCCGGATGGCTGGCGGCGCGGGATGCCGGGCTGAAGTCGGAGGGCGAGCCGGCCGCGCCGGCCTCCAAAGGTAATCTCGGCGTCACCCATCCCTGGCCGATTTTCAATCACCCGAAGGGCAGGGACTTCGTCGATTTCGACGAGGATCTGCAGGTGAAGGACCTGAAGAACGGCGCCGCCGACGGCTATGACGATATCGAGTTGCTGAAGCGCTATTCCACCGTCGGCATGGGCCCGTCCCAGGGCAAGCATTCCGCCGTCACTGCCGCCCGCGTCCTCGCCAAGGAAACCGGCCGCGACCTTGCCAGCCTCAGCGTCACAACCCAGCGCCCGCCCTTCGTACCGGAAAAGATCGGGCTGCTCGGCGGCCGCGTCTTCGACCCCGAACGGCGCACCGCCATGCATCACCGTCACCTGGAACTTGGCGCGCGGATGATGCCTGCGGGCGTCTGGTGGCGTCCGGCCTATTATGGCCGCAAGGAAGACCGCGAGCAGGCAATCACCGCCGAGGTGAAGAACGTTCGCGAGAATGTCGGCCTGATCGACGTGTCGACGCTTGGCGGCCTGGATATCCGCGGCCCCGATGCCGCCGAGTTCATCAACCGCATGTACACCTTCAGCTACGCCAAGCTGCCGGTCGGCAAGTCACGCTATGTCCTGATGACCGATCAGTCGGGGGCGGTCATCGATGACGGCGTCGCCTGCCGCTTCCATGACGAGCATTTCTACGTCACCGCCACGACCAGCGGCGTCGATGGCGTCTACCGTCTGATGTTGTTCTGGAACGCGCAATGGCGGCTGGATGTGGACGTCGCCAATGTCACCGCTGCCTATGCCGGCGTCAACATTGCCGGCCCGCGCGCGCGCCAGGTGTTGCAGCGCCTGTGCAACGACGTCGATCTCTCGGCCGAAGCCTTCCCCTATCTCGGCGTGCGCATGGGCACGGTCGCCGGTGTGCCGGCGCGGCTGCTGCGCGTCGGCTTCGTCGGTGAGCTCGGCTATGAAATCCACATGCCCGCCCACTATGGCGAACATGTCTGGGACGCGCTGATGGAGGCGGGACAGCCCTTCAACATCAAGCCATTTGGCGTCGAAGCCCAGCGTGTGCTGCGCCTGGAGAAAGGCCACATCATCATCGGCCAGGATACCGACGGGCTGACACATCCGTACGAAGCCGACATGGCCTGGGCGGTCAGCAAGGCGAAACCCTATTTCATGGGCCAGAAATCGATCGAGATCCAGAATGCCCGCGGCCTGACCCGCAAGCTGGTGGGTTTCACCATCGATGATCCGGCAGCGCCGGTGCCTGAGGAGTGCCACCTGACGCTCCGCGGCGACACCATCGTCGGTCGCGTGACCTCGGCCGTGCGCTCCCTCAGCCTCGGCCGCATCGTCGGCCTTGCCTATGTGGCGCCGGAACAGGCCGCCGCCGGCAGCAGCTTTGACATCAAGGTCGACGGCGGCCGCATCATCCAGGGCAAGGTGGTGCCGATCCCCTTCTACGATCCGAAGAACCAGCGGCAGGAGATGTAGCGATGGTCGCCGCTGCAATTCCGCTTTCGCCATCACCCGGTACCCGGCGCAGCTTCGTCCATCGCGTCCTGCAGCAGACGGGCGCTCGGTTCGATCGCATCGGCGATGGCCTCGTCGCCATGGAGTATGAGCGCGCCGCCGACGAAACGGCGCAAGCAATGCAGATGGGCCTTGCCGATCTTTCCGTCCTGCCCCGCACCGGCTTCAAGGGTACGGGCACGGTGGAATGGCTCGCCGCCCAGGGCCTCAGAATCGGCGTCGACAGCAACATCGCCTACCGCCAGAGCGGCGGCGAACTGGCCGCTCGGCTCGCGCCGACGGAGATCTTCCTCGTTGACGATCTCGCCGCCACCGGCCGCCTGATCGCCCAGCTCAACGGCGCCTGGGCCTGGACAGCGGAGCGGCCGCGCAAGCTGATCGGCTATCCTATGCCGAGATCCGAGAGTCACGCCTGGTTCACGGTTACCGGAGAGAAATCGCCAGCCATGTTCGCCAAGATTTGCGGCGTCGATTTACGGCCGGCGCACTTTGCGAACGGCCGCATCGCCCAGACTTCCCTGGCCAAGATGAGCGGGATCATCATTCGTGCCGATCTCGGCCGCACACCCGCCTATTATGTTCTCGCCGACAGCGCCTCCGCCGAATATCTTTGGGGCTGTCTGATGGACGCGATGGAGGAATTCTCCGGAGCGCCTGTCGGGCTATTGGCCCTAAGGCAATTGGCGGGCGGCGGGTGAGGAAAGGCACGGCAAAGCGGAAAGACGGAGCTCAGCGGCGGCCGCCTCCGGCACCGGCCGGACGCGCGCGCGCCAAGGCGCAGCCGGAATTCCAGGATCCCCACAAGCTACGCAGCCCCGCCAACAGCCAGCTCGAAACCGCCATCGGCCGCGAGGTCCGCGAATTCCGCAAGAAGCTGGACATGACCGTGGCCCAGCTTGCCGGCCAGGCGAAACTCTCCGCCGGCATGCTGTCGAAGATCGAGAATGGCATGACCTCGCCGTCGCTGGACACGCTGCAGGCGCTGTCGAAGGCGCTCCATGTTCCGGTCACCGCCTTCTTCCGCCGCTACGAGGAAGAACGCGACGCCACCTTCGTACCGGCGGGGCAGGGGCTCAAGATCGAACGCCGCGGCACGCGCGCCGGCCACCAGTACCAGCTCCTCGGCCACACCCAGCGGCGAAATATCGCCGTCGAGCCCTACATGATTACGCTGACCGAGCAGTCCGACGTCTTCCCCATCTTCCAGCATGCGGGTGTCGAGTTCCTCTATATGCTGGAAGGCGAAGTCGGCTACCGCCACGGCAACAAGACCTACGTGATGAAGCCCGGCGATTCCCTGTTCTTCGACGCCGACGTCCCTCACGGCCCCGACGAACTGCGCAAACTGCCGATCCGCTTTCTCTCCATCATCTGTTATGCGAGAGAGGAGGAGTCGTGAGTGAGCTGATTGTAATTTCGCTCTGAAACCTTGAACCACAGAGGCACAGACAATCACGGAGAAGATGTAGAGGCCACCGGCGGGCGCCCTCCTTCCCGCGGCACCAACAGCAAGAAATGATTAAATCAACACTTCGCGCAAGACCGGAGTGAACGCCGTTCGGCCCCACAAGAATCCTTTTTTCGTTGCGCCGCTAGCTCGCCTTGGCGCGCAGCTTTGAGGCCTGGAAGGAGTCGAGCGTGCTGCGCGCGCCGTTCTTCGCAGGATCCATGGCCTCGTCGTGGCCGGGCCGCTTGGCGGTCAGCTCGATGACATAGCCGTTGGGATCTCGGAAATAGATCGAATCGATGAACTGGTGATCGGAAATGCCACGGGTCTCGATGCCGGCGGCTTTTGCTTTCGCCATCATCTTTTCGAGTACGTCGCGCGGAACCTCCAGCGCGATATGAAGATCGAAGTCGTGCTGGCGCTTGAACTCAAACGGCATGTCCGGAGCCTCGAAGAACGCAAGGCAGGAACCGTCATCCATCCTGTAGAATGAATGAAGCGTGCTGGTCTTTCGGCCGCTCTTGGTCTCCTTGATCTCGAAGGCATTGGTCAGTGGCAGCCCGAGGAAGTCCTCGTAGAAGCGCCGCGTCTCTTCGGAATCCCGGCAGCGATAGGCGTTATGATGCAGACCTTTGATCATGTGAATCTCCATCACAGTTCATTGCGTAGCGGCCCTAGAGGGCGTTGAACTTCTGTTCCTTGACCGATTCCACCAGGCCGTAGAACACTTCGTTCACCTTCGGCCAGCTCTTCAGCTTCTTCACATTGTTGAGCCAGCGCTGGATGTTCGGATAGCCGGAGAAATCGCAGCGGATGACCTCGCCCAGCGTCACAAGCCCGGATCCGAAGTAATCCGCGATAGTGATCTGGTCGCCGGTGAGGTACGGCTTGTTGGGCCCGAGCCAGTGCTTATCGAGCAGGCCCAACCAGTCCTTGGCGCGCTCCTTGCCCCACTC
>DATKFM010000033.1:0-2576 GCA_035544395.1 Verrucomicrobiia bacterium
GTCCAGCCCGTAGGCGGATGGCTGTGATACATTTCGGTCGCCGGGCCGAAGAAGCCGTTCTTGCCGAGCTCGCGCTCATAGCTGCCGGCCGGCAGATTAGTGTGGGCCTGGCGCGAGGTTTCCCCTTCACGCTTGGGAAAATTGATCCAGTTCTTCATGCGCCCCCTTAACTCCCTTGGGCCGCCGGCTTCAGCACGCCCCGCCGCACCTGATCCAGCTCCATGGATTCGAACAGGGCCTTGAAATTGCCTTCGCCGAAACCCTCGTCGCCCTTGCGTTGGATGATCTCGAAGAAGATAGGCCCAATCACCGTCTTCGTGAAGATCTGCAGCAGCAGCCCGCCATCCTTGGCGCCCGGCTTCGATTCCGGTGCGCCGTCAATCAGGATGCGGTCTTTCCGCAGCCGTGCCAAGTCCTCGCCGTGGCCCGGCAGCCGCTTGTCGATCATCTCGTAGTAGGTGTCGGGCGAATCCAGGAAGGAAATCCCGGCGCCAGCCAGCTGCTCGACAGTGGAATAGATGTCGTTGGTGGAGAGCGCGATGTGCTGGATGCCTTCGCCGCGATAGGCCTGCAGATATTCCTCGATCTGCGACTTGTCGTCCGCGGACTCGTTGATGGGGATGCGGATCTTGCCGCAGGGGCTGGTCATGGCACGGGAACGCAAGCCGGTGAGCTTGCCCTCGATGTCGAAGTAGCGGATCTCCCGGAAATTGAAGAGCTTGGTGTAGAAATCCGACCAGGCATTCATGCGCCCGGTAAAGACATTGTGGGTCAGGTGGTCGACGGCGGCCAACCCAGCGCCCGCCGGCTTCTGTTCGACGCCGGCGACGGGGCGGAAATCGACGTCATAGATCGAGCCCTGCGGCCCATAGCGATCCACCAGATAGATCAGCGAGCCGCCAATACCCTCGATTGCCGGGATGTTCAGCTCCATCGGCCCGACCTTGCCGGGAAACGGCTTGGCGCCGAGATCGAGCGCGCGCTGATAGGCCTTGCTGGCATCGGCAACGCGGAAAGCCATGGCGCAGACCGACGGGCCATGGGCGCGGGCGAAGATCTGCGCATAGGATTGCGGCTCGGCATTGACGATGAAATTCACATCGCCCTGGCGATATAGCGTCACCTTCTTCGAACGGTGGCGCGCCACTGCGCTGAAGCCGAGCGTCTCGAACAGCTTGCCCAGAGCTTCCGGATCGGGCGCGGTGTACTCCACGAATTCGAAGCCGTCGGTGCCCATGGGATTGTCCCAGAGATCCTTCGCCAGCTTGGCGACGGAAGCAGCGATAGCCGGCGCGGCGGCAGGAGTCATGGCAATGTCCTCTGAACTTCAGGCCGCGCGGGGAGCGAGGGCGCGGCGGCCTTTGTGGATGATGGCGTCGGTGGGCAGGATCGTTGCGGCCGGGAATGCCGGCTGATCGCGATAGGCGGCGTAAAGCGGCGCGAAGTCGCGCTGGCTGGCGGCAAAGAGCTCGTCAAAACTGTCGAGCACAAAATAAGTCTCCTGGAACGCGTCGATCTTGTAGTTCGTGCGCATGATGCGTTCGAGATTGAAACGAACCCGGTTCGGCTCCGGGCTCTCCACCGAATAGGCCAGCTCGCTGTGCGACGACAACATGCCGGCGCCGAAGGCGCGCAGCCCCCGCGGCGTGCGGATCAGGCCGAACTCCACCATGTACCAGTAAAACCGCGCCAGCAGCTTGACCGAATTCAGCGCCAGCGCCTCGGGCCCCTTGCGTCCATAGGCCTCCATGTAGCCGGCGAACACCGGGTTGAACAGCAGCGGCACATGGCCGAAGAAATCATGGAACAGGTCGGGCTCGACGATGTAGTCCAGCTCCTCGGGCTTGCGCATCCAGACAGTGACGGGGAACTGCCGCTTCGCCAGATGGGCGAAGAACACGTCATCGGGGATCAGCCCGGGCACGGCGACGATGCGCCAGCCGGTGGCCGGCGCCAGGATGGCGTTCACCTTGTCGAAATGCGGGATGCGATCGGTAAGCTTCAACGCCTTCAGCGCATGGATGAACTCATCGCAGGCATAGCGCTCCACCTGCGCCGACTGACGCTGGAACAGTTGACGCCAAATCTCATGATCGTCAGTGCTGTAGGCATGCCAGTCCGCCTCAACCGTGTAGTCCGGCCGAGCCCGGCTGTAGTCACCCCGCAACCCCTGTCCAAAGCCACCATCAGGCATATGGGAATCTCCTCCACATGCTTATAAAATACGCTCAAACAGATAGGGAAATCTTGCGAAAGCGCCTTCAAAATGGTTAAACTGAGCTGTAATTCACTATCACCGTCCATTCAAGTAGATGAAAACACCATTTCCTGATATCGACCCTATCGACCGCCGCATCCTCGAGGAACTGCGCAAGGATGGTCGAATCTCCATGGTCGACCTTGCCGACAAGGTGGGCCTGTCGTCGACACCCTGCCAAAGGCGGGTGAAGCAGATGGAAGAGGCCGGCATCATCGTCGGCTACACCACCCAGATCAGCCCCGCCGCCATCGGCCGCGGCCTGCAGGCCTTCGTCCAGGTGACTCTGCAGGATCATTCGGAAGAACGCGTCGCCGCT
>DATKFM010000034.1:0-5393 GCA_035544395.1 Verrucomicrobiia bacterium
TGGCCTCGATCTTCGTGCCGCCGAGATCGATGCCGATGCGATAGCGAGGCGCGGAAGAAGTCATCCGATATCCTGCGAAGGGTTAACGGCAATTCCCTTATGATGCAGGCTCCTGGCGAGTCAAATTCCCGACAGCAAACACCTCAATCGCCCGCCCATCCCGCGTGCGAATACTATGGTCCGGGCGGTACAAACCGGGCTCCCCCGACGGCGCGCGATGGCCTCGATTGCCTGATGTCCGATAACCGACATCGGCGCGCCCGGCAGAATCCCCGAAGCAAATGGGGCTGGGATTGGAAGGAAGAGGGGCAATGGACGCCGACCGTCTGAGGCTTGCCATGCAGCGCTCCGGCCGCCTGTCGGATGCGAGCTTCGAACTGCTGAGCAAATGCGGGCTGCATATCTCCCGCAGCCGCACCGAGCTGTTCTGCCGCATCGAGGAGCTGCCCATCGACCTGTTGCTGGTGCGGGATGACGATATTCCCGGCTTCGTCGAGGAAGGCGTCTGCGATCTCGGCATTGTCGGCGAGAACGTGGTGGAGGAGAAGCGCCGCGCCGCCATCGACGGCTTCAAGACCGCGACCATCCTGCCCCTCGGCTATGCTCGCTGTCGGCTGGTGCTGGCAGTGCAGGAGGGGCGTGTGTTCCGTGACCTGTCCGATCTCAAGGGTCTGCGCATCGCCACAACCTATCCCGCGACTCTCAAAGCCATGCTGACTGCGGCCAAGGTGGATGCCGAAATTGTGGTCATGAACGGCTCCGTGGAGGTCGCGCCCCGGCTACACATCGCCGACGCCATCTGCGACATCGTGCAGACCGGCGCGACGCTGGAGGCGAACGGCCTGAAGCCTGTGCATACACTGCTGGACAGCCAGGCTTTGCTGATCGGCCGCAAGGACCGGCTCAACGGCGGCAAGTCCGCCATCGCCGAGCGGCTGATCAAGCGCATCCAGGGCGCGCTCAAGGCGTCCGAGGCGAAATACATCATGCTTCACGCGCCCCGTTCGGCGCTGCCGGCGATCGCCCGCATCCTGCCGGGCGCCGAGTCGCCCACCGTCCTGCCGCTGGAGAGCATGCCCGACAAGGTGGCGGTGCATGCGGTCAGCCGCGAGAGCGTGTTCTGGGAAACGATGGAGCAGCTCAAGGCCGCCGGCGCCAGCGCCATCCTGGTGCTGCCCATCGAGAAGATGATGGATTAGGCCATGGCCAATGTCGCGGTCGTCGATAGCGGCGGCACGAACATCAACTCGGTGCTGTTCGCGCTGGAGCGCCTGGGCGCGCCGGCAAAGCTGACGGCCGACCCCGCGGAGATCGCAGCATCCAGTCACGTATTGCTGCCCGGCGTCGGCGCCGCCGGCCCCGGCATGGCCAAGCTGCAGCAGAAGGACCTCATCCCCTGCCTGCGCGGCCTGCGGCAGCCGGTGATGGGCGTGTGCCTGGGCATGCAACTGATGTTCGAGCGTTCCACCGAGGGCAATGTGGAATGCCTCGGCCTGCTGAAGGGCGAAGTGCGCCGCTTCAAGGACGGGCCGGACATGACCGTGCCCCATATGGGCTGGAACGACATGAACGCGGCCCGCGCCGGCGATCCGCTGCTGTCGGGCCTGGCGCCGGGGCAGCAGGCCTATTTTGTCCACAGCTATTTCGCGCCGGTGACCGAAGACACCGTCGCCACCTGCGACTATGGCGTGTCCTTCGCCGCCATGGTCCATCGCGGCAACCTCTATGGCTGCCAGTTTCATCCCGAGCGCTCCAGCGCCGTGGGCAAGCGCGTCCTCGAGAATTTCCTGGCCGTCGCATGATCATCTATCCGGCCATCGATATCAGGCAGGGCCGCTGCGTCCGCCTGCACCAGGGGCAGTTCGACCAGGAGACCGTCTATGGCGACGATCCCCTGGAGATCGCCCGCCGCTTCAGCGCCGCCGGCAGCCAGTGGCTCCATGTGGTGGACCTGGACGGCGCCAAGGGCGGCGCCTCGGCGCAGTGCGCGCTGATCTGGACGCTGACCCAGGCGGGCGCCAGCATCCAGACCGGCGGCGGCATCCGCGACGCGACCGCAGTTACCGGCCATTTTCAGCATGGCATCGGCCGCGTCGTGGTCGGCAGCCTGGCGTTGGGCAATCCGGACCTGGTGAAAGGCTGGATCAAGCAACATGGCGCCGAGCGGATCGTCCTGGCTCTGGATGTGCGGCCGGTGGAGAACCATGGCTATGCCATCGCCACCCATGGCTGGCAGCAGCAGACGGCCTCGGATCTGTTCATCGTGCTCGAGGATTTCGTCGCGGCCGGGCTGAAGCATCTGCTCTGCACCGACATCAGCCGAGACGGCGCGCTGGAGGGACCGAACCTCGCGCTTTACCGGCGGCTGCGGGCGCAATTCCCCGACCTCGCCGTCCAAGCCTCCGGCGGCATTGCCCGTCTCGGCGATCTGCGCGACCTCCGGGATATCGGGGTGGCCGGCGCGGTCATCGGCAAGGCGCTCTATGAACGCAAATTCACCTTGGCTGAGGCGCTGGCATGCTGAGCAAGCGCATCATCCCCTGCCTGGACGTAAAGAACGGCCAGGTGGTGAAGGGCGTGCAGTTCCAGAACCACGAAATCGTCGGCGAAGTGGTGGAGCTGGCCCAGCGCTATGCCGCCGAGGGCGCCGACGAGCTGGTCTTCTATGACATCACCGCCAGCAGCGACCGCCGCACCGTGACCAGCGACTGGGTCGAGCAGGTGGCGCGGGTGATCGACATCCCGTTTTGCGTCGCCGGCGGCATCCGCGCAGTCGCTGACGCCGAGCACATCCTCCATAGCGGCGCCGACAAGATTTCCATCAATTCGCCGGCGCTGGAGAATCCCCGTCTGATCGGCGACATCGCCGAGGCCTTCGGCACCCAGTGCATCGTCGTCGGCATCGACAGCAAGGCCGAGGGCGGCGACTGGTTCGTCTATCAATATACCGGCGACCCGGACAAGACCCGGCCGGCCCGCCGCCGCACCCTTGATTGGATCCGCGAGGCCGCCGACCGGGGCGCCGGCGAAGTGGTGCTGAACTGCATGAACCAGGACGGCATGCGCCAAGGCTATGACCTGCCGCAGCTGGCCGCGGCCCGTGAGGCCGTGACCGTCCCCATCGTTGCCTCCGGCGGCGCCGGGGCGGTGGAACATTTCCGCGACGTGTTCCGCAAGGCCCGGGTCGACGCGGCCCTGGCCGCCAGCGTCTTCCACAAGGGCGTCATCGCCATCGCCGACCTCAAGGCCTATCTTGCCGGCCAGAAAATTCCGGTGCGGCAATGATCGAACTGACCTTCAAGCCAGAGGATGTGGATTGGACCAAGGGCGATGGCCTGGTGCCTGCGGTCATCCAGGACGCCACGACCCTGCAGGTCCTGATGCTCGGCTATATGGACCGGCCGGCGCTGGAGGCGACGGCGAAGAGCGGCCTCGTCACATTCTACAGCCGCAGCAAACAACGGTTGTGGCAGAAGGGCGAATCCTCCGGCCACGCGCTCGCGGTCGCCGGTATCCGCCTCGATTGCGACAACGACACTCTTCTTATCTATGCAAAACCGCAGGGTCCCACCTGCCATCTCGGCACCAGCTCCTGCTTCGGCGAGGATGCGCCGAAGCGCTGAACTGATTCGCCGATTCGGGCGGGATTTGCTGCCTTTCGCGCCCCTCCGGAGCGCCGCGCAATTTGCCGTAGCAATAGATTATTATCCAATATCTCCAGATATTTCCGTCGCCAGCCTTAGCCTTGGTTTAACCGCTCATTAGACCATCGTTAATACACCGGGTCCGATAATACGCCCGTGTTCTGGAGAGAACGCGAGAAACGAGGACCCGCCATGGCGAGCAACGTTAGCGCTAGTAACGTGATCCCCTTCCCCAGCCGGCCGCAGCCGACGCGCGAGAGTGTCGATGCTGTGAACACGGCGCCCGAGGATGTGTATCGCCTGTCCGAGGAATTTCTACGCCAGGCGGCGCGCATGCACGGCTCCGGCGAGTCCGGCGCCGACATCTACATGGCGCTGATCCTCGCGCTCTGCACCCTGGTCTGCCGCGATGAGGATGATCCCAGCGTTATCGAGCAGAAGCTGGCCGCCAGCTATGCCCATATGCGCGAAGCCCAGCATCTGCTGGTCGAAGGCTGGGCCCGCTAGATAGCGTGCCCGCCCGGCGATCCGCCGGGCTTCAATGGAAGCGGGCGTAGACTTCGCCCAGCCCGTCCACCGCGATCGTGACCTGATCGCCCCGTCCCACCGCTTCGCTGCGCACGATCGAACCCGTCAGCACCACCTGACCGGCGCGCAATTTTTCGCCCCGCCCTGCCAGATTGGTCGCCAGCCAGGCGACGGTGTTGAAGGGATGACCCATGGCGTCGGCGCCCGCTCCCTCACCCTTGGTCTCGCCATTGATGGCAATCCGTCCGCGCATCGCCGCCAGATCCAGGCGGCGCCAGTCGGTCACGTCCGGTCCCAGCACGCAGCCGGCGCAATAGAAATCGTCGGCAGTTAGAATCGCCGGCCCCAGCAACTGCGGCAGCTCGTAGCGGTCGTCGACGATCTCGATTGCCGCCATGCAGGATTCGACAGCTTCAGCCACAGCGCCAGCCGTCACTGGAATTTCCGCGTCGATATCCTTGCCGAGGCGGACGGCGATTTCACATTCCACGAAGGGCCGGTGGAAATCGGTCTGCAGCAGGTCGGCGCGGCCCTGATAAAGCTCGGCGCTGAAGAAGGCGCCGGCGCAAGGGTGATCGATATCCAGTTTTTCCTGCATGACCGGCGTGGTGCAGCCGATCTTGTAGCCGGCGATCGAACCGAAGCCCGCGGCGATGAGGTAGCGGTGGGCGAAGCTCTGGATCAGATAGCCCTCGGTCATGGTGCGCGGGCGCCAGGCTTCGGGCAATCCGCTGAGGACCTGATGCTTTAGCCGCAAATTGACGATATGTTCCGCCGCCCGCGCTGCCATGGAATGGGTCAGCGGCGCGAGTGGGGCGGACATCAGCATCGGGGCGGTCCGTAGGATTTTTCCGTGGCAGGAAGAATCCCACGAACCGGGCACCGGGCGCAATCGCCTTCGGTCGGGAATTGCCGGGCCATTGCGTGCCGTCTATGAAAACATTAACGGCGCGTGGCCGAGAACTGAGCAAAATCAATCGGGGGAATCATGAACAAGATCGATCTCGGCGGCAGGGTCGCCATCGTCACCGGCGGCGCCCAGGGCATCGGCTTCGCCGTGGCCGAGCGCTTCGCGCAATCGGGCGCCAAGCTGGCGATCTGGGACCGGGACAAATCGGAGCTGGGGGAGGCCCGGAAGAAGCTGGGCGGTGAAGTCCTGGAGATCGCCGTGGATATCCGCGACGCGGACGCCACTTCGGCTGCTGCGGCCGAAACCCACAG
>DATKFM010000035.1:0-3848 GCA_035544395.1 Verrucomicrobiia bacterium
TCTTCCGGCGGCGCCGCCGACCCGATCTCTTTCTTAATGCGCTCGGCGCTGCCCTCACCCACCAGCAGGTTATGATTGCGGCGGATATAGTTAATGATGGCCTCGTCCATCTTGTCGCCGCCGACCCGCACCGACCGGGCATAGACGATGCCACCGAGGGAGAGCACGGCTACTTCCGTCGTGCCGCCGCCGATATCGACGACCATCGAGCCGGTGGGCTCGGTCACCGGCAGGCCGGCGCCGATCGCCGCCGCCATCGGCTCCTCGATCAGGAAGACCTTGCGGGCGCCGGCGCTTTCCGCGGATTCACGGATGGCGCGCCGTTCAACGGCCGTGGCGCCCGACGGCACGCAGATGATCATCTGTGGGCTGGCGAAGCTGCGCCGGTTGTGCACCTTGCGGATGAAGTGCTTGATCATTTCCTCCGCGACATCGAAGTCGGCGATCACGCCTTCGCGCAGCGGCCGGATGGCGGTGATGTTGCCGGGCGTACGGCCGAGCATCATCTTTGCCTCGTCGCCCACCGCGAGCACCTGCTTGCGGCCTTTCGACTCGGCGATGGCCACGACCGACGGTTCATTCAGGACAATGCCCCGGCCCTTCACGTAGACCAGCGTATTCGCCGTTCCCAAATCGATCGCCATATCGGCGGATAGCATACCCAATAGCTTGCCAAACATACCTACTCGCAATAATGCGGGCCGCGCCTGGTCCGACCGCCATGCTGGTCCCGCTGCTGGTGTTTAATGAATATCCCCTGCGTCACGCCGACATTGCCGCCGGTGCCGTTTTCTGCCTTTTGGTTAGAAGCTTGTTCAGCGCGTGCAGATAGGCCTTGCACGACGCCACGAGAGTATCGGTATCGGAACCCTGACCGTTCACCGTCTTGCCATTCTCTTCCAGACGGACCGTCACTTCTGCCTGGGCATCGGTGCCTTCGGTCACGGCATGAACCTGGTACAGCTGCAAGCGCACGTCGTGGGGGAAGAGCTGCTTGATCGCCTTGAAGGTGGCGTCAACAGGGCCGTCGCCCGTCGCCGTCGTCGCTTTCCGTTCGCCGCCGATCTCCAGCTCCAGGTCCGCCTTCTGTGGCCCTTTGGAGCCGGCGATGACTTGCAGCGAGACAAAACGGATATGTTCGTTGCTGCGCCCCACAGCGTCGTCGATCAGGGCGACGATGTCCTCGTCGAAGATTTCCTTCTTCTTGTCGGCGAGATCCTTGAAGCGGCGGAAGGCGTCTTCCAGCGCATTCTCGCCCAATTCGAAGCCGAGCTCCTTGAGCTTGGTCTTGAAGGCGTGGCGGCCGGAATGCTTGCCCATGACCAGCGTCGAGCGCATCAGGCCCACGGATTCCGGCGTCATGATTTCGTAGGTGCCCGCATGCTTCAGCATGCCGTCCTGATGGATACCGGACTCGTGGGCAAAAGCATTGGCGCCGACGATGGCCTTGTTGGGCTGCACCGGAAAGCCGGTGATCGTGGAGACGAGCCGCGACGCCTTGGTGATGGATTCGGTCTTCACGCCCGTGTCGTAGGGCATGCGGTCGTGGCGCGTCCGCAGCGCCATGACGATCTCCTCGAGCGCGGCATTGCCGGCACGCTCGCCGAGGCCGTTGATGGTGCATTCGATCTGCCGCGCGCCGGCGCCGACAGCGGCCAGCGAATTGGCGACAGCGAGGCCGAGATCGTTATGGCAGTGGACGGAGATGATTGCCTTGTCGATGTTCGGCACGCGGTTCATCAGCATGGCGATCAGCGCGGCGAATTCTTCGGGCACCGCATAGCCCACCGTGTCCGGAATGTTGATGGTGCGGGCGCCGCTTTTGATCGCCGTCTCGACGCAGCGGCAAAGGAAGTCATGCTCGCTGCGGGAGCCATCCTCGGGCGACCACTCGACATCGTCGCAGAGCTTGCGCGCATAGCTGACGCTATCGGCGATCGACTGATGCACCTGCTCCGGCTCCATCTGCAACTTGAACTTCATGTGCAGCGGGCTCGTGGAGATGAAGGTGTGGATGCGCGGACGGGCGGCTCCCTGGAGCGCTTCCCAGGCGCGATCGATATCGCGGCGCGCAGCGCGCGCGAGTCCGGCAACGGAAGATGTTTTCGTCTGGCGGGCGATCTCGCGCACCGCCTCGAAGTCGCCGTTGGAGGCGATGGGGAAGCCGGCCTCGATGATGTCGACGCCCATCTCCTCGAGCACGGCGGCGATGCGGCGCTTTTCGTCAAGGTTCATCGACGCGCCCGGCGATTGCTCGCCATCGCGCAGCGTGGTGTCGAAGATGAAAACCCGGTTCTGACCCATAGGCTCGGCCATGGCTTTACTGCTCAGAATTCCCTTGGAAAGACACGACGCCCCGGCTCGGAGATTCCCGAAAGTCCGATGCCTGACTTTCAGGGACGCATGACCCGCCGCACCGTTTTGCCCGGAATTCGGGGTGCGGCAGACCCGGAACCGGAGCGGCAATCGCGCCGATCCGTCGTAACGCCTTGATATTGTTTTCTTTTGTCATCCACGCGCCCTTGGCCCTGCCCGACCGCAAGCATTGTGTTAAGGCCTGTTTCTAAACCTGCCGGATTACGGTTAACAAGTATTTAATCGCTTGAGCCCGTTGCAAAAAAAGTGTGACGGGCAGCCGCAGCAGGGGCGGCGTGACGATAGCGCCTAGGGTGCTCCGGCGGAAGCTATTTGCGGCAGCTGCCAGCCGCCGCCCAGCGCCTTGAACAGGCTGGCGGCGGCAGCAAAGCGGTCGAGCTCACTCTGGACGACGCTGTCCTGGCTCGCCAGCAGGGTCCGCTGGGCGTCGAGCACGGTCAGGAAATCAGCGGCGCCGCTGCGATAGTTGAGATCCGCCAGCCGATAAGCTTCTTCGGCCGATTCTGCGGCGCTGCGCAGCAGGCCATGTCGCGCTTCGCTGGTGTTCACGGCGCTCAGCGAATCGATGGTCTCCTTGAAAGCGGTCAGTACGGTCTGGCGGTAGTTGGCGGCCAGCTCGACTCGGCGGGCCTTGGTGAAGTCCAACTCGCCCTCCAGACGTCCGGCGGTGAAGATCGGCTGCACCAGGCCGGCTACCAGCGAGGCCAGGGCGCTGGCGCCGCCGGTGGCAATGCCCTCGATGCCGGCGGAGGCCGAAAGCGTGATGCTGGGATAGAAGGCGGCGCGGGCAGCGCCGATATCGGCATCTGCGCTCTTCAGGTTTGCTTCTGTACGGGCAATGTCGGGCCGGCGCTCCAGCAGGCTGGAGGGCTGGCCTGGCGCAATCGCCGGCAGCGCCAAGGACTGCAGTGTTGCGGCTTCGACGATGTCGCTGCCAGGCGCGCGGCCGAGCAGGATCGCCAGCGAGGTCTGCGCCGCCAGGATCTGTTGCAGAAGCTGCGGGATCTGCGCCTCAAAGGCGGCCACGGCGGTCTTCTGCCGCGCCACGTCCAGCGCGCTGGCGGCGCCCTGCTCGAACTGCACTTCCACCAGCCGCAGCAGCTCCTGGGCGGCGGACAGGTTGTTGCGGGCGATCACCAGACGGTCCTGGAACGCCAGGATGCTGAAATAGGTCGTGGCCACGTCGGTTTGCAGCACCAGCAGGATCGCATCGCGGTCGTAGATATTGGCATCGACGGCCGCGTCCGCAGCCTCAAGTCCCGCCGCGTTCTTGCCCCAGATGTCGATCTCGTAGCTGGTGGTGATCACGCTTTGATAGCTGGTGTTCCGTTGGGTCACCGTGTCGATGTCGATGTAGCGGCGTGCACCCGAGCCTGAACCCTCGACGGTCGGCAGAAGCGGCGCGCCGGCGACGCGGGCATTGGCCCGGGCCTGGTCGATGCGGGCCACCGCGGCGGCGAGGTCCTGGTTCG
>DATKFM010000036.1:0-2375 GCA_035544395.1 Verrucomicrobiia bacterium
GGAGGCTGACAGGCCCGAAAGTTTGGTCGAAGCCGCATAGGCAATGCTGCCGCCGAGGCAGAAGCCGACGATGCCGACCGGTCCGACATTCTTCACCGCGTCGATGGCGGCCTGGGTATCGCGCAGCATCGCGGCCCAATCGGGATTGGCGACGAATTTTCGCGCGTTCGCCACTTCGTCCGGCGAATAGCCGCTGGTGAAATTCGGTTCGATGCGGTCGAAGATCGCCGGCGCGATCGCGACATAGCCTTCGCCCGCGAGGCGATCAGACACGGCGCGGATGTGGTGGTTGACGCCAAAAATCTCCTGGATCACCACGATCGCCGCCTTTGGCGTGCCTGCGGGATCGGCGCGATAGCCGCCCAGTTTGAAACCATCGGAAGCCGTCAGCTTGATATCCTGTCCCACGGGTCATCCATTTGTTTGAGGGTTGCACGAAGTCGATGGCGCGAAGATTCGCGGAAGCGTTGCTATTGCCACATCCAGTTGTGGCCCCAGTCGCCCTTCCAGCCCGCCAGCCTGCCTTTGCGAAACTGCAGAAACAGGCGGTCCTTCTTGATGAACAATCCGCTGCCGCCGATGTTGCGGAACGCGAGAAAGACTTCCTCGCCCGGACGGCCGCTGACGTAATTGAGCGGGGTACCGAGCGCGCGAGCGGCATCTTCGGCGCCCATGCCGAAGGCCAGCGGCGTATTGTTCGAGAGCGTCGCGGTGAACGGCGGCGGGTAGGGGCCACCGATCGGCGGGAGTTGCTGCGCCCGGGCGGGCGCGAAGCTGCCCGCGATCAGTGCAAGGGCCATAGCGGCCAATGTTCTCATGACGGCGCCTTCGCGGTTGGCTTGGCACCCGGTGTCTTGACACCCAGTGTCTTGGCATCCAGACCATCGAGGAACGGCAGCACCGCGTCGATGAAGGCCTGCGGCTGGTCGATGTTGACGGCGTGGCCGGCCGCCGGGATCACCACCTTCCGCGCGCCGGGAATCTTGGCCGCCATGTAATCGGAAGCGGCCAGGAACGGCGTGTCGTCGGCGCCGACCACGACCAGCGACGGCACCTTGATATCGGGCAGGGATTCGATCACGCGGGCGTCGCGCTGGGTCAGCATGCCGCGCGCGGCGCGCGCCAGTCCCGACGCGTCGCGATGGGTGACGCTGGAGCGCTCCCGGCTGGCCGATTTCAGAACTTCCAGACCCTCACGCTCGAAGCGGTCGCCGGTTTCACGCGCACGCTTGTTCCAGACCTCGCGGGCATCGTCCTTCTTGAAGCCCGGGCCGGTGTCGATGATCAGGAGCGCGCGGACACGATCCGGATGGGCGCGGTAGAACGCCAGCGACATGTAGCCGCCAAGCGAGAGCCCGCCGACGATCGCCTTGTCGGCGCCGACGGCGTCGAGCAGCGCCGCCATGTCGCCGACCGTCAGCGCTTCGCTATAGGCCGAGGGATCATCGGGGTAGTCGGACTGGCCGTGGCCCCGCATGTCCCACAACACGAGCTTGTGATGCTTCGACAAGGCCGCGATCTGGCCCTGCCACATCCCACTGGTCGACGAATAACCGTGTGTCAGTAGCAACGGTGGGCCAGAGCCGTGAACCTCGTAATAGATGTGGACTCCGTCACGATTGATTGTCGGCATTCCTGTTTTTCCCGAAGCAAATGACGCCTAATTCCACTCTCGCCTTATCCTAGCGCGATAGGTTCGCCGTTGGGAAATGCGGAAACGGAAGATGCGCCTGCTGCTCGCGCGCTCGATTGACCGTGACAAAACCTTGCCGCAGCGCACAACCGCTATTCCTATATTCATTCCAAATTGCATTGCCTCTAAATCGGTTCCGGATCATGCTCCTGCTACCCGGCATATAGACCCGGTGAATGCCGGCCAATACCCAAGAAAGTGAATTGCCGCCGTAAGCGGCTTCATACACCGGAAGGGGAGCAAACATGCCTAATCTCACTATCAACGGACGGAATATGTCCGTCGAGGCCTCCAACGATACGCCGCTGCTCTGGGTCATTCGCGAGCAATTGCAGATGACCGGTACCAAATTCGGTTGCGGTGCCGGCCTGTGCGGCGCCTGCACGGTTCACGTCAACGGCGAAGCCGTTCGCTCCTGCCAGACTTCGGTCAGCGACGCGCTCGGCAAGAAGATCACCACCATCGAAGGCCTTTCCGCCAAGGGCGATCATCCGCTGCAGAAGGCCTGGATTACCGAGCAGGTCCCGCAATGCGGCTACTGCCAGTCCGGTCAGATCATGCAGGCGGCATCGCTTCTCTCCAAAAACCCCAATCCGACCAAGGATGAAGTGGTCGCGCATATGGACGGCAATCTGTGCCGCTGCATGACCTATTCCCGCATTCAGAAGGCGATCATGCGCGC
>DATKFM010000037.1:0-5662 GCA_035544395.1 Verrucomicrobiia bacterium
CATAGGCCCGCTTCGAGCCTTCGCAATCGGCCACAGAGCGAACTGCGGTAAGAGCGTCAGCAACGCTTGAATGACTATTCCACTTTGGCTGAGGAACATCGACCCAATCAAATTTCATTGCGGAGGCCTCAAAAGCGCTAAGCATTCCTGCTCGCCCACCATCGTACACAATCGTGGGAGATGGGCGGCAGAATGACAAGCCGCGACATACGGCACGTAGCGCCACCGGCCATTCACGCCACGGTATGGGCGACCTCTTTACCCGCCGAAGCCTCCGCAAAGGCGGGCGGTCACTCGTGGGCGCGCGCCGCGCGCCGCTACATTAGTTGGTGTCTGCTAAAGAAGCTCGCGCCTTGCCAGAATCCGCCGGAGCGCGATGCCGGTCAGAAAGTTGTGCAGGAGCGCGCCTGCCAATAGGGAGCCGGCGACCGTGAAGATGAACGGGGTTTGCGCAAGTTCGAACGCGCCACTATCGCTGATGAATGCCGCCGCATTCACGCCCAACCATTGGATGAGAAAGGCCGCGGTGCCGGCAGCCATTGAGACGGCGATCCAGCGGCGGCGGTCGCACCAGCCGGAACGTAGGGTAAGCGCCTGAAGGAATCCCAGGATGCCGCCGGCGACAAGGCCGCTGACGCCGAACGGCAGGAGGGCGA
Source organism: Verrucomicrobiia bacterium (assembly GCA_035544395.1). GTDB lineage: Bacteria > Pseudomonadota > Alphaproteobacteria > Dongiales > Dongiaceae > DATKFM01. Next base: position 657 of record DATKFM010000037.1, read on the forward strand.
ACGGATGGGCGAAATCGTAGCCGGCCCGGCTGATCGTGGCGATCCACAGGGACAGGGCGCCGAAGCTGACAAAGCCGCCGATCAGCGCCAGGCCGCCGCCGCCCCAGGTGGCCACCGCCCAGGCCCAAGGCCGTTCGACCAGCGCGCCGAGCAGCCGCCCTTGCAGCAGCCCGACGGCAAACCAATAGAGCGCCGGCATGCCCAGCAGGAAGAAGACGACGGGATCCTCGAGCTGCAGATCGTCCCTGATCAGCGTCGCCGCGATCCCGCCGCAGCCAAGGGCCGGCCAGAGCACGGTCAGCGCCCACGGCCCAAGGAAACCGCGGGACGGTTTTGGGGCGGCGCCGGCGATCGATTGAACCATGACCACTCCGCGCCCGGCCGGGCTTGCTGCTGCATGGACCCTGCCCAGATTGTGGTGCGCCGGAAATCAAGTCTTGCCCGTCTCATGGATATTGCATGGGGAAATTCGCGAGAGCTGCGCACTTCAAAGCGATAGACATCCGCGCCGGCCTTCCATTCTCGGAAATCGTTCCTATATCCGCGGCTCGATGTTGGACATTGTGGATAGGACAGCGCACGGCTGAGACTTGGCATCCCGCCGACCGTCACTATGTCTTACGGTTCCATCCGATGGCCGGTCCGGCAATCTAGTCGGAGGGTTGTTTTGTGAAAAAACAAAAATCTGAAAATTTCCGGCTGGCGATCAACGGCTTGCCGGGGAGCCCGTGAAAATCAACCCAGCGTGCCCTTCAGGCAACGGGAGAGGGGCAGGTTTGAGACCCCCTACGATGCTCCGCGTTTTCGCGTCTTCACGTGAAGCAAGCGGCCCCTATGACTGCCCCGCCGGACGAGGACGAGGGTTCTGCGCCGGCCGGTGCCCGCTGGACATGGGGTTCATCGCTCGAATTCAGGTTCGCCGCTGGACGAGCGTCTGGGGGAGCGGGTTTCTGGCGCCCATGCCGCCGCCTTGCACCCGCGGCATCCGGCACTTATGTTCCGCCCGCGCCACGGAAGTCTGCGATCCCGAAACAGCGGCCGCCAGCCGGGCGGCCGGGGCGGGGGCGTTTGACAGCCACCAGTTAACTACCTCATCTGCTTGATATTTTCTGAAACCCAAGGACAACCGACGACTCCCGACGCCCCATGGATCTCGACCATATCCGCAACTTCGCCATTATCGCCCATATCGACCATGGGAAATCCACGCTGGCCGACCGGCTGATCCAGGCATGCGGCGCGGTGACCGACCGGGAGATGCGCGACCAGATCCTGGATTCCATGGATATCGAGCGGGAGCGGGGCATCACCATCAAGGCCCAGACCGTTCGCCTGACCTACAAGGCGCGCAACGGCGAGACCTACCAGCTCAACCTGATGGATACGCCGGGCCATGTGGATTTCGCCTATGAGGTGAGCCGCAGCCTCGCCGCCTGCGAGGGCTCGCTCCTGGTGGTGGATTCCACCCAGGGTGTGGAGGCCCAGACCCTGGCCAATGTCTACCAGGCGATCGACGCCGGCCACGAAGTCGTGCCCGTGCTGAACAAGATCGACCTGCCGGCCGCCGAGGTGGACCGGGTCAAGCAGCAGATCGAGGATGTCATCGGCCTGGATGCTTCCGACGCCATCCCGATCTCCGCCAAGACCGGCCTGAATATCGTCGAGGTGTTGGAAGCTATCGTCCACCGCCTGCCGCCGCCGAAGGGCGATGCCGAGGCGCCGCTCAAGGCGCTGCTGATCGACAGCTGGTATGACGCCTATCTCGGCGTGGTCGTGCTGGTTCGCGTGAAGCAAGGCGTGCTGAAATTGGGCCAGCGTGTCCGTCTGATGTCGACCGGCGCCGACCACGATGTGGAGCGGGTCGGCTTCTTCACGCCGAAGCCGGAGCAGAGCAGGGAACTCGGCCCCGGCGAGATCGGCTTCCTGACTTCCGGCATCAAGGATGTGGCGGAGACCAAGATCGGCGACACCATCACCGACGACAAGAAGCCCGCCTCGGAACCGTTGCCGGGCTTCAAGCCCTCGGTGCCTGTGGTGTTCTGCGGCCTGTTTCCGCTGGACGCAGCCGAATATCCGCAGCTGCGGGACAGCCTCGCCAAGCTGCGGCTCAACGATGCCAGCTTCCATTTCGAGCCGGAAACTTCGGCCGCGCTGGGCTTCGGCTTTCGCTGCGGCTTCCTCGGCCTGCTGCATTTGGAGATCATCCAGGAACGGCTGGAGCGGGAATTCAATCTGGAGCTGATCACCACGGCGCCGTCGGTGGTCTACAAGATCCACATGACCAACGGCGACCTCATGGAGATGCACAACCCGGTCGACATGCCGGACCCCATGCGCATCGAACATATGGAGGAACCTTGGATCCGCGCCACCATCATCGTGCCGGCTGACTATCTCGGCCCGATCCTGAAGCTCTGCGAGGAGCGGCGTGGCACGCAGGTGGAGCTGAACTATGTCGGCACCCGCGCCATGCTGATCTACAATCTGCCGCTGAACGAAGTGGTCTATGATTTCTACGACCGGCTGAAATCGGTGAGCCGCGGCTATGCGAGCTTCGATTATCATCTCGAAGGCTATCAGACCGGCGATCTGGTGAAGCTGTCGATACTCGTGAATGCCGAGCCGGTGGATGCGCTGTCGATGATCGTGCACCGCGCCCATGCCGAGGCCCGCGGTCGCGCCATGTGCGAGCGGCTGAAGGAACTGATCCCGCGCCAACTCTTCAAGATTGCAATCCAAGCCTCGATCGGCGCCCGGGTCATCGCCCGCGAGACCCTCAGCGCCATGCGCAAGGACGTGCTGGCGAAATGCTATGGCGGCGACATCACCCGCAAGCGCAAGCTTCTGGACAAGCAGAAGAAGGGTAAGAAGAAGATGCGCCAATACGGCAATGTGGAAATCCCGCAGTCGGCATTCCTCGCCGCCCTCAAGATGGGCGACGAATAGCCGCTAGCGCTTGCGGCGCTTGAGCCAGAGCTGGTCCAGCAGCAAGAAGAAAACCGCGGGCGCCAGCGCCACAATCCAGGCCGGCTTGGCCAGCGTCCAGAGAATCGGCGGCCAGAGATCCTTCGAGATATGCTGCTCGACCGCCGGCTGAATCAGCTGCAGGCTGCTCGGATTGAATTCATGCCAGCGATCGGCGAAGAGCGCCGTCTTCCACTCGCCGGTCGCGGAGTAGGCCAGCGCATCCAGCACGAAGAACAGGATTGCCAGGCCGCCGAACAAGGCGACGAGAAGCCAGGCGATGCGTCTGATCATGGGACGTCGATTCCCTTGCGCGGCGCGGGCGCGCGGCGGTTGCTGGGCCGATGCATCTAGCATGAGGACTATGTCGGCGCGAGGGCGCCGCCGGGCAAACCACGAGGCCGTGAGCCGGCCGTGAATATTCCGCGTTTGACGGCGTCCGGGATCAGGCCTTGTCGGTTTCTTCTTCCTGCAGCTTGGATAGCCATTCCTTCAGCCGCTTTATCAGCGGCGCCGGTTTCTCGCCGATGCGTTGCTTCTGAACCTGCCGGTGATCCAGCAGAAGCAGGAGGATGCCGCCGATGGCCAGCACCAGCCAGGCGGGGAAATGCAGGGCGAAGTCGAGCGTCTGCCAGATTGCGCTCGGCAGATGGTTGTTCAGCCAGATGAGGCTGCTGCGCTGCATCTCGTTCCAGAGATCGAACGCGGACTTGATCTGCCAGTCGCCGCGCCGGTACCAGCCATAGCCTTCGATCATGACGAGCGTCAGCGACATGATGCAGGCAAACCAGCCCAGCATGCGCCAGGTGCGCACCGTGCTTTTCATGACGAGGTAAATCGCCATCAGGCAGACCGCGAAGATCAGAGCGCCGTTCACCACCTGCGAGATTGCGCTGTTCATTGTCGGCGTGACTCCTGTATCGGCAGCGGAAACGGTGCAGGGCGAGCCGTATGCCCACCATGCCATCCGGCCATTGTCCGACAAGTTGGTTAAGAAATCGTCGTCAGCCGTTAACCCTGGCGCGGCCTGCAGCCCGGCCTGCCACTGGGCGCCGGCTTGTAATCGATCGGGAGCTATGCTATCGAACTATCAGTTAGTTCCCTTGAGTAACTGATTTCATATTGTGATTTAAGCTCTGGAGGTTGCCGCCATGCCAATGCCAAAAAGCCCCGTCGGCTGCCCATTGGATTCCCTTCTCCGCCTGCTGATGGGACCCTGGACGACCTACATTCTCTGGGTCCTGATGAGCAACGGCCCGACCCGTTTTGGCGAGTTGAAGCGCAAGGTGCCGGGGATTTCCGCCAAGGTGCTGACCGAGCGGCTGCGCATGCTGCAGGACGCCGACGTGATCAACCGGGACTTCCAACCCACCATTCCGCCCCAGGTGACCTACAGCCTGACCGGCCGTGGCGAGGAACTGCATGAGGTCCTGTCCGCCCTCAGCGGCATCGCGCAACGCTGGAAGGCGGCGGATGCCGCGCGGCTGAATGGCCATGGCGCAGCGAATGGCGCCGCGGCCACGAATGGCGCCACTTCGCCGGCGCCCGAGCCGGTGCCTGCGGTTGCCTCCCCATCGGGCCTCGGCTAGTTTGCCGCCCCCGTGGCCGGCGCCCTGCCGGCCGCGGTTGCGCCGGAGGGGTGGCCGAGCGGTCGAAGGCGCACGCCTGGAGTGCGTGTATACCTCAAAAGGGTATCGCGGGTTCGAATCCCGCCCCCTCCGCCAGAACGTTCACGCAAGATCGCGAGACTGACGCATCAGCCTAGCGCGGCGGCAAGTTGCCGCAGTGCTGGGTGTCATCCGCCCATCAATTGTTGAGTTCGTCCTGCGCGTCGTCGGTTGTGCCATCGATCGTATTGCCGTGTTCTCAGGAACTTTCTCCGCGGATCGCTGTTCATCTCGGCAGACACTGTGACGGAAACTCCCGTGGCTGAACTCCAATCGCAGCCCCGCGGAGCATTTTCCGTCGCAGTCACTCGAGCAAGGCAGAAATCGGCGGAGGAAAAATGATGAGCAACGGGAAGAGCGCAAGCGAGAAGGATT
>DATKFM010000038.1:0-15692 GCA_035544395.1 Verrucomicrobiia bacterium
TAGGCCGCGACGGATTTCGTCATGCGCACGATGGCCGCCATCAGCGCCGCACCATCGCCAATGTTCAGGGCGACCGCCCCCGCCTCCGTCTTGTGGGCGAGCACCGGCTTTGCCAGTTTGGCGACTGCCGGGAAACCGATGGAAGTGGCAGCATTCACCGCGTCCACGGGCGTCGCCAGTGCGGCCGTCGGCACGGTGAGGCCGTGCTTTGCCAAGGCCTGTTTTGCGTCCCACTCCGACCACAGGCGCGTGATGGTCGGCGCCGGCCCCACATCGGGCAACTCGGCGGCAGCGCCGTCGGCGAGAATCTTCTTCTTCAGCCGCGCAAAACGCACGCCGGCCGCAAACGCGTCGATGGCGCTCTGCAACCCCTGCATCGGCGGACAACCAGCGGCCACCGTTTTCTCCCGCGACGGTTTCGGCATTGTCTCCGGCAGCGTTGTCGTCACGATCGCCTGCTTGCCGTTGCGGCGTGCCGCCTCGATCACTGAGCGGACCGCACGATCGCAATCGGCTGTGCCTAGGGGATCGGCGTTCGGATAATCCAGGATCAGCATGCCCGCATCGAACTCGCCCGCCAGCACGGTATCGAAGCACTTGGTCAGCAGCGGTTCGTTGCCCCAGAGCGAAGTGTTGTAATCCAGTGGATTGGAAATTGAGGCGAAGACCGGCAACTGCGCCCGGATTGCTTCATGTTGCGCGGGCGGAAATTGCGGCAGCGTCAGGCCATGTTCCGCCATATAGTCCGCGGTCATCAGGCTGTCGCCGCCGGAACAGGTGAAAACGGCCAGGCGGTCGCCGCCGATCTGCTGCGCCACCGAGAGATATTTGATCGTCTCCATGAGGTCGGCGAGCGAGTTGACGCGGATGACACCGAGCCGGTCGAACAGCGTGTCGTAGAGCTTGTCGCTGCCGGCGAGTGAACTGGTGTGGCTCATGGCCAGCTTGGCGCCCAATTCCGAGCGGCCTGCCTTGAATGCCACGATTGGCTTATTCGCCGCCAGCGCCTTGCGCGCGGCGCGGCTGAAGGCGGGAATGTCGGCGAGTCCTTCAATGTAGAGTCCAATGGCCGTCACGCGCGGATCATCGGCCAGACCCTCGATATAGTCGGAGATGCGCATGACCGCCTGGTTGCCCGCACTGATGACATAGGAGAACGGCACCGAGCGGTCATTGAAGGTCAGCGTCAGCGCGATATTGCCGCTCTGGCTGATGATTGCCGCCCCCCGCTCCGCCTTCCATAGGCCGGGGCCGGAGGCGAACATGATGACACTGTCGAGATAGTTGATCAGGCCATAGCAGTTCGGCCCCACCAGCGCGAGATCGCCGGCCGCGGCCACGAGCTGCTTCTGCAGTTCCACACCTTCGCCACCGACTTCAGCATAGCCGGCGGCATAGCAAACCGCGCCACCAGCATCTCGCGCCACCAGCGACTTGACGATCTCGATGGTGAGATCCCGCGGCACCGCGATGAAGGTGGCGTCGGGCGATTCCGGCAATGACTCGATCGTCGGATAGGTCTTGAGGCCGGCAATCTCCGGATATTTCGGACTCACGGGCCAGATCTGCCCGCCATAGCCATTCGCCAGGCAGAGCTTGATGGGCACGGCCAGGTTAGACCCGCCGACGAAAGCGACGTGGCGCGGGCTCAGCAGCCGCCGCAGATTGGCGAGGCGTTTCGAGTTGGTCGCCCGGCCGCTGTCAGCCATGGCCCACCTCTTCAAAGCAGTGCAAGTTCACGGCAAGCCGACGGAATGAACTAACGGACATAACTCGCACCATTGATGTCGAAAGTCGCTCCGGTCATATGCCGCACTCCATCTGAACAAAGGAATGCAGCGAGTGCACCGCACTCCTCGGCGGTCGCCATGGAGCCAATGGGGATATCGGCGACGAGACGCTTAAGTCCGGCATCGTCGAGCCCAGCTAGCCCCATATCCGTTTCGACAAAGCCCGGTGCGAGCGCAAAGGCCAAGACATTGTCCTTGGCATAACCGCGAGCGATCGTCTTGGTCAGCGCTACGAGTGCGCCCTTCGAGGCGGCGTAGGGCCACTGATCCGGCGCGTCGCCGCGATGGGCAGCGCGGCTGGCGACATTGATGATCTTGCCACCGCCATTGGCGAGGAAATGGGGAATTGCCAACTTGCATAAATCGGCTGGCGCAAAAAGGTTCACCTGCATGACAAGTGCCCAGGCGTGCCGCCATGCTTCGCTCGGCGCATCAATTGGCGCTCTTTCAAAGATGCCGGCATTGTTGATGAGCACATCGATGCGCGGCGCTGCGGCTGTTGCCGCCCGCCAAAGACCGGCAGGCGCCTCGGCGTCGCCGAGATCGGCGGGGATCAGCTGACAGACGTCGCGCCCGATCGAAGTTTGAATCTTCTCGGCCGCTGCACGGCTCCTGACATATTGCAGCAGCACCTTTCCACCGGCTTCAGCGACAGCTCGGACAATGGCCTCACCGATGCCGCGCGACCCACCGGTTACGAGTACCGTCTTACCGCTGAGATCGATCATGGGACGACTCCCGCTCTCTGCCGCCACCGGCGCCTATTTTGTTCACCGCCTGCCCGAAGCGGCAAGTGGCCGGCAATGCGGCTAGACCGGCGCCTTGCCGCCGGCCGCTTTGCGGGCGTCCTCGACGGCCGCCATGACCCGGATCAGGCAGTCGTCGCGGAAGCGCTCCAGTTCCTTGATCGACCATCCCTTGGCCTGCTCGCCCGTGCCTTCGACCATGCGGTCGATCAGGGCCTGCGTCAGCTTCGGTGCCTTGTGGTTGGTCCAGGGCAGATCCAGCGCCGGGCCAAACTGCTCCAGCATATGCTTCATGCCGCCTTCGCCCCCGGCCAGATGATAGATCAGGTTGGTGCCCATAAAGGCCCAGCGCAGGCCGGGGCCGTAGCGAATGGCGTCGTCGATCTCGCCCGTGGTGGCGATGCCATCATTGACGAGATGCAGAATCTCGCGCCACAGCGCCTCCTGCAGCCGGTCGGCGATATAACCGTCGATCTCCTTGCGCACCTTCAGCGCGCGCATGCCGATGGAGGTGTAGAACTTCATCGCATTGTCGATAGCGGCGGCATCGGTCTGCTTGCCGCCGAGGACTTCGCAGAGCGGGAGCAGATAGACTGGATTGAAGGGATGGCCGACCAGAACGCGGCCGGGATGCTTGCAATCCGCCTGGAACTCTGACGGCAGCAGGCCGGAAGAGCTGGAAGCGATAATCACGTCCGGCCGCGCATGGGCGTCGATCTCCGCATGGAGCTTGCGCTTGAGGTCGATGCGTTCCGGCGCGCTCTCCTGCACGAAGTCGGATTTCGCCGCGGCTTCCGCCACGCTCTTGGCGAACGTCATGCGCTTCTGATCGGCGCCGGGCTTGAGGCCGATGCGGGTCAAGGCCGGCCAGGCATTGGCGACGCTGGCGCATGTGGCCGACTCGGCATTCGGCGCGGGATCGCTGACGATGACGTCGAGGCCGGCCGCGAGACAGCGAGCCGCCCAGCCGCTGCCGATGACACCGCCGCCGACGATGCCGACGGTCTTAATGGGGGATGATCCGGGTGCGGGCATATTTGGTTCCTTATTGAGAGGGGCGACCGCAGGTCGCCCCTACAACGCGCATGAAAGGGTGGGGCGGCGACCGGCGGTCGCCCAGACACTAGTTCCTCGGGCGCAGGCCCAGCTTCTTGCGGGCTTCGGCCGGCGTCACGACTCGAGCGCCCATCAGCTCGATGAGTTTCCGTGCACGCTCCACCAAAGAGCCGTTGGTCGCCAACACGCCCTTGTCCAGATAGAGATTGTCCTCGAGGCCAACGCGCACATGGCCTCCCAACATCACGGCCTGCGTCACCATGGGCATTTGCATGCGGCTGATGCCGAAGCCGGCCCAGTTCGCGCCAGGCGGCAGCATGTCGACCATGTTTTTCATCGACGCCGTATCGGCCGGCGCCCCCCAGGGAATACCCAGGCAGATCTGGAACATCGGCGGATCGGTCAACAGGCCTTCCTTGATCATCTGCTTGGCGAACCAGAGATGGCCGGTATCGAATACCTCCAGCTCCGGCTTCACGCCCAACTCCTTGATCCGCGCCGCGCCCTTGCGCAGATAGCTCGGCGTTGAGATGAAGATCATGTTGCCGTCGCCGAAATTCAGCGTGCCGCAATCCAGCGAACAGATCTCCGGCAGCAGCTCCTCGACATGGGCGAGGCGCTCGATCGGGCCCACCATGTCGGTCGCCGGACCGGCCTTTGTCGGCTGGTCCTCCTGCACCTCGAAATCGCCACCCATGCCGGAGGTCAGGTTGATCACCACATCGGTGTCGCTGCTGCGGATGCGATCGACCACTTCCTTGTAGAGTTCCACATCGCGGCTGCCCTTGCCCGTCTTGGGATTGCGCACATGGCAATGGGCGACGGCTGCACCGGCCTTCGCCGCTTCGATTGCCGCTTCGGCAATCTGCTTCGGCGTGACCGGCACCTTGTCGCTCCGGCCCGCGGTGTCGCCGGCGCCGGTGACGGCGCAGGTGATGATCACTTCATTGTTCATGGAAACCGTCTCCCCCGGCCCGTTGGATTGGTTGGCCCGTCCGGGCCCCGATTGGCTGATCGACCGTTGGCGCCATGGTGTTCAGCGGCAGCGAAAAAGCTGATTTGATTCCGACAGCGACCGGACAAAACCCGACATGGAATCCCCCTGTATAGGGCATTCGGAAACCAAGGAAAACCGGCAGTTGGACAGGAGAAGGGCCGGTCGGATCGGCCCTTTTCTCCAGCCATTTGCTCGGATAGTTTTCGCGGCCGCCGTTTGCTTGAGATTGCTGACTCCGGCGCAATTCCGCGGCCAAAGGGAACGGGTTTATGCGTATGTGGATTACGAAGATAATTGTCGGCTTGGCGGCGCTCATTCCGAGCACGGTCCGCGCCGAGGGGGATTACCCGACAGGCGATCGCATGACAATGTGGGACGATCCCTACATCGTCGGCTCCTACCGGCATTTCGGCGAAATCTACCCGTCACGGCTGGTGCCTGCGGCAGACGAAGCGAGCGAATTGCCGCGGGGCGAGACAATCACCGACTTCGAGTACATGCTGCGCGGCACATCGCGCTCCATGGAGGACTACTTCAAGCGCGCGCGGACGACCGGATTAGTCGTGCTCAAAAACGGCCAGATCGTCTACGAGCATTACGGCTTCGGTGCCGATGAGCATTCCCTGTTGACCTCGCAATCGGTGGCGAAGTCGATCACCTCGACCTTGGTCGGCTTTGCCATCGGCGACGGATTGATCCGCAGCGTTGACGATCCCATCAGCAACTATCTGCCGGAGCTCAAGGGCTCGGGCTATGACGGAGTGCCGATCAAGGCCGTGCTGCAGATGTCTTCGGGCGTGGACTACACGGAAGACTACGATGCCGGCAGCATGTCGGACTCCGAGCGCATGTGGAACGAGGCGCTGATCTTCAACAAGAAGCCGCTCACGGATTTCGTCCGCAACATCAAGCGGTCGCGCGAACCGTTCAAGCGCTTCAACTATGCCGGCATCGAACCCCAGGCGTTGGGCTGGCTGGTGTCGCGGGTCACCGGCAAGACGCTGTCGGAATACCTTTCGCAAAAGATGTGGAAGCCGCTGGGCATGGAGGCGGACGCCAATTGGGCGACCGACGGGCGTGGTCCGACTGCAAACGAAACCGCCTTCTGCTGCGTCAACGCGACGCTGCGCGACTATGCCCGCTTCGGCCTGCTGATGGCCCAGGATGGCGTGTGGCAGGGCCAGCGCCTGCTGCCCGAAGGCTGGGTTGCCGAGGCCACGCAATCCGACATGCCGCAGGTGCAGCCGGGCAGGCTCTATGACGGCTATGACATGGGCTATCAGTATCAATGGTGGACCTTCCCCGGCGCCGATCACGCCTTCACGGCCGAGGGCATCAATGGACAATTCATCTACGTCAACCCGATGCAACAGGTTGTGATCGTCGTGACCAATGTCTGGAAGGACTGGTGGAGCGAGGATCTCGAGGATCACACCCATGCGATTTTCGAGAGTTTCGTCAAGCGGCTGCGCAATTGAGCGCCGCAACATCGCACGATGGGATTTCGCATTTGACCGGCCCGTAACGGGCAGCCAGTATCCGGCGCCATGTTTACTGTATATTGCACGCCGGAATTGAGCCGCCCGGACATCGAGCGCATCCAATCGGTGCGCGTGGCCCATGATCCCCAGGGCAAACTGCTGGGTCCCCATGTCACCGTCGTGTTCCCGACCCTGGCGGCGACCGAGCGGCGGCTGCTGGATCATGTGACGCAGATTGTCGGCAATGTGCGGTCGTTTCGCGCCGCGTTCCGCTCAGCCATCACCTACCGGGATCTGGAAAAGCCGCTGACCTATGCGTTCCTGCTGCCGGACGAAGGCACGTCGCATTTCGTGCGGCTGCATCACCAGCTGCTGACCGGGCCGCTGGAGCGCGCCCTGCGGCTCGATTTGCCGTTTGTGCCGCATATCACGCTCGGCGCGTTCGAACGGCCGGAAGCGGCGAAGTCGGCCATCGACGCCTTCAACGCCCAGCCCTTCACCATCAGCGGCTTCATCAACACCGTGAATATCGCTCGGCTTGAGGAGGGAAAACTCTCGACCCTCGCCGCTCTGCGGCTGCGTCCGCCGGAAATGGCGCGGCCGGGCGGACCGCGGCCGATGCAAGCGCGCGGCGACCGCCGCGCCGGTCCAGGCGGTCCGAGGTCCCGACCGAGATAGGGGAGTCATGTCATGGCAACGGTCAGGTACATCGTGCGTGATGTTGACGAATCGATCGCTTTCTACACCGAGAAGCTCGACTTCGTATTGCAGCAGAAATTCGGGCCGGCCATGGCCATCGTGAAGCACGACAACTTGACCTTATGGTTGGCCGGACCGACCGCTTCTGGCGCGCGACCGATGCCCGACGGACGGAAGCCGGAACCCGGCGGCTGGAACCGCATCGTCATCGAGGTCGAAGATATCACCGCCTTCGTCGCCATTCTGAAGCTCGAAGGCGCGAAGTTCCGCAATGACATCATCAAAGGTCCCGGCGGGCAGCAGATCCTGTGCGAAGATCCGTCCGGAAATCCGATTGAGATCTTCCAGCCGGCATAGATTTCATTCGATCTGCCGCTTCGGCTCGTCCTTGCGCTCGTTGTCCTGAAGCAGCGACGAGAAACTCTGGCTCACGAGCTGCCTCAGATTGGGTCTGTCATCCTCTGCGAATGGCAAGGGCCGCACCTGCTCCAGGGTGAACAATCCCAACCGTGCCGTGCGCACGCCGGCATAGACACCTTCGGCCAGTTTTCCGGAAAGAACTCCCGCAAGGCGGCCGCCCATATGAGCGCCGATCACGTCGCCCACCATGTCGGCGGTGACCGTGAATGTCGCGGTCACCAGCATGCGGCGAATCAGCGACAGCACGCCGAGCCGCGACGGACGCAGGCCATAGATCTCGCCGATCTCCCGGATCATGCGCAGGCTGCGCCAGATGACAATGGCGGCGTCTACGCCGGCAATCGGAGATACCGAGGCGCCAACGGCGGTGTCGCGCGCGGCGCGGCGGATCGCCGCCTGGGCCTGCTCATCCAGCGGCCGCAACACGATGCGCTCGAAGAGCTGTAGCGCCTCGCGATCGTCATGGATGTCGGAATGGGCGTCGCGAAAGCGGTCGCAGAGCTGCCGGCCTGCCGGATGGCTCGATATCAGCCGCATCAGGTCATTGAGGTAGCCATGACCCTCGAACTTGCCGGCGCCCTGCAGGAAACGGTGACCCTGGTCGCGGATCTCGCCGGCCGCGCGCAACCGCATCAGCGACCGCACTTCGGTGGTGGTGAGGCCGATGGCGCTGGCTATCACCACGACCAGCAGACCCGCCGCGCCGAAGCCGAGCAGCGGGCTGCGATCGAACAGATCCGCCACCCACAGCGACGCATCAACGGTGATCAGCGTCGCCAGGAACGCCACCAGCGAGACGCCAAGTGCCACGCCCCAGCGGACGCCGCGGCGGCGCTTTGCCGGCAGGATCTCCGGCAGCGCCTGCCCCACCGGCATGAGCGGCGGATAATCCAGCGCGCTGCCGGGCAGCGGCGTCGTGGCGCCGCTGGGTAATATGCCGGGCTTGATCTCCCGCGATCTCATATCGATTGGCTCGCTCACCAGAACAGGTCTCCCGTCAGAAATTGCAGGGCGCGATCCAGATGCACATGGGGGATGCCTCGCGCCGAGGCCAGAGGCGACTCGCCTTCGAGATCGGGCGGGCGGAAATCATAGAAGCGGAATCGCTCAGACCTCCAGTCATCCTCTGATGGCAGAAGCTCGGGGATCTCGCCGGGATATAGCTGTTCCGGCAATTCGCGGCCGCGGATGATGCCTTCCAGCACGGTGATCTGCTGGCCCTGATACATCACGCGGCGGTTGGCGGTGCATTTGAGCGCCGAGAGCGCTGCGAAATCCGTCTCGTCCGCTGAAATCGGCAGATTGCCGAGATCGTCGGCCATCATCGCCCGCAGCAGGAGGCGCAGATTGTGGAACTGGTTGGCCGTCACATGGTCGGCCTTGGTGGCGGCAAACAGGACCTTCTCGGTGCGTGGCTGGAACAGGCGCGTCAGCAGGCTGCCATTGCCGCGGTTGAAACTGGGCAGCACCTCGCGCAACGCCCGGCGCATGTCGTGAAACGATTCCGGCCCGGCATTCAGCGCGCCGATGACATCGACCAGCACGAGCTGACGATCGAAGCGGCTGAACACGTCGCGGAAGAACGGATGGACGATCTCCGCCTTGTAACGCTCGAAGCGCTGCGCCATCGCTTCTGCCAGACTGCCGGCCTTTGCGATCGCGCCGGGCCTCAGCCGCAACGGGCAGAAGCGGAACGCCTGGAGGTCGGCCGTGCCGTCGCCCGGATTGAGGAAGCGGCCGGGCTGCACATGGCTCAGGTGATAGGGCGCGGCCCGGCAGGCAGCGAGATATCCGGTGAACGACAGCCGCGCGGACTCCAGCAACGCTTCTGTCGCCGGGGCATCGGCGTCGAGATTTCGCCAGTCGCCGCCGATATTGGTGCGCGAACCGCTCTCGGCCAAGCGCAATGCCGATGCCGACCAGTCGGCATAGCTCATCTCCAGCAAGGGCAGATCCAGCAGCCACTCGCCGGGATAGTCCACCATCTCGATGGTCACCGTAGTGCTGTGCGCCAGATAGCGGCCCCAGAAGCCTTGCGGTCGATATTGCAGCGCGGCGCCGAATCCGGATACGCCGGTGGTGCTCGGTGGGAAATCCGGCGCGGCACCGCCCGGCGGCGCCACGATGCGCCGCCAGTTGGCCTCAAAAGGAAATGGCGGCAGGTCGCCCAGTGCCGCGAGCGCCACATCATCGAGCGCGCCCTTCGCCACCGGCTCGAAGAACGGCAAGTGGCCTGCCTGCCCATCGCCCAGCCGCGCCGCCAGCCTGAGGTTATGCAGCAGCGCCGTCATGAATACAGTCTTGCCGGCATGGCTGAGGCCGGTGACGGCGACACGCAGGCGGCGGCGCAACACGGCTTGGCCGATGCCGCGCGCGGCTTCATCCGCCGATCGCGTGATCCAGCGGCCCACCTGATCCAGCAGGTTGTCGTCGGCGGGTTTGTCTATCGTCACAAGTGGTTCGGCCGCAGGTTGCTCGGGCGTATGTACCGCAGCACCCTGGCTAATCCAAGGAAAGGCACGCGGCGAGAATGCGAGATAGCAAGATGGGGACGCCGGAGCCGAGCCGCAAGCCGTTGTGGGCATTCTTGATGCCCCGTAGATCTGAATTGTTGGTCGTATGACAAGGACTTGAGGCGGGCCCCGGCGCCTCGGTCGCCTCGGGCAAATGCGGCATGAACCGGGTTAGCTTGGCGCTTTAGTCAGTTCGTCGATGTGCCGCCGGCGCAAGGTCCGCTCATCGAAGCCTTTTGCGATTTGGTGGCTTTCAGGACTTGAGCCAACCCGTCGCCGGCAGATCAGAGCCCGAGAAACACATCGTCGCCCAAGGTGATCGTGTCGGTTGTCTGCAGAGTCGCGACAGTGAGTTCGAAGCCGTTGGCGCTGTTGCCATCGGCGTCGACTTTGACGTCGACGATAGCGCCCTTGTCGACGATCGACACGCGCGTGGCGCGATCGGTGACCGGCACGCCCAGGCTGGCGAACAGCAAGTCGAGATTCACCAAATCCTGTCCACCTGCGGCGTCGCCGTCAAACTTGGAAACGAAGTCATGGCCGTCCAGTATGCTGGTGAACGACACTGTATCGTTGCCCAGGCCGACGGCGATGGTGTCGTTGCCCGCATTGCCGAAGACGGTGTCGTCGCCCTCGCCGCCACCCAGGGAGTCGTTGCCGGCGCCGCCATTCAGCAGGTCTGCACCGCCATTGCCCAGCAGGACGTCATTGTTGTTGTCGCCATTCAGGGTGTTGTTGCCGGCGCTGCCATTGATGATGTCATTGCCGTCACCGCCGTTGAGCGTGAGCAGCAGGGGATCGGCTGCCAGCTTCGAGGCATTGATGTTGTCGCTGCCGCCCAGACCGTTGATGACCAGGGAGTCCGTGGCTTCCGCGTTTGTTACCGTCACCTGAGCGCCGGCCCCGGTGATCGACAGGTCGCT
Organism: Verrucomicrobiia bacterium; assembly: GCA_035544395.1. Lineage (GTDB taxonomy): Bacteria > Pseudomonadota > Alphaproteobacteria > Dongiales > Dongiaceae > DATKFM01. The sequence goes on from DATKFM010000038.1 coordinate 10,626, forward strand.
GCCCATCAGGGACAGATTAATGCTGTTGTTCCCGTTGGAGCCGTTGACGGTAACGGTGTCAAGCTGACCGTCACCGACGCCACCCACACCCAGATCTATCGCCACCTGCTTGACGTCGGTGCCCGCGAGACTGTTGACGGTGATGCTGTCGACACCGCCGAGGGCCGCCACCTCGATGCGTTCGACGTCGTTCAGGTCCATGACGATGTTGCCGACATTGCGGGTCAACAAGGCCCGGCCGCCATTGGCCGTTACTGCAAATATTTCCGATCCGGCGCTGCCGTTGAAACGGAGGGTATCAAGGCCGGCTTGGCCCTCGACCACATCGCTGCCGTCACCGGGATCCCACTGAAAAATATCATCGCCATTACCGAGGAGAGCGCGGTCATTGCCCTGGTTGCCATCGATGGAATCGTTGCCGTCACCGCCGATGAGGGTGTCGACGCCGTTGCCGCCCAGGATCGTGTCGTTCCCCAGGCCGCCATCGATCGTCAAGGCGATCAGAGCGGCCAAGTTGCCCGTGGCGGAGAAGAAGTCGTCGCCTCCGTTCATCTTGAGCGATAGGGATTCCGTCGTGCCGATATCCAGGCTGAAGGGCGCCGGGGTGACCCGATCGAAGCGTACCCGCGTGCCATTCGCGGTAGCGGTGAAGACCTCGGCGCCATTGCCGCCATTGACTTCGGCCGTGTCGAAGCCGTCACCGCCCTCCACCAGGTCGGTATCGTCGCCGGGATTCCAGATGAAACGGTCGTCGCCAGTCCCTCCAAAAAGCTGATCGTCGCCATTGCCGCCGATCAGCCTGTCATTGTCATCGCCGCCCGTCAGGATGTCGCCGAGGACACTGCCGGTGACCGTGTCGTTGCCGGCACCGCCATCGAGGTTGACGATCACGGCGGCCGCGAGTTTCGACGCATTGAGCGTGTCGTTACCGCCCATGCCATTGACCTGGACCGTGTCGGTGGTCTCAAAGCCCGCGATCGTCGTCAAGACTGACAGGCCGCCGACGGCAACTGCCGCGCCGGCCAGCGTCAGATTGATCGCATCCTTCCCGTCAGTGCCGTTGACGATAGCGGTGTCGAGTTGCGCATCGCCGGCGCCAAGGTCGATCTGCACCTGCTTGATATCGGTGCCCTTGAGATTGTTGACGGTGATCGTATCGGCGCCGCCCAGCGCCTTGACTTGAATGACCTCGACATCATTTAGGTCCATCACGATGTTGCCGACATTGCGCGTGAACAGCGCCCGTCCGCCGTTGGCGGAGACTGCCATTATTTCACTTGCGGCGCTGCCATTGAATAGGAGCGTATCCACGCCGCTTTGGCCCTCGACGATGTCGCTGCCGTCGCCGGGATCCCATTGGAAATTGTCATTGCCTGCGCCGAGGAAGGCGAAATCGTTGCCTTGCTGTCCGTCGACGAAGTCATTGCCATCGCCGCCGAAAATTGTGTCGGCGCCATTGGTGCCGAGGATGGTGTCATTGCCGGCACCGCCATCGATCGTAAATTTCGCCAGCGCGGCGAGATTGCCAGTGGCGGAAATCGAGTCGTTCCCGCCGCCGGCCTTCAGCAGCAAATTCTCGCTCGTGCCGATATCCAGGGCGAAGGGCGCCGGCGACAGCTCGTCGAAGCGGATGCGGGTGCCGTTGGCGGTGAATGTAAAGACCTCGGCGGCGTTGGTGCCATTGATCTCGATTGTATCGGTCCCGTCGCCGCCCTCCATCAGGTCGGTGCCGTCGCCGGTATTGTGAATGAAGCGGTCATCGCCCGCGTCGCCAAACATCTGGTCGTCGCCCTTCCCGCCGAAGAGCTTGTCATTGTCGGCGCCGCCGAACAGGCTGTCGCCGAGGATGCTGCCGTTGACTGTGTCGTTGCCCGCCCCGCCGTCCAGATTGATGATCATGGCCGCCGCCGCCGCGGCCGATACGGTAAGGATGTCGTTGCCGCCAAGGCCGACGACTTTGACGGTATCGGTCGTCTCGCCGTTGGCGATCGTCGCCTGGTATGGCAATCCGCTCACACTGACAAGCTTGCCGGCGAGGCCCACATTCATCGCGGTGTTGGCATCGCTGCCGGTGAAAGTGACCAGGTCGGTCTGTAGGTCGCCGGCGCCCGCGAGGCCGAGATCAATCGCCACCTGCTTGACGTCGGTGCCCGACAGGTCATTGACGACGATTTTGTCGGCGCCGCCGAGGGCCTTGAACTCGATGCGCTCAACGTCGTTCAGGTCCATGGTAATAGCAGCGATATCGCGGGTGAATCGGACCCGGCCGCCATTGGCGGAGATATCGATGTTCTCGTTGATATTGGCGCCGTTGAAGCGGAGCGTATCACTGCCTGTCTGACCCTCCACCACATCGTTGCCATCGCCCGGATCCCACTGGAACACATCATTGCCGGCGCCGAGGAGCGCCACATCGTCGCCCTGGTTGCCGTCGACGGAATCATTGCCGTCGCCGCCGATCAGGAAGTCGTCGCCGTTGCCGCCGAGGAGTGTGTCGTTGCCGGCGCCGCCGTCGGCCACGATCTGGATGAGCGCAGCCAGGTTGCCAATGCCGGAAACAAAGTCGTTGCCGCCATTGCCGTTGATCACCAGGCTTTCCGTCGTCCCGATATCCAGGCTGGCGCCGGCCGGCGCATCGACACGCACACGCGCACCGTTGGCGGTAATCGTGAAGATGTCGTTGCCCTTGCCGCCGTTGACTTCCGCAACGTCGCTGCCGTCGCCGCCTTCGACCAGATCCGTGCCGTCGCCGAGACTCCAAACCATGCGATCGTTGCCGGACTCACCGGAAATCTGATCGTCGCCCTTGCCGCCAGTCAGAGTGTCGTTGCCGTCGAAGCCGCTCAACGTATCATTGCCGGCACCGCCGATGACGGAGTCATTGCCGACGCCGCCCGATATGTTGTCGGCGCCCGCGCTGCCGGTGACAGTGTCGTTGCCGTCGTCGGCATTCACCTGCAGCAGCAAGACATCGGCAGCGAGCATTGAGGCATTGATCTTATCGTCGCCGGCCTTGGCGGCGACGATCAGGAGATCCGTTGTGTCCGCATGCGTGATGACGGTTTGCGCCGCGAGACCGGTGACTGACACGGACTTCCCAACCGAACCGACATTGATATTGTTGCTGTTGTCACTGCCGAAGACGATGGGGATATCGAAAACGCCGTCGGCTGTCTTGCCGCTGGGATCGGCGGCCAAGTCGATCGCCACGAACTTGACATCGGTGCCCGTGAGATCGTTGACGACGACCAAGTCGCCGCCGGCGGATGCAGTGATCTGGATGCGCTCGATATCGTTCAGATCCATCACATCGGTACCGCGCGTGAGCGAGACGCGTCCGCCCGCCGCGGCGTCGATGCTGATGGTCTCAGCATCGTCCGCGGCGTTGAAGCGCAGGGTATCGACGCCGGCCTGGCCTTCGATCACATCGCTGCCGTCACCCGGATCCCAGACGAACAGGTCATTTCCGGCGCCCAACGACGCCGTGTCGTTGCCGCCCTTGCCGATGACCGTGTCGTTGCCGGCGGTGCCGGCGAGGGTCTCTGCGCCGGCGGTACCAATGATCAGGGCCATGGGAGATTGATCCTCTTGCGCTCTAGGACGTCCGGAAATCGAAAGTTGCCGGGGCAACCAGCCCGGCGTCGCCGGCTTGCGGGAAGCCGGACCAGATTCGAAACGCCGTGCTTGTTCCCTGGCGATTGCCGACCACGCCGGCGCTATGCCGATTTCGCTATTATCTTCCACCCTTGCGCGCCGCGTCGGGTGTGATTGCTATCACAAATCGCCCTCATAATCGAGCGGATAAGCGTTTATTCCTCTGCCGCGCGTTAAGGTTACGGCACCGACTTTGTTCTGAATTACCGAGTGAAGTCCGATCAGTGACGGCCGTCACATTGGCGGAGCTCGCCGCGCTTTACCATGCCGGCCGGAAGGATTGCATGGATTTCCGCGCCGACCCCCGCTACGATCTGCGCAGGAAATAATACCCGCCCCTGCAACGCGGGCGGGCGGTGGCGTGTGGACAGACGCGGACCGGAGATCCCTCCTACGCGCTGTTGGCATCGTCAACTCGGGACACACCGACAACGCGGCCCAGCGAAGAGCCGCGCGGGTGAAACTGCGGGAGAGGAGTCATGGCGAAAATCACGGGAACGCTGCTCGACGACACCATCGTCGGCGGCTACGGCATCAAGGACAGCCTGAACGGCGCAGCCGGCAATGACGTACTTTATGGCTACGGCGACGGTTCGGGCATCGGCGGCACGCCGCCGCTCTACCTGCCCGATAGCGGTGGCCCGGCAGACAATGATACTTTGAACGGCGGTCTCGGCAACGACACGCTCTTCGGCGGCGGCGGCAACGACCGGCTGGACGGCGGCGGCGGCGCCGACTCCATGGACGGCGGCGATCAGGACGACGTTTACTACGTCGACGACAAGAACGATGTAGCGGCCGAGAGCAACGCGGACGCCTTTGGCGGCACCGATCTGGTCATCAGCACCGCCGTCGAGTACACGCTGGGTGGCGGGATTGAAAACCTCACCCTGACCGGCAAAGACGCGATCACCGGCACCGGCAATGCTCTCAGCAACGCGATATTCGGCAGCGCTGGAGACAATGTGCTCGTTGGCGAGGGGGGCAACGACACACTGGACGGCGGCGCCGGGGCGGACGTCCTGACGGGCGGACTGGGCGACGACACCTATGTATTCGACAATGTCAACGATCTGATCTTTGAATCGGCCGGCCTAGGCACCGATACCCTGCGCTGGATGCGCAGCGACAGCCTCGATCTCAACGCATTCGCCAGCATCGAGAACGGCGTCCTGCTGGGCAGCGCGTCGATCGGCCTCACGGGCACGGCCGGGAACAACGGCCTCGGCGGCAACGCCGGCGCCAACACGATCGACGGCGGCGGCGGCGAGGACATCATGGCTGGCGGCGGCGGCAACGACACCTACATCGTCGACGGCGGCGATTTCGTGTTCGAGGCAGCGGGCGGCGGCACCGATCTTGTGATCAGTAGCGCCAATTTCTCTCTCAGCGGCTGGGCCGTCGAGAATCTCA
>DATKFM010000039.1:0-6515 GCA_035544395.1 Verrucomicrobiia bacterium
GCTGGTAGTCCACCGGCTGTTCCGGCGGGGTCGCACCCGCAGCGGCACCGGCGCCGCCATTGCCGTTGGTCGCCGGGACCGTGCCGTCGCTCGGCGGCGTGGTGCCATTCGATTGCGGCGCCGGCGCCGGGGCCGGGGCCGGGGCTGGCTCTTCGCCGGTCTTCGGCTTGTCCGGATTGGCCAGAGCGCCGCGCAGATCGGCCTCGCCTAGGCGGCGCTCCGGCTCCACGACCTCGAGCTTTGCCTGCTCCACTTTGATATCAGGCTCGATGCCCAGTGCCTGGATCGAGCGGCCCGACGGCGTGTAGTAGCGCGCCGTGGTCAGCCGCATCGCGCCATGGGCGGGCAGCGGGATGATCGTCTGCACTGAGCCCTTGCCGAAGGACTTCGTGCCCATGACGATGGCGCGGCGGTGATCCTGCAGCGCACCGGCGACGATCTCCGACGCCGAGGCGGAACCGCCATTCACCAGGATGACGACCGGCAACCCCTCGGCGATATCACCAGGACGGGCATTGTAGCGCTGCGCCTCGTCCTCGTGACGGCCGCGGGTGGAGACGATCTCGCCCTTGTCCAGGAAGGCATCGGAGACGGCAATCGCCTGGTCCAGCAAGCCGCCGGGATTGTTGCGAAGATCGAGAACGACGCCGACCAGTTTGCCCTTGGCCTCGTCCTTCAGTTTCTTGAAGGCGGCTTCCATGCCGCTGCCGGTCTGCTCGGTGAAGCTGGTGACCCGCAGATAGGCGATGTCGCCCTGTTCGAGACGGCCGCGGGAGGATTGCACCTTGATCACGGCGCGCACCAGCGTGACCTCGAAGGGCTCGCCTTCGCCGCGCTGCACGGTCAGCACGATCTTCGAATCCACGGGACCGCGCATCTTGTCCACGGCCTGCGACAGGTTCAGCCCCATCACCGGTTCGCCGTCGAGCTGGACGATATAATCGCCCGGCTGCAGCCCGGCGCGCGATGCCGGGGTTTCGTCGATCGGCGACACCACCTTGATGACGCCGTTCTCCATGGTGACCTCGATGCCCAGGCCGCCGAACTCGCCTTTGGTCTGGACTTGCATCTCCTCGAAGTCCTTGGCGGTCAGGTAGCTCGAATGGGGATCGAGCGAACTCAACATGCCGTTGATCGCATATTCGATCAGCTGCTCGTCGGTCACCTCCTCCACATAGTCGGCGCGGACCTTTTCAAAGACGTCGCCGAACAGCCGCAACTGCTCGTAGGTGTCGCTGTTGTTCGTCGTCTGTGCGGTCGCAAGTGTGCCGGCCGACAGCAGAAGGGCGGCAGTTACAGCCGCGAAACGGGCATATCTCATGGGATCGTTCATTCCACCTTGTTCATACGGGCTTCAAGCCAGGGCCATGGGTCAATTGCTTTGCCATAGCGCCTGAATTCGACATAGAGCCGGGGCCGGCTATTCTCCAATACATCCATAACACCAACCGGCTCCCCGGCAAGCACCCATTGGCCGACCACCACATCGGTCCGGCCCAGGCCGGCCAGGAGTGTATGATAGCCGTTCTGGTGCTCGATAATCAAAAGCTCGCCATAACTGCGAAAAGGCCCGCGAAACACTGCCTGGCCGTCATGGGGAGCCACTACCTGGGCGCCGGGCAGGGTTTCAAACAGGATTCCCTCGCTTTTCGTGCCATCTTCGGTGATCTGGCCGAAACCAACCGCCACGCGCCCCACGACCGGCGGGATCACCCCATCCCGCTTGCGCGGAAAGGCCTTCAGGTCCTTGGGCGGTTCCAGCCGCAAGACAACCGGCGCGGTGGCTGTGGTTCCGTCTTCCGGCTTGATCTCCGGCGCCCGCGGCATCGCAGGCAGCGCCGCAAGTAATTCCCGCAGATCGTCGGCCTGCCGGGCCAGCTCCTCGACCCGCTGGTTGGCGGCCGCCCGGTCCTCCTCGGTGATACGGCGCAGGCTGGCTTTCAGCACCACCAGCCGCTTGATGCCCTCGCGTACGCCGCGCAGGGATTCGGCCGCGGTGGCGATCTCGCGGCGCTGCCGTTCCGCATCCTGGCGGAGGCTCTGGATATCGGCCAGCTCCTGTTTCAGCCTGCTGGCCTTCGCCTGGAGACCCGGCAGGGCATAGTTCAGCAGTTCGGCGCTCAAAACCATGTCCCGTGGCGATTGATATCCCAGGATCAGCGCTTCCCGCGGCTGCATGGACAGCCGCTGCAGCACGGCGACCAGCGTGCCGAGATCGGAGCGCTGATCTTCCAGGCCCGCCAGCTTTGCCGCGCGCGTCGCCTCCAGCAATTTCACCTGCTGGTCGAGCTCGGCGAGTTGTATTTCACGCTGCTGCACCTGGGCCGCGGCGTCCACCAGTTGCCGCTGCAGCCGGTCGATCTCCGTGCCCAGGTCCTGGGATTGCGAAGTCAGGGATTGCAGCCGCTGTTCTTCGGCGGCGATGGCGTCCTCCACATGGCGCAGGGGATCGTCGCCGCGATTGAGGCCGGGCTCGGCTGCGGCAAACGAGGTCAGCGCCAGCGCGAGCGCTCCGGCGGTAGCGATGGGGGCCAGGGGCCGGGCATCAGGCCGACGCACGCCGTCCGGCTTCCTCGGCGGGCGCCGCCGCGGCGCCGGCCGGAATCAGCGACGTCCCCGTCATCTCCGCCGGCTGGGGCAGGCCCATCAGCGACAGCAGTGTCGGGGCGATGTCGGCGAGCCGCCCGTCGCGCAGCTTGCGCACCGCCGCCGCGCCGTTGACCAGGATCACCGGCACGCGATTCAGCGTGTGGGCGGTATGCGGCTCGTGGGTCTGCGGGTCCTGCATGGTCTCGGCATTGCCGTGGTCGGCGGTGATGATCATGGCGCCGCCCTGGGCCGCCACCGCATCCCGCAGCCGGCCGAGGCAGGCATCGACGGTCTCCACCGCCTTGATCGCCGCCTGCAGATCACCGGTATGGCCCACCATGTCGGTGTTGGCGTAGTTGACGACGATGAGATCGAACTGGCCGCTCTTGATGGCGTCCACCAGCTTGTCCGTCACCTCGAAGGCCGACATCTCCGGCTGCAGGTCGTAGGTCGCCACCTTCGGCGAGGGCACGAGGATACGTTCCTCGCCGGGAAACAGCGTCTCCTCGCCGCCGTTCAGGAAGAACGTCACATGGGCGTATTTTTCGGTCTCGGCGATGCGGAGCTGGGTCATGCCGGCATCGGCGACCACCGCGCCCAGCACATGGCTCAGCCGTTCGGCGGGAAACAGCGCGGTCATGAATGAATTCAGCGCCGTCGAATATTCGCTCATGCCGAGGGCAGCTTCGAATTTCACCACGCGCGGCCGGACGAAGGCGTCGAATTTCGGGTCCAGCAGTGCGGTCAGGATCTGGCGCGCGCGGTCGGCGCGGAAATTGGCCATCAGCACGCCGTCGCCGTCTTTCATGCCGCGATAGCCGCCCACCGCCGTGGGTTTCACGAATTCGTCGGTCTCGCCGCGACGATAAGCCGCATCGATGGCGGCAGCCGCGCTGGGCGCGGTTTCACCCTTGCCATCCACCAAAGTGTCATAGGCGAGCGCCACCCGCTCCCAGCGCTTGTCCCGGTCCATGGCGAAATAGCGGCCGCCGATGGTGGCGATGCGCGCGGCCTTGAGGCCGGCGATGCTGCGCTCGAAATCAGCCACGAAGCCGCGGGCGCTGGAGGGCGGCGTGTCGCGGCCATCGAGGAAGGCGTGGACGGCGACGGGAACGCCGGCCCCATCCAGGATGCGTGCCAAGGCGGCGATATGGTCCTGGTGGGAATGCACGCCGCCCGGCGACATCAGGCCCATCAGATGGCAAGTGCCGCCGCTGGCTTTCAGCTTGCCGATGAAGGCGGTCATTGCCGGGTTGGCTTTGATGTCACCCTGGGCGATGGCGGTGTCGACGCGCGGCAGATCCTGCATCACCACCCGGCCGGCGCCGATGTTCATGTGGCCGACCTCGGAATTTCCCATCTGGCCCTGGGGCAGGCCGACATGAAGCTCCGAGGCGTCGATCAGGCCGTGGGGGCAGTCGCGCATGAAGCCATCCCATACGGGCGTATGGGCCAGCATGATGGCGTTATGGTCCTGGTCGTGGCGCTCGCCCCAGCCGTCGAGGATGCAAAGGATGACGGGGCGCGGTCGTTTCGCTGACATGCCGGTCTATATAGCGGCTGGATTGGGGCAAGGGTAGGGCAGGGCCCGTGCCGGCGCATTAACGAATCCGTGGAATTTTCGGGTCGCGCGCCCCTGGGGTCAGGGGCCGAGCCGCTTGTAATAGAACGGCTTGGCGAACAGCACCGCCTCGTCGGCGCCGCCCAGGAGATTGGCGATCGACTCCGACGGAGCGGATACGAAGACATCCCAATCGCCTTGGGTTTCCCCGGCAAGCTGGTTGGCCTGCACCGCTTTCGCCAGCACCTCGCCCGCATAGGCAGTCTTCAGCCGGCCGTCGCTTTCGAAGGCGATGGCGGCGAAGCCATAGGGGTAGTTCGCCCGCTGCTTGTATTTCTCCATCTGCGCCGTGGTTGCGCCGTCGGCGGCGACGATGCGCAGATTCAGGAATTCCCGCTCGCCCACCTTGCTGACATAGCCATCGAACACCACCCAGGTCTTTTCCTCGTGGTTGGCGACCAGGATATCCAGATGCTTCTTGTCATCGCCCTTCGCCAGGATATGGACGAATTCCCAGGCGCGGTTGTCCCCGCCGCCGCCATCGGCGGTCCAGACGCCCAGCAGCCGCGACTCCTCGACAGCCGCCTCGGGCGGGCCGATCGGGTTGGTGGAAGCGACGCAACCCGAGAGGCTGGCCGCAAGCAACAGGCCGGCCAGGAGGCGGCTGATCCGGTAATTCACATTCATTCTCCTGCAGGGGGTTTGGACGGTGGCAAGATAGCCGAGGACTAGGCCCGGTGGTAGGGATGGCCGGCCAGGATCTGCTGGGCGCGGTAGAGTTGCTCGATCAGCATGACCCGGACCAGCATGTGGGGCCAGGTCATGGGGCCCAGGGACAATAGCATTCCCGAGTCCTTCTTCAGGCTCTCATCCAGCCCATCGGCGCCGCCGATGACGAAGGCCGCGCCGCCGATGCCGCGCTGCTGCCAGGTGGAGATCTGTTTCGCCAGCGACTCGCTGGACAGCGCCTTGCCCCGCTCGTCCAGCGCCACCATCAGGAGGTCGCCGGATTTGCCGGGGGGCAGCGCCGCTCGCAACAACTCCGCCTCGCGCAATTTCATTTGCGGCGCCGGCAACGGGCGGCGTTCCTCCACCTCCTTCAGCGCCATCGGCCATTTCAGCCGCTTGCGGTATTCCTCGAACAGGGCCTTCTCCGGCCCAGCTTTCCATTTCCCGACAGCGGCGATGGTGATGCGCATGACGGCGGGGACGCTATCACCTCCGGCGCTGCCTGCAACTAAAGCCACCCCGACAATTTCTGATCAGAAATCCCAACAGAACAGTTCGACATCGCTATCGGCGGCGATTAAGGCGGCCTCACGATGGCCGATCCCCATGATCCGGGCGCCGTCTTTGGCGCGGTTGTATTGCCTTGGCCGGGTTCGCCGCGCTACCGATAGGCGGCGGCATATGCCGGCGGCCGCCGGCTTGGGGAGGTGTCCTTGCATCGCGACGAGTTGATCATGTTCTGCTACAGCGACATCGCGGCCCAGGTCCGGGGCAAGGGGTTCCCCGCGAAGGACCTGGAGGGGCGGCTGACCAAGGGTATCGGCTGGACGCCCACCAATATCGCCATCTCCGCCTTCGGCCCGATCGGCAACAGCCCCTTCGGGCCGTTCGGCGATCTGTTGCTGATGCCGGACCCGGCCACCAAGGTGCGGGTGGAATTCGGCGACGGCTCGCCGCCGGAGCATTTCTACCTCTGCGATGTCGTCAACACCGACTGCACGCCCTGGGACTGCTGTCCCCGCAATTTCCTGAAGCGCGCGCTGGCCGCGCTGGAGCAGGAAACAGGGCTGCGCCTGCTCGGCGCGCTGGAGCAGGAATTCGTCTATAGCGGCGCCGAGGCCAATAGCGCCGGCGCCTATAGCCTGGGCTCGGTGCGGCGCCATGGCGAGTTCGGCGCCGCGTTCCTCCACGCGCTCCGCATGGCCGGCGTGGATGTGGATTCCTACATGCCGGAATTTGGCGTCCAGCAATACGAAGTGACGTACCGCCCGGGCGATCCGGTGCGTGCCGCCGACTGCGCGCTTGTCGTCCGCGAGATCGCCCGCGCCACCGCACAGCGCCTGGGACACAAGGCGACCTTCGCGCCGATGGTCAGCACCGGCGGCGTCGGCAGCGGCGTGCATATCCATCTCAGCCTGTGGGACAAGGCCGGCCGCCCCGTCACCTACGATGCCGGGGCTCCCTACGGGCTCAGCGCGGTTGCCGGCCAGTTCGTCGCGGGAATCATCGCCCATATGCCCGCACTCTGCGCAGTGACGGCGCCGAGCGTGGTGTCTTACCTGCGGCTGACGCCTCACCGCTGGAGTGCCGCCTACAACAATCTGGGCTATCGCGACCGCGAAGCGGCGGTGCGCAT
>DATKFM010000040.1:0-36552 GCA_035544395.1 Verrucomicrobiia bacterium
GGTTGCGCCCTGTTTCGCCTATCGGAGAAGGAAATTTCGGCCCGTCATGAAGCCCCATCTTGAGAAGCTGCTTAGAGACTGTACCTTTGAGGTTTCCTCGATCGACGAGGTCAAGGTCGACCAGGTGAACGACATGGTCGATCGCCATTCCTTTGCCTGCGTGCGCGGCCTGTTTTCCAAGCAGGAAATGAAAGCGGCGTGCAAGCGGGTGGCGCAGAATTTTTCTTCCGCAAATGATCGCCCGGCGATCGGCGACACCGGCCGCGATGTCATGAACAACTATCAGAAGCTGGCCGTCGGCGGCGCGATGACCAGCTGGGACTATCGCCCGCGCTTCTATCGCATTTTCTATACCCCGCTTTGGGCAACGGATATCTTCGGCGTGCACGACATTTTCCGCCGCTTTGCCCATTTGCGGAACCGGCTACAGGGCTATCCGCCGGATTTTGCTATCGAGACAATCGACGAGGGACTGTGGACCGCGGCGCGGATGCAGCATTACCCGGCCGGCGGCGGATTCTTCATGGCTCATCGCGACGTCGTCATCGACACGGTGACCCACGATGCCGGCCAGCGGCGTTTCCACCAGCTTCTGCTGTTGATGACCACAAAGGGCGAGGATTTTCGGGACGGCGGCGGTTTTGTCGATATCGGCGAGGATCGCCTGATGTTCGAGGAACAGTGCGGCGCCGGCGATGTGATTCTCTACAACGGCGCGACGATTCATGGGGTCGCCGACATCGACCCCCATGTCGCCGCGTCGCTGGACCGGCTGGACGGGCGCCTGGTCGCCCTGGCCTCCCTCTACAAAGATATGTCCAAGGACAAGAAGCCCTATGAGGGCTACGAGGATCGCAAGGCCCCGCCCTTGCAGGTGGTGTAGGAGACAGGCTGGCCGGTTCTAGGCAGCGCCTTGCGTGTCTGGGCCATTGACCAGCCAGGTAAGATATTTGGCGTAGGCATTGTCGTGATGCTTGGCGGCGAGCCGCAGCAGGTCCTCGCCGGTGATCCAGCCGTGGCGCCAGGCAATTTCTTCCAGGCAGGCGACTTTCAGGCCCTGCCGCCGCTCCACCGTGGCGACGAAATTGGCCGCGTCCAGGATTGAGTCGGGAGTGCCTGTATCGAGCCAGGCAAAGCCGCGGCCGAGCGGCTCGACATAGAGCTCACCCAAGGCCAGATAGGCGCGATTGACGTCGGTAATCTCCAATTCGCCCCGCGTCGACGGCTGCAAGTTCCGGGTAATCTCGACCACCCGGTTGTCATAGTAGTAGAGCCCTGTCGCCACTTGATTGGAGGCAGGCCGCTGGGGTTTTTCCTCGATCGAGGTGGCGCGCATGTCCGGCCCGAACGTCACCACGCCGAACGGACGGGGATCGCTGACGGGATAGCTGAACACCGTCGCGCCACCCTGGCGGCGCGAAGCGCGTTCCAGCACCGTGGTTAGGCCGACGCCATAGAAAATATTGTCGCCCAGCACCAACACGGCCGGATCCCCGCCAATGAAATCGGCGCCCAGGAGGAAAGCTTCGGCGATGCCGCGCGGCTGTTGCTGGATGGTGTAGGACAGGGAGATTCCCAGATGGCTGCCATCGCCCAACAGGCTGCGATACATCGGCAGGTCCTCTGCGGTCGAGATCAGCAGGATGTCGCGAATTTGCGCCATCAGCAGCACCGACAAGGAATAGTAGATCATCGGCTTGTCATAGATTGCCAAGAGATGCTTGCTGATGACCGACGTCATCGGCCGGAGCCGCGTTCCTCGCCCCCCCGCCAGGACGATTCCCTTGCGCTGCATGTCCAGTCCCCGTGACGTTAACATTGCCCTTTTAGGCGATTCGCCAGCCGCCGCCACCTCGGCCCGCCCCCAAACTCCGGCCATCACCTGCGCAAGACTGATCGAACAAATCGGCATCCGGCGCAAGCGCGAATGACAGGTTAACAGATGCGCCCGGCACACCGGAAAGCGCGAAAAGATCGGAAATCCGGGCCTGTCCGCAGCGATTGGAACCGCATTGGTCCCGCGATTGGCGGAAATTGCGCGGAATGCAAGGCAATACGGGGAGAGAAAACGCTGGCCAAATGCATCAGGGTCAGCCAGAAACATCGGAGAACAGCGTGGGTCGGAATGAGTTATCGGACACAAGCCACGGCCAATTTGGATCGGGCGCCCATAGAGGTCGCCGCTCCCAGGCGGATTGTTTTGCGGGAAATCTCCGCCCTGGATCCGCGAAGTCAGTGGCGGATCCGCGAAATCCGCAATGAGCCGTCGATTCGTGCGGTCATGTATACGGACCACGAAATCCAGATCGATGAGCATCAGGATTGGCTGGACCGGCTGAAGCACGACAAATGCCGTATCGCTTTTGCCGTTGTCGACGACAAGATAGGGCCGATCGGCATGGTCAGCGTCAGCGAACTGGACTGGCGCCATCGCAAGGCCGATTGGGCTTTCTACCTGACCGAAACAGAGCGCGGCGGGCTCGGCGCGGCGCTTGAGCTGACGCTGCTGGATTTTGTTTTCGACCGGCTGGGCCTGGAAAAGCTGAACTGCGAAGTTATCGAAGGCAATGACGCCGTCGTCCGGCTGCATGGCAAGTTCGGCTTTGAGGAAGAGGGCTTCCGGCGGTCAAACATCGAAAAGAGCGGTGTACGCCTGGGTGTGCACTTCCTGGGACTGCAACGGAATGTCTGGATGGAACGGCGGGACGTCGTCCGCCAGGGCTGCAAGACCGTGCTGGACCGGTTCACCCTGGATATCGAATGGGCAGGAAGCACGTCTCGGAAGCGTGGTGCTCCCTAGACTTTGCCTGGGCACAATTGTCAGCCCGTAAGCCGGGAGCCGTGCCAGAGCCGCGTCGATCGGTAGATTGCGGGATCGCTGTTGCCTCTACGGCGAACACTTGATTGGCGGATTTTGCGCGATCGCGCTGTCCGGCGAATTCAAAACCAGCACCTCATCAAAGCCCCTGGTCAGCGCCTGCTCGCAAAGTTCACCCGAGTCCAGATCCGCGGAATGGGAACCGGCGCCGTATCTGCCAAAGCCGTAGGTTACGTCCAACTCGCAATGCAAGGCGCCCTCGCTTGGCGGCAGCCCCATGAGCATCGGCACGCCGGTCGTGGCCGGAATGAAGAACGGCTGTGCGCGGCAATCACGGCTTAACAACCAGAATTTTGCGTTATCGGGCGGAACGAAGACCGTCAGCCGCCCGGACGACTTGGCACGGGCGCTCCGTACCTGTTGCACGAACTGCGCCCCCACCGAACGATTGATCGCAGCCGATACATTATCCGGAAACAGTGGGCCGAGTGCCACAGCGGATCCTGCGATCGATGGTGCCAGTGTCGTTATCATAGCAAGAGACTGAGAGAGAGAGCGTTTTCGCGGCCAGTCGACCACCACACCACTCCTGCCGTATTCCTCCAGCGCGGCAACGCGCTGCAAGTAAACCGCCAGCCGGACATACCGATCGGGATCAGCCACAATTGCAAGCACCAGGAGCGCGACGGCGGTCGGAACCGCAAACCGAGACATCTGCATAAGCTTCTGCGTCAATTCCGAAAGACGCGCGGCCAGCACCACCAATGCAAACCAAGTTGCGACATTTACGAAGTAGTAGGCGACATTCTCCAGAACGAACAGGGAGCCAGGCAAGGCACCCAGTATTGCGAACATGCCGATTGCGCCCGCCATCTCAAGGTTGTCGACACGCCCATTGCGCGCCAAATGCCAGAAACCGACAGCGATCAATGCCGTAATCGCAAGATCGGCAAAGAAGTATCGCCGCGATCCACCCGCGAAATCGAACGGACTAATCAGCGTCCAGAGATCGCGATAGATCAGGGTATCCGCGACCATCAAGACAACAGCAGAGCCGACGGCCGCAAGTATCGTCATTGCAACGAAGGTGCGCAGCCATTTCGGGTAAGTCAGCCGCCGCACGAAGACAATGGTGACGGCGGCGCCCCACATGACGCCAACCGGAATCTTGAAGGCGACGAGAACCAGAGTGGCAAATGCGCAAACGAACGCGTACGCGAGCAAAACCGCCGGCGAGAGACGAGCCCGGGAAAGCAGCATGAAGAGCATCGGCACGGCCGCGAAATACAAAACCAATGCGAGAGAATAGGATTCTGTCAGCAAGAGCTTGTCCAACATGAACCAGCTCGCAATCGAAGTCACCGCGAGCGAGACGACGATCAGCGCCACGGGATTGCGCAGCCAGGCGCGCCCGGCGAAGGCGACCGCGTAGAAGAAGAAACAGGTGAAGCAGGGCAGCACGAATATCTGGAAGGCGATGGGATAGACGGCGATCGCCGGGATTCCAAACATCTGCGATAGCGACGCAATCCACATATGCGTGCCGGCGTGGTGAAAGTGGGTGACCAGCCCGTCAAGCCCGCCGCTTACAACGCCGAAGTTGCCGATCATCTCCGTCAGCGCGGCATGAAACGACGTATCCAAATAGGGCTGCCCCAGCATCATGTACTCAGGCGCATAGATGTGTGTCAGCTGCCCGCCGTTGACCGCGATAAACCGAACGAGTGCAAATGCCGGCGCTCCCACAAGCAACGTGACCGGGTGGGCCACAAGCAATTCCTTGCAATTGAGGAACAGCACAGCCAGTCCCACGACGCCCGCCACAGCCAGCGGGAGCAAAGACCACAGCCCGATCTTGAAGCCGAGCGATGTACAAATAATGGCTGAGAACAGCAAAACGAAAGTTGAGAGCGGCGCCCACTGGCTGCCGGCAAAGCGCAGGGGTATGAAGGCCACAGCCATGGCGGCCACGGTTATGGCAAATACCCCGCAAGCGGCAGAGGCATAGGTTTCGAGTCCTGAACGAGCGAAAAGATAAAATGCCAGGGTCGCCAGGCTTTGGATGGAACAGAAGACGATGGCATAGCCGACGAGAGCTAGAATTCCCCTATCGAGCGAGCGCGTCCGATCCGCCATTTCAGCAACTGTTGGTCCCGTTCGGGAAGCTACATCTTCAATTGCTGCCAAGACTACGCCTCGAACGTATCGAAGGGAACGATGCGGGATTTGCGTGCCTCCAGCAGCCGGGAACCGTCAGGAATATCCTGATGCACCAGCGCGCAGGCATTGATGAACACATGGGAACCGATGGTGATGTCGTTCACGATCGTCGCGTCCATGCCAAGAAATGTATCTGCGCCGATCTTGACGCTGCCGCCGACCGCAGCACCGGCCGAAAGATGGCAGTTCGCCGCCAGCTTCGACCACTCGCCGACTCGTGCGGCAGTATCGAGATAGCAGAAGGGACCGATGTGGGTTTCGATGTCGACGACAGCGCCCGCAAGCACAATGGCCGTGGGGTCGACCTTTGCGCTGGGCTCGATCAGCGATCTCGGATGCTGAAAGCCTTGGAACCCATAGCCGGCCGATTGGGCATTTTCATAGGCGGCACGCCGTGCCGGCAGATTGCTGTAACCGATTGCGGGTATCAGCCGCACACGCATCGGCGCAAGAGAGGCCTGCTGCCCAAGGGAATTCAGACTCCCGACCGTCGACAGCCCGTCCAGAACAGCCGTGCCGGCAGGCTTCACATCGTCGATAAAGCCGAGAACTTCAATACTTGGCGCCCAATCTGCCAGGTTCCGGTACACTTGCCGGCCCAGAGCGCCGCCGCCATAGATCAAGACCGGCTGTATCACGATGGCGATCCGACCCGGCCGACGAGATATCGCAGGATTGCATCGCTTCCGCTATAAAGCGCGCCGATCAGCTCCGGTTCGATTTCGATACCGAACGCCTCTTCCAGCTCCATGACGATGCCGATATGGGTCATGGAGTTCCATTCCTCGACGTCGTCGACCTGGATATGGTCAGGCCCGACCACGCGCCCCAGGCTGTCCGACAGAACAGCCCACATCCGGTGCTCAATTTCCGAAGTATCCATCCAGGCAATCCCGCAGCGATTGTGCGGCGTTCTTAGCGTCTTTGCCGTCAAATGCAATGTTGATCAGGCGGTCGGCCAGGGCACAAGCCTGCGGAAATGCGTCATCGGGCTGCAGATACTGGCGGTGCATGGGCTGAAACAGGGTGCTGACCTGCAGGCCGGCGCGACGCAGCGCTTCGACAAGCGATTGCCGGTGCGGCGCTGCGGCCAGAAATGAAAACCGCCAGAGGGCAGCGGTTTGCGGCGTGGCAAAGGCTTGGAGATGCGAGGGCCAACGTGCCTGCGCCTCACGCAGAACGCCTTGCAATGCCGCCGTCGCATGCTGGCGCTGCGCGGCGAGACCGTCGATTGTCGCGACCGCCGCGCCAATCCGCTCCGCCTGATCTTCCTCGATCTGAAAAACGTAAGCGTGACGATGGCGGCGCATCAGCTTGTCGCGTTGCGCCACCCATGACTCGGCTGACGGCGCCTGTTTTCGCCCGCGAAAACAGGCCTCCATGAATGCCTTCCGCTCGGCTTCGCTGTTCCGTGGCCCAGGCCAGGAAGCGCGGACCCGCTCGGCCGCCCGGGCGAGCGCGGGGTCGTCGGTCAACAAAGCGCCGCCGCTGCCGAGGTCCAGCAGCTTGCCCCGGCCGAAACTGACGATGCTGAAGGGGGCGAGCGCTCCGATCTTCCTGCCCTGCCAAGTGCCGCCATAACCCTGCGCGGCATCTTCGATGACAGCGCAATCGGCGGGCAAGCCTTGCTCGCCGCAACGGGGGATCGCGGCCGGGTGGCCAAAGATATGGGTCGGCATGACGGCGCCGATCCTGCCTCGGCCCGCCGCCGTCGGCGCCGGGTCCAGCGTCGCGGTCGCCGGGTCCACATCGGCAAAGGCCGGGGCAAGTCCGGCGCATACGGCGGCATTCACAGCCGTATCACAGATGGTGTCGGGATAGAGCACCTTCGCATCGCCCGGAAGGTTCAGTGCTTCCAGCAGCAGCGTGATCGCCGCCGTGCCCGATCCCGCGAGCACGGCCCGCTCCCGGCCGAACCACCGCGCGACCGCGTCTTCGGCGACAGCAATCGGGCGCGCCGTGGCGACAGCCGCTTTCATCAGGGGCTTTCCGCAGTTGCAATCACCGCCGGCGCGCCATGACGATGCACAGCGCGCACGATGGT
Organism: Verrucomicrobiia bacterium; assembly: GCA_035544395.1. Taxonomy (GTDB): domain Bacteria; phylum Pseudomonadota; class Alphaproteobacteria; order Dongiales; family Dongiaceae; genus DATKFM01. The sequence continues at coordinate 7,083 of DATKFM010000040.1, forward strand.
CAGGGGGCGGTTCTTGGTCTCGATGAAGATTTTCGCCACGTAGGTGCCGATGACGCCGAGGAAGAGAATGATAAGCCCGCCCAGGAACCACACGGAGATCATGACCGAAGCCCAGCCTGGAACGGCCGAACCTTCGATCAGCACCCGCAACAGCAGATACAGCATCCCCACGAGACTCAGCACCGAAATCCCGAGACCAAAGAAGACGATCACGAACAACGGGCGCGCCGAGAACGACGTCACGCTGTTGACCATCATGCGCAGCTTCGCCGCCAGCGAATAGCTGGACGCGCCGCGAAATCCCTTGGCCGCGGCGATGCCCACCTGCTTGAAGCCGGCGAGCACCCAGATGCCGCCGATGACCAACTCGCGCTCGCGATATTTCAAGAGGGCGTCGACATAGCGCCGGCTCATCAGCCGCGCGGTCAGCGGATTTTCGACAAATGACACATCGCTCAGGAAGTTCATCACTTTGTAGAACACCCAGCCGCTGAACCGTTCGAATAACGAACCCTTGCGGCGGGTCTGATAGCCGTAGACCACGTCGCAATCGCCTTCCGCGACAAAGCGGCGGTGGAACTCCTCCAGCAACTCCGGCTCTTCCTCGAGGTCGCAGTCGACCAGGAAGACGCGCTCGCCCTGCGCCTGTTCCAGCCCGGCCATCATCGCCTGGTGATGGCCGAAATTGCGGCTGAGATCCACCAGGACAATGCGCGGATTCGCCGTCACCAGCTTCATCGCCAGATCCCTGGAGTTGTCGGGCGATCCGTCATTGACCAGGACGATCTCGAAGCTGTCGGTCAGACGACCCGCGCAACTGATGATGCGGTCGCAAAACTCGCGAATCTGCGCGGCGGTATTGTACATCGTCGTGACGATCGAGAGTTTCATGGCGCGGACGGACCTTAGGCGGCGCCGCTGCGCTGCATCGGCAACGGCTCGCCCGGTGGCGCGGGATTGAGTACCACCGCTGGAAGGCGCGCCGCCGCCAGCTTCTGCAGCATGACCGCGAGATAGGACGGTCGGGCGCAGACAAGCACCGTGCCGCCCCGCTTCGCCGCCTGCTCGATGCCGAGCACCGGCAGGCCCCAGCGCGTCTCGCCGGCCTTTTGCTCGTCGATGATGCCGGCGACGAAATCCAACTCCAGCAGATGTCCGAGAACCACATTGTAGATGCCGGCGCCGAATAGATAGAACGGGCTCTTGCCTTTGTCCCGGTGCGCGCGGGCGTTGAGCAGCACGTCCAGCCACCAGCCCTGGTGGTCCTGAAACCGCTCGAGCGTGGCCACCACCGCCGCCGGCTTTGCCTGGAATGAAGCGGGTGCCGCCGATGGCGCGGCCTTCCTGCAGAGATAATGCCGCGCCGAGCCGCAATCCTGCATGACCGTGACATTCATCCCGCCATGGCCGAGATAGTCCCGCAGCATCTCCCGCGTATACATGAACGGGTGGTCCCAGATGTAAGGAGCGAAGTGCGAATCCTCGAGCTCCAGCAGCTCCAGGCTGATCAGCGCGCCGGGCTTGGCCGCGCGGTTGATGCGCGCAAGCTCCGGCAGGATTGAACTCCTGTTGAGAAATCCATGAGCGATCACGACGTCGAAGTGATTCTCCGGCAGATCGACGTCATGAAAGAAACCACGGATGAACTTCGGGCCATCGCCAGCCGCCGAAGGCAACTGCGCCGAGGGATCGACGCCGACGCAGGACCAGGCGGGATGGGTCTGCTTGATGTTTCGAATCAGGTCGCCTTCGCCGCAGGCGATCTCCAGGCAATTGACACCCTGCCCTGGCAAGGCCGCCAGATGTTCGAACAGCAGGCTGTAAACGCGCGAGCGCTTGGGCACGACCTCGCGATTCTCCATGACCACCAGATTGTTCTGGATGGAGGACGAGACGTCGTAGTCCGACTTGAAGTATTGCCGCAGGCAATCCTCCGGCGAATAGACGATGCCGATGCAGCCGCATTGCGCGCAGAGTACGCGAATCGCCCCACCGCTGCGCAGATACTGCCCATCGGACATGGCCATCGGCCGTTGCCGCGCGTCGGCACTATTGAGGATTGTTGGGGTGGGCCCGCCACAGTTCGGACATCTGAACCTGGCTGCCTCGCTACCGACCTGCATTTGCGACTTTCGCTTGAGCCGTCCCGCTGCTCACCCGTATAAGTTAGACCGCCGTTCGGTGGCAATGGCAAGGTCATTGTCGCTGCGGGCTCAACGGCTTAACGATCTACAATTCCTCAGAAAAACAGCGCCCAGGCGGCCTCGCCGATGAAGTTCGTGAGATTGGATCCGCCGGGAACCTTGTGTCATCACGAGGCGGTCTTCGACCTGCTGCAGAAGGACCAACCCGGCCGGTTCGTAGATGTCGGCTGCGGCCAGGGCAGCATCGCCGGCAAGCTGATCGCCCGCGGGTGGCGCGGTATCGGCGTCGATTTCTCGCCTGACAGCATTGAAGCGGCGCGCCGCGAACTGGCGGCGGAGATCGCGTCGGACAAGATGAATGTCGTCCAGGGCGACGTCCTGCGGATGACGCGAGAGACGCTGGGCGAAAGCGATCTCAGCATGGCGATGATGGTCATCGAGCATGTAGAAGACGATGTGGGCTTCGTACGGCATCTCGGCAGCCTGGTGCGGCCCGGCGGCATGGTCATGATCAGCGTGCCCGGCGGCCGGCATCGCTGGAGCTTCGAGGACGAGACCGTCGGCCATCTGCGCCGTTATGACCGCGCCGATGTGATCCGCACCATGGAAGCGGCAGGGCTGGTCGATGTCACCGCCTGGTCGATCGCCGTGCCCCTCGCGAATCTGACGTTCGAGATCGGCGACTGGCTCACGCGCCACAGCAATGAGAAACAGAAACTGGGGATGAGCAAGCTGGAGCAAACGAAGTTGAGCGCCACGCGCGAGGTGCCGTTCAAGACCATTTTTCCGGCGGCCTTCCGACTGCTGTTGAATCGGGTGACGATGTTTCCCTGGTTCGCCCTGCAGCGCCGCTTCTATCTCAGCAATCGCGGCACGGTGATGCTGGGCATGGGACGCCGGCCGGCATGAGCGCGGATATTCCCTTCAACCGTCCGCCGCTGGCGGGAACGGAGCTGGAGTTCCTGAAGCAGGTGCTGGAGGACCGGCGGCTCGAGGGCCATGGCCGATTCACGCGGGAGGCCCAGGAGCGCCTGGAAGCCATGACCGGCTGCCGCAAGGCCCTGCTCACCCATTCCTGCACCAGCGCCCTGGAGATGAGCGCACTGCTCTGCCAGGTCGGGCCGGGGGATGAAGTTATCCTGCCCTCCTACACCTTCGTCAGCACGGCGTCGGCGGTGGCCCTGCGCGGGGCAACGCCGGTGTTCGTCGATATCCGGCCGGACACGCTCAATCTCGATGCAACGCTGATTGCCTCGGCCATCACCGCGAAAACCAAGGCGATCTTCACCGTGCATTATGCCGGCATCGCTTCGGATCCGTCGGCCATGCAGCAGGTGGCGGCGGCCCATGGCCTAAGGCTCGTCGAGGATGCGGCGCAATGCCTCGGCGCCAGTTATCGAGGCCGGCCGCTCGGCAGCTTTGGCGATCTCGCCACGCTCAGCTTCCATGCGACCAAGAACATCACCTCGGGAGAAGGCGGTGCGCTCTTGATCAACAATGAGTCGCTGATCGAGCGGGCCGAGATCATCTGGGAAAAGGGCACGAACCGGAAGCAATTCGTTCGCGGCCAGGTCGACAAATACACCTGGGTCGATCTCGGCTCGTCCTATCTGCCGAGCGAAATCACTGCAGCTCTGCTGCTGGCGCAGCTCGGCAAGATCGAAGACATAACCCGGGCGCGGCTGGCGATCTGGCACCGCTACAACGACGCGCTCGCGGACCTGGAAATCGCCGGCCTGCTGCGACGGCCCGTGGTGCCCGAGGGCTGCGCCCATAACGGCCACATTTACTACGTGCTTCTGCCGTCGGCGGAAAAGCGCGATGGGGCGCTGCGCGCCCTGGTGAGCGCCGGCGTCAAGGCGCAGTTCCACTACATCCCCCTGCATCTGTCGCCGGCGGGGCAGACCTATGGCCGCGCCCATGGCGGCTTGCCGGTGACCTGCGATCTCGCCGCCCGGTTGCTGCGACTGCCGCTTTGGTACGGCATGGGCGAAGAAGTCGACAGCGTCATCGCGACCCTGCGCCGCGCGCTCGGCGCCTAGGCACGGCCGGTGCGTCTGCGAACCCTGGCCCTGTTCGGTCTCAAGCTGGCCATCTCGGCCGGTGCGCTCTGGTACGTCTCGCGGCAGATCGATTTCACGACACTGGCCAATCATTTCCCCAACCCCTGGTCCTGGCAGGTGCTCGTAGCCGAAATCTGCCTGCTCGTGGCGCTGCTGATCTCAGTCTTTCGCTGGCAGCTGATTCTCATGTGGCAGGGTCACGACCTCCCGCTCCGGCCGCTCTGGGCCATCACCTGGATCGCCAATTTTTTTGCGCTGCTGCTGCCCGGCGGCATCGGGCGCGATATCTCCCGAGGAATCTATCTCACGCGCTTCCGCATCGGCGCGCTGGAGGTGACACGCTCCATCCTCACCGACCGCTTCATCGGACTGGTCAGCGTCGTCGTGCTGTCGGTGCCCTGCATGATCTTTGCGCTAAGCGCGGCAGGGCCGCTGCATCTGCTGGGCTGGATGCTGTTGGTGCTGTGCATTGGAATGCCCCTGGGGCTTGTCCTCTGCCGCTGGCTTGACCGCTGGTATTACGCAAGGCAATCGCCTGACCAACAGAGCCGCCTCGCCAAGACGATCCACGCCATCGCCGCGATCCTGCGGGATTTCCGCACGCCGCGCCTGTTCGGCCTGCCGTTCGCGCAATCCTGCGCGATGATGGCGGCGACGATTCTCTGCGTGATGGCGTTGTCGGGCGCCATCGGCGGCTTCTCCGCGCCGCTCTGGAGCCAGCCGTTGTTCCTGCCGGTGATCTTCCTGCTGAGCCAATTGCCGATCTCCATAGCCGGAATCGGCGTGCGCGAAGCCGCCTTCGTCTCCCTGTTCGGCGCTGTCGGCGCAACGGCGGAACAGGCGTTGGCACTATCGCTGGCGTTTTTCACGCTGGGTGTGGTGAACAACCTGATTGGCGGGCTGGTCTATCTCGCATTCAGGCGCCGACAGACGCCGTAGCGCCAAATTGCGCCTCAAGCCGTTGAAAGTCCGGCGATCTCTGGCGCCGACGAAAGGCGGCGCGCCGACCTCTGGGAACCGGCGTGGCCAAGCCGACGTTTATCAAGGCGTCGCGGTAGTGCCGCGCCTGCTGAAGGAGATTCGACATGCACAGAACGGGAATTTTCGTCGCCGCGCTGACATTGGCCTTTGCAATCAGTCAGTCTGCATCGGCTGCGTGCAGCGCCGGCGACAGCATTGACGGAACAACGGCCGACTATGCCAAGGGAAAGTTTGCGGCTGCCGGTTACGTTCAGATCCGCGACCTCAGGAAAGGTTGCGACAACTTTTGGCACGGCATCGCGATGAAGGATGGCGTCAGCGTCAACGTCCTCCTAACGCCTGAAGGCGAAGTCATGCAGGAAGGCGACTGACGTAAGGCCCCTGAGTTCGAGCGCGCGCGGCGTGCATGATGCACACGTCGCGCGCGTCCATTGAAATCCTGGAATAATGCAAGCTTCACCACGCGCTGTCGGATCGACAGTGCAGAAAAATCCATGCTCATATCGAAGGGTAGGATGGTGGGCGCGACTGGGATTGAACCAGTGACCCCTACGATGTCAACGTAGTGCTCTCCCGCTGAGCTACGCGCCCTCTGATCCGCCGCGGAAATAAGGAGGCTGGCGCCCCCAAGGCGGACGGCGACTTACCACCAATGATTGGCCATTTCAAGCGCCGGCGGGCTGACGCTGCGCCAGCAGCTGGTCGATCTGGCTGACCAAGTCCTTCAAATGGAAGGGCTTGCTGAGAATCTTCGGGTCGCCGGGCATGCCGCTGCGGCCGCGCAGAGCGACCGCGGCAAAACCGGTGATGAACATGACCTTGATCTGCGGCTGGTCGCGGGAGGCGCGGCGCGCCAGCTCCACGCCATCCATGCCGGGCATCACCACGTCGGCCAGAAGCACGTCGTATTTATGCCGCGCCAGGCAGGACAAGGCTTCAAAGCCGTCCGAAGCCGTCTCTACCGCATGGCCGGCGCGACGGAGCGCACCAGCCAGGAAAGAGCGCATGCTGTCGTCGTCTTCGGCGACGAGAATCTGAGCCATTGAAAGCCTTGTTTACCTCTGGGGATTAAGGCGCCCTTCTGGGCGGCCAACTGCATTGCATACTACGGATCATTGAAAAGAAACTTACCAACGTCAATCATTCAACCTTGCTCTGCGGCAATTAGCAATTCCCCATGGCGGGGGCGAAGCCGTTGCTTTAAATAGATGATTTCATGGTAGTCCGGATCCAAGCTGTACAAGAGCCGCTGCCCCCGGTGGAAATACTGGCGCCCGACCGGCAATCGGCGCCTGCCGTGCTGGCATCGCCCCATAGCGGCAGCAATTATCCCCCGGAATTCGTCGCCGGCGCGCAGCTGAAATTCCCCGGCCTGCGCCGGTCGGAAGACTGCTACGTCGACGAATTGTTCGGCTCAGCGCCGCGCAACGGCCTGCCGCTGGTGCGGGCTTTGTTCCCGCGGGTGTTCATCGATCCGAACCGGGAACCGTTCGAGCTGGATCCCGACATGTTCGAGGACCTGCTGCCGAGCCACGTCAACACCGGCTCGGCGCGCGTTGCCGCCGGCTTTGGCACCATCGCCCGCGTCGTTGCCAATGGCGAACCGATCTATAGCCGGCGCCTGACTTTCGCCGAGGCGCGCCAGCGCGTCGACAACTACTACCGGCCCTATCACGAGGCGCTGCGCCAGACGATCACCGCGACCAAGGTGAAGTTCGGCCAATGCCTGCTGATCGACTGCCATTCCATGCCGTCGATCGGCGGACCGACGGAGAGCGATGCCGGCAATTCGCGGGTCGACATCGTGCTCGGCGATTGCCACGGCACCTCCTGCGCGCCGCAGGTGACGGCGCAGATCGAAACCGCGTTCCGCGATCTCGGCTATCGCGTGGCGCGCAATTCGCCCTATTCCGGCGGCTTCACCACGCAGCATTACGGCAAGACCGAGGCCGGCCTGCATGCCCTGCAAATCGAGATAAATCGCGCCCTCTATGTGGCCGAGACGACGATGGAACGCGGCCCCGCCTTTGCCGCCATCGTCCGTGACATGGAACGCATCATCGCCGCCGTCATCGATGTGGCGCGGGGTCTCGGCAGCGCCAGCAGATGAGCGGTCCTGTCCACGGCAGGCCGGCGCTGGTCCTGCGCGACGCGCGCGACGGCGATATGGCGGCGATCCAGGCGATCTATGCCCACCATGTCCGCACTGGCCTCGCCTCGTTCGAGGAGACGCCGCCGGACGTCGAGGAGATGCACCGCCGCCGCGCCGACATCCTGGCGCGCGGCCTGCCCTATGTGGTGGTGGAATGCAGCGGCCAGATCGGCGGCTATGCCTATGCCGGTCCCTACCGCACTCGCTCCGCCTACCGGTTCTCGGTCGAGGATTCGGTCTATGTGGCGCCGGGCCTGGCCGGCAAGGGCATCGGCAAGCTGGCCCTGGCGGAAATCATCGAGCGCTGCACGGCCGCCGGCCTGCGGCAGATGGTGGCCGTGATCGGCGACTCGGCCAATACCGCCTCGATTGTCCTGCATGAACGGCTGGGCTTCCGCCAGACGGGCGTCCTGACCGCCGTCGGCTTCAAATTCGGCCGCTGGGTCGACAGTGTCTTGATGCAGCGGGCGCTAGGGCCCGGCGATGAAAATTTGCCCACAGAACGGGCAATCGCGCTATAGCGGGGCGCAAAAAAAGGGCCGTGGGTTGCACGGCCCAAGTTCTGGGAGGAAACGCCCGAGGGGCGTATGCGGCGGCGCACCATCAGGGAGACGGCGCAGTGCCACCGCAAAATGAATATGAATCATCCTTAACAAGTTATCAACCAAATTCCTCCATAGATTTGTTTTTAGTGGATGAATCGCCATCGGCCATTACCCACGCCGCGGGCGGGGGATATCATGTTGCGCTGCATCATTTTTTCAAAACAGCAGTTTTGCGAGTCGTACCAGGGCCATAGGAACGGCCTGGGACAGCGCTTAGGCCGCCTGGCGTCATGGCTGACGCTCGTGCTGTCCGTGGCCACCCTGAGCCTGCTGGCGTCTCCGGCGGCCCGGGCGAACCAGGAACAGTCACAGGTAACGAAGCCCAGCCCCTGGACCCTCTGCGCCAAGGCCACCAACCTGATCGAGCGCCAGGAGGGCGTGCCGCGCCAGCTTTTGCGGGCGATTTCCAAGGTCGAATCCGGTCGTTTCCATCAGAAAAAACGCGTCGTCATGGCCTGGCCCTGGACCGTGATGGCCGAAGGCCGCGGCCGCTATCTGCCGACCAAGGCGGCGGCCATCGCCGAGGTCGAGGGCCTCAAGGCGCGCGGCATCCGCAACATCGATGTCGGCTGCATGCAGGTGAATTTGTTCTATCACCCCCACGCCTTCGCCAACCTGAATCAGGCATTCGATCCCGTCGCCAATGTTTCCTATGCCGCATCCTATCTGAAAAATTTGAAGATCGAGGAAGGCTCCTGGGCCAAGGCGGTGGCGCGCTATCACTCCGCCGATCCCGTCCGCTACAAGCAGTACCGAATGAAGGTCCATGTCGCCTGGCGGCAGGAGCGGGCGAAATTCCTGGCGGCGCTGTCGGAGGTCCAGGCGACGCAGTACGCCGATCTCGATCCGCTCCCGACGATCATGACCTGGCATCAGGCGAGCGTTGCCGAGCCCTTCCACAACCAGCTCGCGACCCTGACCTTCGCCTCGGCGGAGTTCGAGGACGGCACCGAAAATGAAATGCCAACGATGATGACCATGGCTGCGCTTGCCTATCAGCCAGCCCTGCCCGTCTCGATCGACGCTTTGGAATCGCCCAGCGAATTCACCCTTTCCGTGGCCATCCCGGCGCGGGAGCCGATCGAGCCGGATAAGCCGACCATGACCGCAGCCATCGCCGCCCGCGAACCGGCTGGGTATCCTCAGGCGGATCGCTTCCCGGTATCGATCGCGGCAAGGGAGCCGCCGGAATTCCGCCGGCGGGCCCCAGCGCCGGTCTCCATCGCGGCGCGGGAGCCGGCCGATGTCAGGCCGTTACTGCATATGCCGGTGTCCATTTCCGCCCGTGAACCAGCCGATGTCAGCTATCAGGGACGGCAGGTCGCCCTGGCGGCCCGCGAGCCGGCCGAATGGCTCTCGATCGCCGCCGCCGGCCCCTGGGATCTGATCGGAGGCTTCTACCCCGGTTTCGTCCGTGCCGAACCCGTGAAACCTGGCAGCGACTGGTCCTCCCTCTGGCCGCTCATCGAACCCCATGCAGAACGCTTCGGCCGGGGTATTATCGGGCTCCTGCAATCGGACCCCGGCGAACCCGGCGGCAACGGATAGAAACCGGTTAGATCCCGCACCCGAATGACCTGGCTCACGCCCGTCTTGGAGTTCGCTGCGCGCGCCAGGGGGCGAATCGGCTGGTGGCCGGCGCTGTCGGTCATGGCGCTGCTGGGCCTCGGCGCGCTGACCATCCTGCTGCTGGTGTTCCACACTTCACGCAGCCAGGACGAGTTGGCGCAGCAACGGGAACGGGCCCTGGCGCAGACCCTGCTGGCGCAGCAAAGCAACCATATGGCCAAGCTGGCCTTCGATTACAGCTTCTGGAACGAAGCCTATCAGAACGTGACAGTCGAGCCGAATTCCGACTGGATGAAATACCAGGCCGATTACCTGCGCGACACCTGGCAGGCCGGCTTTGTCGCCTTCCTCGATTCCACCAACCGGCAGCTGCAGCTTTCCGCGGAATCGGATGAGACCGCGACGAACGCCGAGCATCTCCGCGGCGACGACTATTACCGCGTCATTGCGGCGACGCGGCGCGCCCCGCTGGCATCGGCCGAGGCACAAAGCGGCGTGGTCCTGATCGGACAACGCTTCTTCCTGATCGCCGCTTCCGCCATCACGCCGGAGCAGCCCGAGGACTGGCCGGACAACAAACTGATCCAGGAGCGCAGCATCCTGCTGATCGGAATTCCGCTCACGCCGGAGCGGCTGGCGGAGATCTTCGAACCCTATGGCCTGCAAAGCCCGCTGGTGACCACAACGGAGGTGTCGGCCAACCGCGAAGACATTCCCCTGACCTCCAAGAACGGCCGGCTACTGGGCTATCTCACCTGGCGCGCCAGCAATCCTGGGGCTGAGATCGCCCACCGCGTGCTGCCGGTGGTGGCCGCCGCCTTCGCCATCATGGCATTCCTGGCGTTTCTGATCTTGCGCCATCAGGAGCGCCTGCGCCGGGCCCATGAGGCCCGCCTGATGGAATTGCGCGAATCCCATGAGCGGCTGAATGCGCAGACGGCGTTCCGCGCCAGCGTGATCGGCGCCATCGGCGACGGCATCGCCGTGTTCGACCGCAAACTCCGGCTGGTGGAATGGAACCGGCGCTATCAGGAGATCTTTGCCTACGCGCCCGGACGGCTGACGCCCGGTCTGTCGCTCGAAGAATTGCTGCGCATCGATTCCCGCCATGGCGTGTTCGGCAGCGAACTGAGCGATCTGGCAATCGGCGATCTCCTGGCCAAGGCGCGGCTGATCGACCCGACGCCACAGGAGTTCCACACCCGGAACGGCCAGATCCTGGAACTGACCCGCAGCCCGGTTCCCGATGGCGGCCACGTGGTGTCGATCCGCGATATCACCGCCTATCGCCGTGCCGAGCAACAGGCCATGGCGGCGCGCGACCAGGCCGAAGTGGCCAATCGGGCGAAATCGGAATTCCTGGCGAATATGAGCCACGAGCTGCGCACGCCGCTGAACGCCATCCTCGGCTTCTCCGAGGTGATGATCACCGAGATGTTCGGCCCCCTGGGCGACCGGCATTACTGGCAATATGCCGGCGACATCCATGAAAGCGGCCAGCATCTGCTGTCGCTGATCAACGACATCCTCGACCTGTCGAAGATAGAGGCCGGCCGCTTCACGTTGGCGGAGGAAGACGTCAATCCGGTGGAAGTGGCCAAGGCGGTGCTGCGGCTGGTGGCCGGCCGTGCGGAGAATGCCGGGCTGAAGATCGAATTCCGCGTCGATGGCGACATCGCGCAGTACCGCCTCGATCCCCGGGCCATGAAACAAGTGCTGCTGAACCTGATTTCCAACTCAATCAAATTCACGCCGTCGGGCGGCCAGATCATTTTCCGGCTCTATGTCAGCACCGCCTATGAGCTCGCCTATCAGATCACCGACACGGGCATCGGCATCGCCGCCAATGATATAGTGCGCATCATGGCCCCGTTCGGCCAGGTGGACAGCCATCTCAGCCGCAAGCATCCGGGCACCGGCCTCGGCCTGCCCATCAGCCATGCCCTGGTCATGATGCATGGCGGCTCCCTGCGGCTGGAGAGCGAGCCCGGCGTCGGCACCATTGTCACCGTGACCCTGCCGCCCCTGCGGCGCGTCCCCGGCAGCAGCGTGCACGCCGCCGCTTGATCCGCCGGCCCGCAGCGCCGAAACTGCGGATCAGATCGGCGCATTTTCCAAGGCGGATACCATGACCATCGACATCGCAGAGGTCCGGCGCGATACGCCGGCCACGGCCAAGATCGTGCATTTCAACAATGCGGGCGCGGCGCTGCCGCCGCAGCCGGTGGTAGCGGCGCAGATCGCCCATATCCAGCGGGAAGCCGAAATCGGCGGCTATGAAGCAGCGACCGAAGCGCAGGCCAGGGTCGCCAACATCTATGCGTCCATCGCCCGATTGATCGGCGCCAACGCCGACGAGATCGCGCTGGTGGAGAATGCCACGGTGGGCTGGGACATGGCGTTCTATGCCGTGCCGCTGCAGGAGGGCGACCGCATCCTGACCGCCCAGGCCGAGTATTCCAGCAACTACATCGCCTTCCTGCAGCGGCAGCGGCAGATCGGATTCTCGATCGAAGTAATTCCCAATACGCCGACGGGGGAAATCGATGTCGACGCACTGGCGCGCATGATCGACGGCCGCGTGAAGCTGATCGCGATCACTCATGTGCCGACCAATGGCGGACTGGTGAATCCCGCGGCGGAAATCGGCAAGATCGCCCGCCAGCATGGCATCTTGTATCTGCTGGATGCCTGCCAATCGGTCGGGCAGATGCCGGTCGACGTCAACGAGATGGGCTGTGACCTGCTGTCGGCGACCGGGCGAAAATATCTGCGCGGGCCGCGCGGCAGCGGCTTTCTCTATGTGAGACGCGCGGTTCTCGACCGTTTGGAGCCGCCCTTCCTCGACAATCATGCGGCAGACTGGACGGCGCCGGGAAAATACGAGCTGCGTCCGGATGCGCGCCGCTTCGAGAACTGGGAGAACAACTACGCGGCGCAACTCGGCCTTGGCGCCGCGGTGGACTACACGCTGGATCTGGGCCTGGAAAATATCGCGGCGCGCGTCGACAGCCTCGCGGCGCTTTTGCGCCAGCGTCTCAGCGCCATCCCCGGTTTGACGGTCGCGGATATCGGCCGCCGGAAATGCGGCATCGTCAGCATGCACCTATCCGGCAAGGACTCGTCCGCGCTTCGGACAACGCTGCGCCAGCGGGGCTTCAATTGCAGCGTCTCCACGCCTGCCTCTACCCTGCTGGATGCGACCGCGCGGCGCCTGCCGGACGTGCTTCGCGCCTCCGTGCATTACTACAACACGGAGGAAGAGGTCGAGCGCTTCACCAGTGAACTCGCCGGGCTGGCGCGAAGCTAGGCGTCATCCCCACAAAGCCGGTGTGGGCGGCTGCAACAGGCTGCCCTGGAACTGCAGCCCGTTCTCGCGGTCCCGCGCCAGCAGCAGCGGCCCGTCCAGATCGACCCAGCGCGCCCGCTGCGCCACCAGCATCGCGGGGGCCATGGACAACGACGTCGCAACCATGCAGCCGATCATGATCGCGAAGCCCTGGGCCGCGGCCGCATCTGCCAGCGCCAGCGCGCCGGTGAGGCCGCCGGTCTTGTCCAGCTTGATATTCACGGCATCATACTTGCCGACGAGTTGTGGCAGCGTCTCCACGCCGTGGCAGGATTCATCGGCGCAGACGGCGATCGGCCGCGACAGCCCCGCCAGTGCCGAATCGTCGGACGCCGGCAAGGGCTGCTCGATCATCTCCACACCCAACGGCACGAGCTTCGGCGCCAGTTCGGTGAAGATGGTGGCCGTCCAACCCTCATTGGCATCGACGATCAGCCGTGAGTTTGGCGCATTGGCATGCACGGCGGCGACCCGCTCCAGATCTCCCGGCCCGGCCAGCTTGAGTTTCAGCAGCGGCCGGTGCGCGTTGGCCTTCGCCGCCGCCGCCATGCTCTCCACGCTGCCGAGGCTCAGCGTATAGGCGGTGGTGACCGACGTCAGCGCTGGCAAGCCGGCGAGAGCCGCCGCGCTGCGGCCGCTCTGCTTCGCTTCCAGGTCCCAGAGCGCGCAGTCCAACGCATTACGCGCCGCGCACGCTTTCATACTGCCTTGCAATTCCTTTCGGCCGAGGCCCGCCTCCAGCGAAGCGCGCAGTGATTCGATCTCCGTGATCGACTTCGCGACACTTTCGCCGTAGCGGTCATAGGGCATGCATTCGCCGCGCCCGCGATGTGCACCTTCGGCGATCTCCACCAGGACCACATCGGCCGCCGTCTTGCTGCCACGGGAGATCGTGAAGGTGCCGGCAATCGGGAAGCTTTCCGCCGTGACCGTTATCAGGCGCATCAGAGGCGTCCCAGCGCGTCCACCAGCGGCCCGACGCCGGTGCGCACGGGATCGACCGCCGGCAGGCCGAATTTCTGCGAGCAATCCTTCAGCGCGCGTTCCGCCGCCGCGCCATCGAGTGCCGAGGTGTTGAAGCTGAACCCCGCCAGCTTCACCGCCGCATTGGTCAGCCGCGCCGCCGCCAGATTGGCGTCGATGCAGGTCTGCAGGTCCGGCAGCTGGTAGTGCGGCAAGCCGCGCATATGGGGCCGCTGCGGCTCATGGCACATGATCAGCGCATCGGGCTGTGCGCCATGGATCAGGCCCAACGTTACGCCGGCATAGGAGGCGTGGAACAGCGAACCCTGCCCCTCCACCAGGTCCCAATGATCGGCCTCATTCTCCGGGCAGATCCATTCCACCGCTCCCGACACGAAATCCGACACCACCGCGTCTATGGAGACGCCATCGCCGGCGATGAAGATGCCGGTCTGGCCGGTGGCGCGGAAATCCGCCTTCAGCCCGCGATTGCGCATCTCCTTCTCCAGCGCCAGCGCGGTGTACATCTTGCCGATGGAGCAGTCGGTGCCGACTGTCAGCATGCGCTTGCCCTTGCGCTTCTTGCCCGTGCCGACGGCGAAGTCCCGCGTGGGATGCCGTACGTCGAACAGGTTGCGGCCGAGCTTGCGGGCCGTTTCCGCCAGCGCCGGCACATCCACCAGCCGCTTATGAAGGCCGCTGGCCAGATCCATGCCCATCTCCAGCGCCTGCTTGAGAATACCGGTCCAACTCTCGCCGATCAGGCCGCCTCTGTTGGCGACGCCGACGATGATCGTTTTCACCCCTGCCGCCTTGGCCTGCTCCAGGGTCATATCCGGCAGCTTGAGGTCGGCCTTGCAGCCGGGCATGCGCAACTGGCCGACGCACCATTCCGGCCGCCAATGGGCGACGCCCTGGGCGGTCTTGGCCGCAAGCTGGTCGGGCGCGTCGCCCAGGAACATGAGATAGGGGTGAGCAATGGACATCAGGTGACCCTCGGCGCTGTTCTGTTTTGCCGGCATCCTAGCGATGCCCGCCGTTAGGGCAAGATTCCGCCCCGCCTTGCCCCGCCTAAGGGCTGTGGATATCGTGCCCGACTTCAAAATGCGGGGCAGCCAGATGGCGGAATTCACCACGAGGCCGGAGATTCTCGGCAATTTCGGCGTCGTCGCCTCCACTCATTGGCTCGCCACGGCCGCCGGCATGGCCGTGCTTGAAAAGGGCGGCAACGCCTTCGATGCCGCCGTCGCCACGGGCTTCGCGCTGCAGGTGGTCGAGCCCCATATGAACGGTCCCGGCGGCGATGCGCCGATCCTGCTCTGGGACACGGCGCGCGAATCCGTCGACGTGATCTGTGGCCAGGGCGTGGCGCCAGAACTGGCAACCATCGAACGCTATCGGGATTTCGGCATCGACCTCGTGCCCGCCGCCGGTCTGCTGGCCGCCGTGGTTCCCGGCGCCTTCGATGCTTGGCTGTTGCTATTGCGCGACTACGGCACCCTGCGCCTGCATGAAGTGATGGAGCATGCCATCGGCTATGCCGAACGCGGCTACCCGCTGGTGCCGCAGATCTGCGCCACCATTGCGTCTGTGCAGCAGCTTTTCGAAGACGAATGGGTGACCTCGGCCGAGACCTACCTCCCCGATGGCGGCGTACCGCAGCCCGGCAGCCTGTTCCGCAATCTCGATCTCGTCCATTGCTGGCGCCGCATCATCCTGGAAGCAGAATCCGCGACGGCGAACCGCGAAGGCCAGATCGACGCCGCGCGGCGCATCTGGGCCGAAGGCTTCGTGGCAGAGGCGATCGACAATTATTGCCGCACCACGGAGTCGATGGATAGTTCGGGGCGCCGCCACGCAGGACTTTTGCGCGGCGGCGACATGGCGAAATGGCGCGCGTCGGTGGAGAAGCCGCTCACATTCGACTATCACGGCTATACGGTCTGCAAATGTGGCCCCTGGAGCCAGGGCCCGGTGTTCCTGCAGCAACTGGCGCTGCTGTCAGGTTACGACATCGGCGCCATGGATCCTCTTGGCGAGGAGTTCGTCCACACGGTGACCGAATGTGCCAAGCTCGCTTTCGCCGATCGTGAGGCCTTTTACGGCGATCCGAACCACATCAACGTGCCGCTCCATATGCTGCTCGGAGCGCCCTACAACGATTTGCGGCGCAAGCTGGTGACGGATCAGGCGAGCGCCGACCTGCGGCCCGGCGAATTGCCGGGATTTGGCGGTTCGATTCGCCTCGCATTGGAACAGCGCGGCGGGTTGGAAGGCGAATACGACAGCATGGGCGGCGGCGAGCCGACGCGCACCGAATTCGCCGACGCGCCGCCGCGGGGCGACACCTGTCATATCGACGTCATCGACCGCCACGGCAACATGGTCTCGGCAACGCCGTCGGGCGGCTGGCTGCAGAGCTCGCCGATCATTCCCGGCCTCGGATTCTGCCTTGGCAGCCGCGCGCAGATGTTCTGGCTCGATCCGGACTCGCCTTCTGCGTTGGCGCCGGGGCGCCGGCCGCGAACCACGCTGACGCCATCGCTCGCATTGCGCGACGGCCGGCCTTACATGGCCTTCGGCACGCCGGGCGGCGACCAGCAGGATCAATGGAGCGTTATTTTCTTCCTGCGCCATGTGCATCACCGCATGAATCTGCAGCAGGCGATCGATGCGCCGATGTTCCACACCGACCACATGCCGAGCTCGTTCTGGCCGCGCAACCGCGCGCCCGCGAGCCTGACCATGGAAGGCCGGTTCGGCGCCAAGACCGCGAAGGCGCTGAAAAAACGCGGCCATGAGGTGACCGTCGCCGGCGATTGGGACCTGGGCCGCCTCTCCGCGGCGACCCGCGACGGCGGCCTGCTCAAAGTCGCCGCCAATCCGCGGGGCATGCAGGGCTACGCCATCGGCCGGTGATGTGACCGGCAACCATTCAAGGAGCGGAGCGATGACCGAGAAGACCCCAGAGTCCCATCTGGCGACGGCGGCGCAGATCAAAGCAGAGCCGGAAGTGCCGATCTCGCACCCGCTGAATCCGGAATCGGAAGTGTACTTGCGCCGCCTGAGCGTGAAGGTCGGCTTGCAGCGGGAACAGGTCTATCTCAGCCGCATCCCGCCGGGGAAGGAGTCGTTCATCTATCACGCCCATAAGGGCGACGAAGAGTGGCTCTACATCCTGTCCGGCCGCGGGCGTTCACTCATCGGCGACAAGACGTTCGAGGTCGGCCCGGGAGATTTCATGGGCTTCCCGACGCCGTCGATCGGCCACCATCTGACCAATCCGTACAAGGAAGATCTGGTCTATCTTATGGGCGGCGAGCGTGGCCGCACCGATATTGTCGAGTTCCCGACCGCCGGCAAGATGGGCCTCTTCGCCAGCGACGGCATCCACATGGCCGATCTGGATAACCTGCAGCGCACTTCGTTCGAGGATTTCGTCAAGAAGGAATAGATTTCTGCCGTGTCCCATGTTGCAGAGCGCCTTTGCGGCTGTTGGACCGCCGGTGTAGCTTAACAACCGCGCCCGACAGTCTTGTCCAATCTGGAAATCGCCTCATGCCGTCATTCGATATCGTCTCAAAGACCGACCTTTCGGAGGTCGACAATGCCATCAACGGCATGCGCCGGGAGATCGAGACGCGCTTCGATTTCAAAGGCAGCAAATGCACGATCGAACGCAAGGACGAGCTGCTGACCATGCTCGCCGACGACGATCTCAAGCTGAAGCAGATGCAGGAACTGCTGAAGGGCTACATCACCCGGCGCAAGCTCGACGCGGGAGCGCTCGACTTCAAGCCGCCGGAGAAGGCCACCGGCAACTCGTTGCGGCAGGTGGTGCAGGTCAAGCAGGGTATCGAGCAGACGCTGGCCAAGGACATCGTGCGCTCGATCAAGGATTCGAAATTGAAGGTGCAGGTCTCAATCCAGGGCGACGAGCTGCGCGTCTCCGGAAAGAAGCGCGACGACCTGCAGACGGCGATCCAGCATGTGCGGGAGATGAAGATCGTGCAGCCGCTGCAGTACGTGAATTTCCGCGACTAGTTTTCTCCGACAACATACGGATGACGCCATGGCGCCGAAGAAGAACCCGCTGAACCTCAATCCGCTGCAACTGAAGACGCTGACGCTGCTGCAGGAGCTGGCGCGGCTGCATGGCGAGCCGGCGCCGGAGGAAGCCGAAGGGCATATCCTGATCGGCGGCATGCCCCATCCCCATGGCGATCACTTCCATCTCGGCGATTCCGTGGTGGCGACGCGCGATGCGTCAGGCCTCGCCAACGAAGCGGCCTGGGTGGTGCTGGAGCGCAAGGGCCTGATCAAGTCGCATTTCCCAGTCGCCGCCGTCATGACGCCGGCGGGCATGGACTACGATACGGGCCTGCGCGACGAGATCCTGCACCGCAGCCATCACTGAATTACGTGGGAGCGACTGCAAGTCGCCCCTATATCAACGCTGGCTCTGTATGCGCCCGACGATATGGGTCACCAGCCTGCGCGGCATGAACTTCACGACGAAGGCGCTGGCCTTGTTGTGCAGGCCGGCAATGATCGTGCGCTGTCCCGCCATGAGTCCGTCATAGGCAATCCGTGCAACCGCTTCCGCGCTCATGCCGCGCATGCGGCCGAGGCGCGAGCCGTCGATTCCCGCAACTGACTGCCATTCCGTCCTGGTTACGCCGGGGAAGAGACAGCTCACGGTCACGCCGCTGCCGCGCAATTCTTCCGCCAGCGCTTCGGTGAAGAGATAGTCATAGCCCTTGGTTGCATAGTAGACGGCGAGAAACGGCCCCGGCTGGAATCCAGCTATTGATGCCACGTTGAGGATGCGGCCGTGCCGGCGCGCCTTCATGTCCCGCAAGAACAGGTGGGTCAGCGCGGTCAGCGCCGTGACATTGACCGCAATCATCTCGAGCTGGCGCTGCAGCGGGATATCCTCGAAGAGTCCATGCGCCCCGAAGCCGGCATTGTTCACGAGGATGTCGATCTCGACGCCTTCGCTCTTCGCCTTCTCTTGCAGGCGTTGCGGCGCCGCCGGGTCGGCGAGATCGTCGGGCCAAACATAGGCATTCACGCCGCGAGCGGTAATCTCCTTGGCCAACGCGTCGAGCCGGTCGCGGCGGCGCGCGGTCAACGCGACATCGAAACCCTCGGCCGCCATCAGCCGCGCCAGCGCCGCGCCAATGCCCGCGGACGCGCCGGTGATCAGAACCGTGCCCTTACCCCGCTTGGTCAATTTATCCCTTACTCCGCCGCCTTGGCGTCGGCGGCCGACCCTCTGCCCATGTAATCGTCAAGGAAGGCGGTGCGATAGCCGTCCTGCCGCCAGAGAATCGGAAAATAACTTTCGTCCATCGCCGTGTCGCCGGCGCGCTTATAGCGGTTGTAGATATAGCTGATCTTCGTCGGATGAAACTTGGCCGATGAGGACATGCAGTGGGCGATGGCTGAGCGGCGCGGCCGGTCGGCGCGGTTCTTGTCAGAACCATGCCAGGTGCGGCCGTCATGGAAGGCGCAGCCGCCAGCCGGCACTTCAACCGGCACGATGTCGGGCGTCAGCCCGATTTTCGCCGCGGCCTCCACCAGTTCCTTCCGGTAATCGTCGGGCGCGTGGAACTGCTTGATCGGCGGCGACACCGGCCACTTGTGGGAGCCGCGCACATACTCGATCGTCCCGCCGGCCGCCGTGGTGGCGTCGAGTGCGATCCAACAGGTCAGCATGTGGGGCGGATCGATCCAGCCGTTGTAGCTGTCGTCCTGGTGAAAACCGAGGGACTTGGCCCCCGGCGGCTTCCAGACCACGTTGTCCTGGGCGATGCGCGCGCCGGGCCAGCCGGCGAGCTGGGCGCAGAGCTTGCCCACCTCCGGCCGCAGCACCAGGCTGGCGACGCTGTGATCCGACTTCCAGCCGTTGCAGATCTGGCGCGCCAGGTCCGGCTTGTCGCGGCCTTCCTTCCAGTTCCATTCATCGGGATAGAGGCCGGTCTCGAACTCGCCGCGAAACAGCCCCTCATACCGCGCCGCCACGCGCGCGGCGACGGCCGGCGGAATGAAGTTCTCGACGACCAGAAAGCCGTCGTCGTGAAACGTTTGGACCTGCTGCGGCGTCAGTTCGTTCAGCATGGCATTCCCCGGGCCGTCCCGGCCGCCATTCTGCCGTGGCGCCACGGCCTTGCCCAGCGACTCCGCGTCGCGGACCGGTCCGGCATTGGCCGGTTTGCCACAGGCTTGGCAGGGCCGGAGGTCCGTGGCCTATCATGGCTGCCAGGATATCCAGGGGGAACAGCATGGCCGATCTCGATCTCTGCTACACGCCGGCGACGGAACTGGCCGCGCGCATCCGCGACCGCAAGCTGTCGCCGGTCGAACTGATGAAAAACACCCTGGCGCGCATCGAGTCGGTCAATGCCAAGCTCAACTGTTTCTGCTTCGTCTATCCCGAGGAGGCGCTGGCCAAGGCGCGGGCGGCGGAGCAAGCCCTGATGGAGGGCCGCACCCTCGGCGCGCTCCATGGCGTTCCCATTGCCATCAAGGACCTTACGCCGACCAAGGGCAAGCGCACGACCCTGGGCAGCTACACCCACGAAAACTGGGTGCCGGACCGCAACGCCGTCATCGTCGACCGCCTGGAGGCGGCGGGCGCGATCATGGTGGGCAAGACCACCACGCCGGAGTTCGCCTATTCCAGCTTCACCGAAAGCCCGCTCTGGGGGGTCACCCGCAATCCCTGGGACCCGGGGAAGACTCCCGGCGGTTCATCCGGCGGCTCCGGCGCGGCCGTCGGCAGCGGCTGCGTATCCCTCGCGGAGGGCACGGACATGGGTGGCTCGGTGCGCATCCCAGCGGCCTGGTGCGGCATCGTTGGCCTCAAGCCCAGCATGGGCCGCATCCCCATGGATCTGCTGCCCAGCGTGTTCGACAACATCTCCCACTTCGGCCCGCTGGCGCGCACCATCGACGACGCGCGGCTTTTCCTGGCGGCGGCGCAAGGGCCGGCCGATGACGATATCCAGTCCATCGGCAGCAAGCTGGACCTCGCCGGGCCGCAGCCGGCCACGGTGAAGGGCCTGCGTCTGGCGCTGAACATGGACCTCGGCTGCTATGACCTGGATCCCGAGGTGGCGGCGGCGGTCCGCGCCGCCGCCGAGGCGCTGAAATCCCAGGGCGCCAGCGTCGAGGAAGTCGCCCTGCCCTGGACGCGCCGCATCGCCGATGCCTGGGTGGAATACTGGCAGGTGTTCATGGCCGCGTATTTCGGCCACACGCTGGAGAAATACCGGGAAAAGATGGATCCCCATGTGGTGGCGCTGATCGAAGCGGGCAATCGCATCTCCGCCCGCGACTACAAGCGGCTGGAGATCGAGCGCACCGCATGGTGGCGCCAGCTGCATCCTATCCTGACGAAGTACGATGCCTTGCTCTGCCCGACCATGCGCGTGACAGCGCGGCCAGTGGAGGAGGACGACTCCATCTACTACAAGGACCGCAATGACGGGCGATATCACGGGCTCGACATGACCGGGCAGTTCAATCTGTTCGGCATCTGCCCCGTGCTCTCGGTGCCCGCCGGCTGGTCCAAGAGCGGCTTGCCGATCGGCATGCAGATCGTTGGGCGCCGGTTCCGTGACGACAGCGTTCTCGGCATCGGCAAGGCGCTCGAGCAGGTGCGGCCCTGGGCCGACAAGCGCCCGCCAATCTGACGCCGGCGAATCGCGCTCACGGGTTAAGCCTTCCTTTACCCCCTAGGGCTATTGACATCCGCGTCGCGCATCACCATTCATATGCGCCGTACAGGAGTGTGGAATGTGAGCTTCGCCCCCGCCAACCGACGACGCCGAGCCGCGCGAACCCGCGGCGCGAGCTGCTGAGTCCGTTGAAGCGCGCTCACTGTCCGAAGACCACTCCCCGCAAGGGAAACTTCCCGACATTGACGATGCCTCAGGTGGACAGCGGCTGGCGCCGCTGGCTCTTCACCTGACACCACGCGGAATGAGGCATAGGTCATGATCACGATTTCTCCCGAACAGCCGGAAGATGCCGGCGCCATCGAAGCCCTTCTGGACGTCGCCTTCGGCTCCGACCGCATGGCGAAGGCGTCCTACCGCTACCGCCACGGCGTGAAGCCGATCGGCGAACTCTGCAAGGTCGCCCGCGACATGGACAAGGGTGGCGAGATCGTCGGCGCGATCCGCTATTGGCCGGTGCGCGTCGGTCGCACGGGCCTGCCGGCGCTGCTGCTGGGGCCGCTGGCAGTTAATCCGGAGCGGCGCGGCGAAGGCATCGGCCGGACGCTGGTGGCGCAGACCCTGGATTGGGCCATGCTGGCCGGTCACAAGCTTGTCGTGCTGGTGGGCGACCTCGATTATTACCGGCAGTTCGGTTTCCATCCGGCGACGCCCCACGGCCTGGTGATGCCGCGGGAGAAGACGCCGGAGCGTCTGCAAGTACGGGAGTTGTCGCTCGGTTCACTGGCCAGCTTCAAGGGCACGATCAGCCCCTGGAGGTCGGTTCGCCGCCGTGGCGTAATCAGCGCGGCCGGCCGGAGCGGCAATACGATCCATCAGGCCGCCGAACAACCGAAACAGGCGCGGGACGAAGCCTCGGTGGTGGTGCCGCTGCGCAAGCGCTAGAGGGGCTCCACGCTTACTGGCCGAGCCGGTCCAACGCCGCCTTCGAATCGGCGTCGCCCAGATCGGCGGCCTTTTGATACCAGCGGCGTGCCTCATCCAGATCCTGGGGCACGCCGCGGCCGTTTTCGTACAGCAGCGCCAGATTGTACTGGGCGATAGCGAAGTCCCGCTCGGCAGCCTGGCGGTACCAGTCGGCCGCGGCCAGGTAATCCTGGGCGACGCCATAGCCGAACTCGTAGGCATAGCCCATGCCGTTCTGGGCGCTGGCGCTGCCCTTTTCCGCCGCCTGCCGGAACAGCTGCAGCGCCTCGTCATAGTTCTTCGGTCCGCCATAACCCTGCAGCAACAGCCAGGCCAGGCTGGCCTCCGCCTCGGTCTCGCTCTGATCGGCGGCCTGGCGGTACCAGTACTGCGCCTGGGCGTAATCCTGGGGCACGCCGATGCCTTGCTCGTAGAGATAGCCGAGACGGGTCTGCGCCCGGGAGGAGCCCTGCTCCGACGCCATCCGGTACAGACCAGCAGCCTTGTCTTGGTCCTTCGGCACGCCCTCGCCATATTCATGGAGGTAGCCGAGATTGAACAGGCCGTCGGCATCGCTGAGATTGGCGGCTCGGCGGTAGTAGCGGGCGGCCGCCACCAGATCTTTCTCCACCCCATGGCCGTAGTAGAAGAGGTCGCCGATGAAGGACAGCGCCTTGGCATTGCCGTTGTCGACCGACCGCTCGTACCAACTCCGCGCTTCCCAATAGTTCCGGTCGATGCCCTCGCCCGTCGTGTAGATGTAACCCAGCCAAAGCTGAGCCTCGCTGTCGCCGGAATCGGCAAGGCGCCGGAACTCCTGGGCCGCCGCATCGTAGTTGCCGGCGTAATAGTCATTGATGGCGCCATCCATGTCGGCCCAGGCCGCGCCCACCAGCGACAAGAGAAATGCAGCAAGCAATGCGGCGAACCGGACGGCTTTCATCCCGAGGACCATCATATTGATTCCCATCGCGTCAGCAGAACATCGCTCCAAGGGCCTGACAAGGCGCCGGGAGGCGCTGGCCATCATGCCGTCAGGAGGTTAATTTTCCCGGCCTGTCCTTCCCCGTCCCTTTCCGCGTAATCTCCCTCCCATGCCCAAGCGTTCCCAAGCCCGCAGCGGCGGCCAGATCCTTGTCGACCAGCTGAAGATCCATGGCGTCGACCATGCGTTCTGCGTTCCCGGCGAAAGCTATCTCGCCGTGCTCGACGCGCTGCATGACGCCCGCAACCAAATCAAGCTGATCACCTGCCGCCAGGAGGGCGGCGCCGCGTTCATGGCAGAGGCCTATGGCAAGCTTACGGGACGGCCGGGCATCTGTTTCGTCACCCGCGGACCGGGCGCCACCAACGCCTCCATCGGCGTCCACACCGCGTTCCAGGATTCCTCGCCCATGATCCTGTTCATCGGCCAGGTGGCCCGGGACCAGGTGGAGCGCGAGGCGTTCCAGGAGGTGGATTTCCGCCGCATGTTCGGGCCGATGGCCAAATGGGTGGCGCAGATCGACGACGCCGCGCGCATCCCCGAGCTGGTCAGCCAGGCCTTCCACCGCGCCGTCGCCGGCCGGCCCGGCCCGGTGGTGATCGCCCTGCCCGAGGACATGCTGACCGACCATGCCGAGGCAGAAGACGTGGCGCCCTACAAGATCGTTCAGCCCTATCCCGGCGTGGCCGACCTGGAGGCCATGCGTGGCCTTTTGAGCCATGCGCGCCAGCCGCTGATGATCGTGGGTGGCGGCGGCTGGACCGCGGCGGCGGTGGACAACATCCGCCTCTTCGCCGAGGCCAACCATCTGCCGGTGGGAACTTCCTTCCGCTGCCAGGACCTGTTCGACAACGGCCATCCGAACTATGCCGGCCATGTGGGAATCGGCATCGACCCGGCGCTGGGCGAGCGGGTGAAGAACGCCGACCTGCTGCTGGTGGTGGGCGCGCGGCTGGGCGAGATGACCACCAGCGGCTACAGCCTGCTGAAAGTGCCGGTGCCGCAGCAGACGTTGATCCATGTCCATGGCGGGGCGGAGGAGCTGGGTCGGGTCTACCAGGCGACGCTGCCGATCAATGCCGGCATGGTGCCGTTCGCGGCGGCGGCGCGCGGCCTGCAGCAGGTGGAATCCGCCGCCTGGCGCGACTGGACCAAAGCCGCCCATGGCGACTACCTGGCCACGCTGAAGCCGACCCAGTCGCCAGGCCCCATGCAGATGGCCGAGATCGTCACCTGGCTGCGGGAACGGCTGCCCCCCGACGCCATCATTACCAACGGCGCTGGCAACTACACCACCTGGGTCCACCGTTTCCACCAATACCGGAAATTCCGCACCCAGCTTGCGCCGACCGCGGGCTCCATGGGCTATGGCGTGCCGGCGGCGGTGGCGGCCAAGGCCATCCACCCCACGCGCACCGTCGTGAGCTTCGCCGGCGACGGCTGCTTCCTGATGAACGGCCAGGAGCTGGCGACGGCCGTGCAGTACGGCCTGGGAATCATCTTCATCGTCGTCAACAACGGCATGTACGGCACCATCCGCGCCCACCAGGAGCGGGAGTATCCCGGTCGAGAAAGCGGGACCGGGCTGGTCAATCCGGACTTTGCCGCGCTGGCCCGCGCCTATGGCGCCAGCGGCGCCACGGTGGACAAGACCGCCGACTTTGCCGCCGCCTTCGAGGCCGCGGTCAAGAGCGGCAAGCCGGCGCTGATCGAGATCAAGCTGGACCCCGAAGCCATCAGCCCGCGCATGAGCCTGAGCCAGATCCGCGAGCGGGCGCTGGCGAGCCGCTGAGCGAGGCCGCTGCCGCACCGGCGCAGCCGTGACCGCTTCAGAGCGGTGCGATCAACCTGTCGCCTGCGCCTGCCTTTCCTGATAGCGCCGGTCGAGATCTGGCAGAGGCTCTCCCCGGATCACCGCGTCGAGGCCTCGCAGACGTTTGTAAATCGACAGCAACTCGACGATTACGGTCCAGGAATTGACCAGATATTGAAACGAGGTTCGCACCTGCTCGAATGCGTTCAGTATCTGCCGCATAGCGCCGAAGGTTATTTTCCCGGACACGATAGTCACGCCCAGCACGATGTAGCCGAAGATATTATCGGTCTGCAGATACAGAATTCGCGCGACGTTGAAGTACATATAGTTGAAGTAGAGCCGGAAGTAGTTACGGCGCACATGGGAGAACAGTTCCACCATGGTCGGCGGACGGGCGCGGCTTGGATCGTCCTCCCCATAGACAAGTTCCTTGCGGTAGGCCGCCTCGACTCGCTGATTACGGAATTGCAGTCCAGGTAGCTTTATGCCGACAAGCGCCAAAAATCCTGTGCCGAACAGCGACCAGAAGATCGCCGCGAGCACCAGGGCATTGGGAACCTCGCCAACGATCGGCAACTCGGTGATGTCCGCAGACAGCCGGTGCAAGACCGGCAGGAAGGCGATTAGCGTCATAATCGAGTCGATGAAGTTCACGCCGAGACTCTCCATCGTCGTGGAAAAGCGCATAGTATCGTCCTGCACGCGCTGCGAGGCGCCCTCGATGACGCGAATCCTCTCCCAATGCGCCATGTAGTAGTCGTTCATCGCAGTCCGCCAGCGGAAGATATAGTGGCTGACGAAGAAGCGAGTCAGGACGGCAATGATGACCGCAACGCAGGCGATCCAGGCAAAGTCGGCAAGATATCCGTAGAACTCACTCACGGTCACCGGCTTTGATTTCGACAGCGCTGCCTGGATCAGATCGTAAAACGGGCCGTACCAGTTGTTAATCGCAACGCTGACCTGCACCTGGTAGTAGGTCGCGAAGACGATCAGCGCGGAGCCGAGGATCGACCATTTTGCCCAGGGGTGCGGCGCGTAGGCCATCCAGAAGGCGGCGAACAATACGGCCGCCACCGCATAATAGATGTAGAACCACAGGAACGGCTTCGACCAGAAGATCGAAATGCCGATGATCGGCGCCGCGCCCATCGGCGCCGGCGGCAGGCCGAAACTGGCGCCAAGTTGCTCTCCGAACATGTACCAGCCAATGACGACGACACCCGTCCACACCAATGCGGACCAGAAGAACCATCGAGGCTTGGGAAAGAAAGAGACAAACATGTTTCGCGGCTCCTGTTGCTGGACGATTCCGGGACCGGGCTGTCCTTTCCCCGCGATGTTCATCGGTTCGAGGATCTGCAAATCCCCGGGAGCATGCGCCGGCGTCGGCGCCTTTGCATCGGGGATTCGCCGGCAACTTATCGAACATAAGTGACCACGTGTAGATATCCGCTTGAGGGCAAGATCATGGCGAGTGTACTGGGGCGCGAGCCTCATTGGCCCGTCGCCGGATTCCGGATTCCCCTGGAATGCCGCACTGGAAATTTGCACGTGATTAAGGTCAACTCATTGTCACGCAATAAGCGCCGACAATCGCGGAGCCTGCCCATGCCCGAACTCATCATCGAACCAAGGCGCCGCAGTCTCGGTGGGTTTGAGGTGGCGCGGGTGCTGCCTTATGCCAAGCGGCGGATGGTGGGGCCTTTCATCTTCTTCGATCATTTCGGGCCGGTGGATATTCCGCCCGGCGTCCCGCGCAGCGTCGATGTGCGGCCGCATCCTCATATCGGCCTGTCCACCGTCACCTATCTGCTCGCGGGCGAGATCATGCATCGGGACAGCGTTGGTTCCGAGCAGGCGATCCTGCCGGGCGAGGTGAACTGGATGACCGCGGGCCGCGGCATCACCCATTCAGAGCGCTTCGAGGCCGCGCGTCGCAGCGGCGGGCCGATGCACGGGCTACAGGCCTGGGTGGCGCTGCCGAAGGAACACGAGGAGACCGCGCCGGCGTTCTTCCACCACGGCGCAGCGGATCTGCCGACCTATGAAGGCCATGGCTTGTGGGCGCGGCTGGTGGCCGGCGAAGCGTTCGGCGCCAAGGCAGCGGTCAAGACGCACTCGCCGCTGTTCTATGTGCATTGGCAACTGCAGCCGGGCGCGAAGGCGGAATTGCCGGCGGAGTATCCGGAGCGTGCGGCCTATATCGTCACGGGATCGGTGGAGGTGGAAGGGCGGGCCTATGAAGCCGGCCGCATGCTGGTGTTCCCCGCCGGCAGCGCCGTGGCCTTCACCGCTGCGACCGCGGCAACCATCATGCTGCTGGGCGGCGAGCCGGTGGGCGAGCGCTTCATCGACTGGAACTTCGTATCGTCGTCGAAAGAGCGCATCGAGCAGGCCAAGGCCGACTGGCGCGCCGGACGGATGAAGCTGCCGGATCTGGACAATGGCGAGTTCATTCCGCTGCCAGAGGAGCCGGCCGCGAGAGCCACGCGCGGAGCATAGAATGGATTCTCGCGCTAAGACGCGGAGAAGAAGGCAATAGGATGTGGCCGCCCCTTTGCGGCTTCGCGTGCCAACAATTCCATAATTGAGAGTAACATCACTCATGAATGACTCCACTTTAAAGCTGCCGGCACTCGATCCCCAGACCGTCAAGCCGCTTGTCGGCAGCGATTACCCGCCGCCGCATGACAAAGGCCCGGCGAAGCGCGAGCGGCGGCGGATCGGCGATGCGGTTGGCCTGAAGAATTTCGGGGTCAATCTGATGCGGCTGCCGCCGGGCTGCGCGTCCTCGCAGCGGCATTGGCATACCAAGCAGGACGAGTTCGTGTTTGTCGTGGAAGGCGAAGTCGTTCTGGTGAGCGACGGGGGCGAGCAGACCTTGCGGGCCGGCATGGCCGCCGGCTTTCCCGCCGGCACCGGTGACGGGCATCACCTGATAAATCGGACAAGCAAAGACGCCGTTCTGCTGGAGGTCGGCGACCGCACGGCCGCCGACGAAGTCGACTATTCCGACATCGACATGATGGTGCGCTGGGTCAATGGCGAGGAGCGCTACCTGCACAAGGACGGCAAGCCTTACTGATTACGCCGAAAAGAAAGGCGGCGGCGTCCGGAGACGCCGCCGCAAGTCGTGGAAGGAACAGGGGCACTGGTGGAGGGAACTTAGCCCGCCGGGCTGACGCAGAAGCTGTTGTCCTGGTTGTTGGCTTCGTTGGATTCCGCGACCTCATGCTGGGTATCCAACTTGATCGTGAACTGGCAGATGCCGGAATTGCCGGGGGTGTAGCAGCCGCTCGGCATGTTCTGGGTGATGATGTGCTGCGCCCCGGGCGCCAGCGACACCTGCACCATCGCCGGTGCCGCGCCGTCGGTCGGGAAGCTCGGCACATACAGGAAGTTGCCGCTGGCGGCATTGCCCTGGTTGCGGATGATGAACTTGATCTGGTTGGGCGCGCCGCCGCTGGCCTTCTTCACGCAATAGCTCTCGGTCGGGAAGCCCTCGGGCAAACTGTTCGGATTGTTGTAGTAGGGCTCGATCACCAGATCGGCCTTCTGACTGACAGGCACGCCGAGTTTGGTCGCACCCGCGACCGGGCCGCTGGTGGGAGCGGCGGCGACCAGCGGCTTCACGCTGTGATCGCGCTTCAGCACCAGGCTATCGCCGTGAGCCGATGAACCGAGGCCGAGCGACATCGCCGCGGCAAGGGCAATCATGGAAATACGGGTACCACGCATGGCTATCCTCCAGATGTTGAAGGCGGCCGTAGATAGTTGCCGCCCGATACCCATGGGTCGGCGGGGTTGCACGGAGGGTTCTATCGGTGAACGGCGATTCGGCGGAAATGTGACGGTCGTCACACCACGCGGAAATGCGGTGAGAACGTTGACTTTGCTCTCTTCTTACTCTTGTCCCCTCGCCCGCGCAGCGGGAGAGGGTGTGCAACATTCGCGTCCAGCGAATGTTGCACGGGTGAGGGTCAGGCGCAGAATTGCCAAGAACTGCCTCACACTTTGGTGGCCACGTATGCGTGCGCGCCAGCATCGGGGCTGCCCCTCACCGGTGCCATCCGCTGAACGCGGATACCACCTGCCTCTCCCCACTTCGTGGAGCGAGGCGACTCTTCTTGCTTCAGGCCTCATATTCCAGCGTCGTCATCATGCCGGCGGCCATATGATAGAGGTTATG
>DATKFM010000041.1:0-11036 GCA_035544395.1 Verrucomicrobiia bacterium
GGCGGTGTTCTTCGGCCTGTTCCTGTTCGGCGACATTCCCGATGCCTGGGTGATTTCCGGCTCCGCCGTCATCATCGGCAGCGGGCTCTATATCCTCTGGCGCGAAACGGTGCGGGGACGGGCGAAGGCTTGAACTACGCCACTGGGGAATGTTTCAGAATCAGCAACCGTGCCTTCCCATAGTTGCGGTCATCGAGCAGCGTGAAACTCGGCGGCAGCGTGATGCCGTCATCAATCGCCAATTCCACGATACAAATCGCGCCGGCAGCGATCCAGCCGCGTGCCACAAGGGCTGCCAGGGCCGGTCCAGTGCGATCGCGTCCATAGGGCGGATCGAGAAACACGATGCCGCAAGGCTCGCCGGGGCAGGGCGGCGGCTTCGTCGCATCGCCGGGAATGACGGTGGCGTTGGCCGTTTCGCCCAGCGCCTTCGCATTGGCCCGGATCGCGGCGCAGGCCTTGGCATCGCTTTCGATGAACAGCGCATGATCGGCGCCGCGGGACAGCGCTTCCAGGCCGAGGGCACCGCTGCCGGCGAAGGCGTCGAGCACCCGCGCGCCCGGTAGCGGCGAGGTGCCGTCGGCGGAGAGATGACCGTGGATCAGGATGTTGAACAGCGCCTCCCGGGCGCGGTCGGAGGTCGGCCGCACATCCTGTCCCGGCGGCGCCTCGATCCGCCGCCCGCGATGCGTGCCGCCGACGATGCGCATGGGATGCCCCTCACCCTAACCCTCTCCCCACTTCGTGGGGCGAGGGGACAGATATTGCTTGCAAAACTTGTCCCCTCTCCCTGCTTGCAGGGAGAGGGTTAGGGTGAGGGTTCACGCGCAATCTCACCCCAGATGCCCCGCCTTCGCCGCGGCGCCGATGGCGTTCATGAACAGGCGGCCGGCGGCGATGGTGGTGAGGTCGTTGAGATCGTACTTCGGCGCGATCTCCACGATGTCCATGCCCACCAGCCGGCCCTTTTTCACCAGGCCTTGAATCAGCGAACGCATATGGTGATAGAGCAGCCCGCCGGGCGAGGGCGCCATCACCGCCGGCATGACGCCGGGATCGACACCGTCGGCATCGACGGAAAGATAGTATCTGCGTCCGTCGGGGATACGCTTCAGCACGGACTCGATGCCCTGTTCCAGTACATCGTAGGACGTGAAGACCTGGGAGCCATAGGCCTTGGCGTCCTTGATGTCCGAGGGCCGCGCGCTGCCCTGGCCGCGCAGGCCGATCTGGATCATGCCCTCGATCCATTTCATCTCAGACGCGCGGCGGAAGGGATTCGAATAGCCTTCCTTCACGCCCTCGACCTCGTCGCGCCAATCGAGATGGGCATCCACATGCACCAGCGTGATCGGCCCCACGGTCTCCAGCGCGCGGAAGATGGGGATCGGCACGCCATGGTCGCCGCCGATGGAGAGCAGCATCTTCACCTTCGGCAGGATCTTGCGCGCGGCCGCCTCGGCGTTGCGGTAATGGGCCTTCATGTCCCAGGGATCGGCGACCACGTCGCCGCAATCTACCGCGCGGATATTCTTGCCCGCGAACAGCGGCCCGTCGAAATCGAAATCATGCCGGTCCAGCGCCTGGCTTAAACGCTCGGTCGCCTGACGCACCGCCGTCGGCGCGTTCGACTGGTCGTTGGTGACCTCCGACATGCGATAGGGCGCGCCGTAAGGCAGGCCGAGAATCGCCACGTCGGCCTGCAGATTGTCCAGGTCCGTGGCGAGCGGAAAGTTCAGGAAGGTGTGATAGGGCTTGCGCGGCGGCTCGGTGAGCTTTGGCGCCGTGTCCTTCGTTGTCGCGCGATTCATTTCTTCTTCCCTCTCAGATACTCCGCGATCAGGCATAGCTGCTCGAACATGATGACCATCGCGGTCAAGGTCGTGATGTTGTTCGGGCTGTCCTTGGTCGGGATGATGCAGACGATGTCGGCGCCGATCACATTCTTGCCCTTCAGGCCCTGCATGATCTTGATCACCTCCGACGAGGTGAACCCGTCATAGCCGGGCTCCAGGTTCGCCGCCGCCGGCGCCACGCTGGGATCCAGGCAATCCACATCGAAGGTGATGTAGATGGGCGAGTCGCCCACACGCTCCACGATCGTCTCGATAGTCTTCTGGATGCCGATCTCCCGGTACTCGTCGATGGAGATGACGCGATAGCCCATGCGGTCGCTGGATTTGCGCCAGTCCAGGGTCACCACATTGCCGCGGATGCCCACCTGCACGCTCTTCGACGCATCCACATGGCCCTCGGCCACCAGATAGGCGGCCCAATGGGCGGCGGAGCGCACGCTGCCGAGCCAGTGGGGGATGTGATCATAGGCGTCGGTGTGGGCGTCGAAATGCACCAGCGCCACCTTCTTGCCGCCGGTGAGTTTCGCGTTCGGGCCTGAGATCGCCTTCAGGATCGGGCCGGTGATGGAATGATCGCCGCCGATGGAGACCGGCCGCACGCCCGCTTCGTCCAGCCGCTTATAATAGGCCTCGATATGCTGCACGCTGATGTCGTTGACCATCGCCTCCGGCAGCGGCACGTCGCCGAGATCGTTGATGCGGCATTCCTTCCAGGGATTGAGATTGAACAAGGCATGGCAGCGCCGGTACCAGCCGGACATGTGGCGCAGGAAACGCGGCGCGAGATGCTGGTCGCGCTCGGTGGAGCCGTTGCCGGAGCTGTGAGGCACGCCCACGAGGCCGATATCCGCCGCCGTCAGGTCTTCGTTCCAGGGCGCGCGGAAGAAGGTGGGGATGCCGAACCAATACCAGCGGCTGGTCTCCGCCTTCATCCGCTGATAGGTCGCCTCATCCCATGCCGCGACGGGCGCGATGTCGTTCATGTCTGCTCTCCCGGAGTTTGTTCTTGTTGTGCCGCGACTTTAGCAACGGCGCAGAGCGGCGGCAAAGCGGTCGCCTCTAATGCACTCAGTGCTCTCTGCGTCCCCTCTGATGCGTTTTTCTCGCTTCGCCTCTTAACAGCATTTCGATCGATCCCGCCGGCACTTCCTCCACCGCCCCTGCCGCGAGTCCTGCCAGCTCGAACGGCCCGAAGGACACCCGGATCAGGCGGCTCACCGGCCAGCCCAGATGCTCGCAGATGCGCCGGATCTCCCGGTTCTTGCCTTCGGTCAGGGCGAAAGTGAGCCAGGCATTGCTGCCTTGCTGCCGGTCCAGCGTGGCCTGCACCGGGCCGTAGTTCATCTCGTCGATGGTGATGCCCTTGGCCAGATCGCGCAGCGCCTGCGGATCCACTGCGCCACGCACGCGGACGCGATATTTCCGCACCCAGCCACCTGATGGCAGCTCCAGCTTCCGGGCCAGCTCACCGTCATTGGTCAGCAGCAGCAGGCCCTCGGAGTTCAGATCCAGCCGCCCCACGGAGATCACCCGCGGCATGTCCTTGGGCAGGGCCTCGAACACCGTCGGCCGCCCTTGCGGATCGCGCGCCGTCGTCACTTGGCCGCGCGGCTTGTAGTAACGCCAGAGCCGCGCCGGCTGTTTCAGCGGGATCGCCTTGCCGTCGACGGCCACCGCCATGCCCGGGGTCACATTGATCGCCGGCGAGGCCAGCACCACGCCGTCGACGCTGACGCGCCCCGCGGCGATCCAGCGCTCGGCATCGCGGCGCGAGCAGAGGCCGGCGCGCGCCAGCAGCTTGGCGATGCGCTCGCCCTTTGAGTCCACCTTGGATTCTTCAGGCGCGGATTTTTCCGACTGACTTTTTTGCACAGTCATCTCGTGAGTGGCGAAGGGCCGGATTTGCTCAAGAGTATCCGGCAGGGACGCTGGTTTCCAGCGGGCAACCGCTCTTGCGTGATCCCCGATCTGCACTAACTGAACGGCAACCGCGTTTCGTCAGACAATTCGGAGGGAAACCACACCATGACCAAGGTTCTCGTACTGTATTACTCCAGCTACGGCCATGTGGAAAAAATGGCGCAGGCCGCGGCCGAGGGCGCGCGAGAAGCGGGGGCCGAGGTCACGATCAAGCGGGTCCCCGAGCTGGTGCCGGCGGATGTGGCGAAAAAGTCAGGCTTCAAGCTGGACCAGGCGGCGCCGATCGCCACCATCAACGAGCTGGCTGACTATGATGCCGTGATCTTCGGCATCCCGACGCGCTTCGGCAACATGGCGGCGCAGATGAAGAACTTCCTCGATCAGGCCGGCGGCCTGTGGATGGGCGACAAGCTCGTGGGCAAGGTGGGCGCGGTGTTCACCTCGTCGGCGACCCAGCATGGCGGTCAGGAATCCACTATCCTGTCCACCCACGTCGTGTTGCTGCATCTGGGCTTCGTCATCGTCGGGCTGCCCTACAGCTTCAAGGATCAGATGGGCGTCAAGGAAGTGGTCGGCGGCTCGCCTTATGGCGCCTCGACGATTGCCGATAGCGATGGCTCGCGTCAGCCTTCTGCCAAGGAGCTGGCCGGCGTGCGCTTCCAGGCCAAGCATGCGGCGACGATCGCCAAGAAGCTGAGCTCATAAGGCGGCCTCGGCAGCGGCTGTTTCATCGATCAGCGCTCGCATCAGCTCGCCGGCCCTGCGGTGCTTCAGGTTGGGTGCGATCTGGCCGCTCCAGAGCGAGATCAGATCGGTCCGCCCCGCCTTCACCGCCGCGGGCCGTAGCTGCGACATGAACCAGCTCTGAATGGGGAAGGGCGGCAACTCCGCCGCCCGACCCGCCATCTCCTCCACCCAGCGGTTGCGCAGGCCGCGGGCGAGACGGCCCGAGAAGGCGCGGGTCAGCGCGGTCTGCTCCGCCTTGGCGCTGAACAGTGCGGCCCGGTGCTCCGGCGTCGCGCCGGATTCCTCGCAGGCCAGGAAAGCGGTGCCGATTTGCGCGGCTTGTGCGCCGAGCGCCAAAGCGGCCCGGACGCCGCGTCCATCGGCGATGCCGCCAGCCGCGATGACAGGCACTTTGACGCGCCGCGACACCAGTTGCGTCAGGGCGAAGGTACCCATCAGCGAATCCTCGGCCCGCGCCAGGAATGACGGCCGGTGGCCGCCGGCGTCGAATCCCGTCGCGATGATCAGGTCGATGCCCGCATCTTCCAGCGCCTCCGCTTCCGCGATCGAGGTCGCGGCGCCGATGGTGACGATGTCCTGCTTCTTGCAGCGGGCGAGCACGTCCGGCCCCGGAATGCCGAACACGAAGCTGAAGGCCGGCGGCGCCGTCTCGATCAGTGCCACCACCTGGTCCGTAAAGCGCTGGCCATAGCGCGCAGGCATTGCCGGCTTCTCGACATCAAGCTCGCGGAAATAGGGCCGGAAGATTTCGAAGATACGGTCGAACTCGCTTTTGTCGATCTTCTCTCCGCCGTCGTCATGATCGCCGACCCAGAGATTGAGCGCGAAGGGCCTGGCGGTCTGGCTGCGGATGTCCGCCGCCAACGGGCCGATCGCATCGGGCGCCAAGTGATAGGCGCCGAAAGAGCCAAGGCCGCCGAGATTCGATACCGCCGCCACCAGCCGCGGCGTCGACAGCCCGCCGCCGAACGGCCCTTGGATGATCGGATGCTCAATGCCCAGACGTCTGACGGCTTCGTTCCTGCGGCTCATGCGACGCTCCCACTGATCGGAATGGGACAGAATGTGGCATCGGCGATATCAGTTGTATATGTCGTAACCGATGGTAACTTGCATTTTCAGGTTTCCGTTTGGTAATCGGATTCAACATGGCTTTGAAGCTGCGCAAGAACCGGGTCCCGTTGCCCGCATGCCCGCTGACGGAATGCATGGCGTTCCTCGGCGGCGCCTGGACGCCGAACGTGATCTGGTACTTGAGCGCCGGCCCGCGCCGCTTCGGCGAGCTGCGGTCTGACATCCCACCGATCTCCGCCAAGGTGCTGAGCGCCAGGCTGCGCGAGTTGAAGAAGAAAGGCGTGATCACCCGCCGGGTGATGCCCACCTCGCCGCCGTCGGTGGAGTATGCGCTCACCGATCTCGGCCGCGAGTTCGTGCCGGCCATCGGCGCGATCATGGAAGTGGGATTGAAGCTTAAGCGGCGGAACGCGGCTTAGACTTTTGTCCGCTCTCCCTGCTTCGCGAGGCCAGGGCTCAGAAACCAGTTGTCCCCTCTCCCCGCCTGCGGGGAGAGGGTCAGGGTGAGGGGACGAAGCCACAGAAATCTTGAAAGGCAGAGCGCGTAGAGCCGCCTACCGGCAGGCATCGATGAACGCGTCGAAAATCCGCGCG
Organism: Verrucomicrobiia bacterium; assembly: GCA_035544395.1. GTDB lineage: Bacteria > Pseudomonadota > Alphaproteobacteria > Dongiales > Dongiaceae > DATKFM01. Next base: position 6,192 of record DATKFM010000041.1, read on the forward strand.
TCGCCTTCGCTGATGTCGTATTCGGGATGCCATTGCACGCCGATGCAGAATTTGCGGCCGGGATGTTCGATGCCTTCGATCACGCCGTCGGGCGCCACCGCATCGACGATCACGTCGGGGCCGACATCCTTCACCGCCTGATGGTGGGCGCTGTTGACCTGGAGATGCCCGGACTCGCAGATCTGATGCAGCCGCGTGTCCGGCATGAGATTGACGGCATGGCCGGCCTCGGTGCGCGGGTTCGGCTGCTCGTGGGCCAGGGCGCCGGGAACCTCTTCCGGGATATGCTGGATCAGCGTGCCGCCGAGGATGACGTTCAGAAGCTGCTGCCCGCCGCAGATGCCGAGCACGGGCATGTCATGCTCCAGCGCGCCCTTGGTGATGGCGAGTTCGAAGGCGGTGCGGCGGTCCTTGGTCTTGACCGTTGGATGCCGGTTGCTGGCGCCGAAGATCGAGGGGTCGACATCGAAGGCGCCGCCGGTGATCAGCAGGCCGTCGATCTTTTTCAAGTATGCAGCCGCCTGCTCCGGCTCGTGGGGCAGGAGGATCGGCAGCCCGCCGGCACGCACCACGGCGTCGCAGTAGTTCTGCCGCAGCGCATACCAGGGCAGCTTGGAATAGCCGCCGGGGCCTTCGCTATCCAGGGTGATGCCGATGACGGGAGTGCTCACTTCTTGCTCTCGATCAGTTGCTTGAGTCGGGCGATATGCGCCGGGCCGGTGCCGCAGCAACCGCCGATGACGCGGGCGCCGGCCGCCAGCCATGCCTTGGCATGGGCGGCATAATGCTCCGGATCCAGATCCTCGCGCAATTTCAAAAGCCCATCGGTGGGCTTCTTGCCGTCCATCACCCAGTCCTTTGGCACTTCCTGGAAGGTGTTGGCATAGCCGCCCGCGACCTTGCCCAGCTTGGCCAGTTCGGGCATGGCGGCATCGATGCTCTCGGGTGCGGCGCAATTGGCAAGGATGCCGGAGACCGGCAAATCCTTCAGCTTCGCCGCCGCCTCGGTGATGGTCTCGCCGCTGCGCAGCTTGCCCGACTTGTCGTCATGCAGGGTGAAGGAGACCCAGACCGGGCGGCCAAATTCGCCGGCGGCGGTGGCGGCGGCCCGCGCCTCTTCGCCCGACGACATGGTCTCGCAGATGAAGAGATCGCAATAGGGCTCCAGGATCTCCGCCTGCTCGCGGTAGAGCGGCACCATCTCGTCGAACTTGCCCACGAGGTCTGGCCGGTAGCTGCCCCGCAGCGGCGGCAGGGAGGCGGCGACGGCGACGCCTTCCTCGGAGCTGCGGCTGGCGGTGATCGCCAGCTTGCCCGCCAGGCGGTTCAGCTCGACGAACTTGTCCTCGATGCCCTCTTTCTTCAGTTCGGTGCGGATGATGCCGTAGGTATTGGTGGTGATAATGTCGGCGCCGGCGGCGATATAGTCCTTGTGGACCTGGAGCACGGTATCCTTCGCCACCAGCAAGGCGTTGGCCGACCAGATGGTGTCGAGGATCGGCACGCCGCGGTTGCGCAATTCGCGGCCCATGCCGCCATCCAAAAGCGCCGGACGCCCCTCGGGCATCAGAAGTTCGGGAATATCACTCATACAAATGAACTATCGTATATGTGGATGGTGGTGCGCATCCTACAGCAAAATCTTAACAATTCCTCAAGGCGGCAATATGGCGCCGGCACCGGCCGGGATGGTAGGAACGGAAGCATGAGCGAAGCCCTTCCAAAGACGGCAGAAAACAGCGATCCGATGAGCCTAGCCCTGGCCGAGGCCGGACGCGCCGGCGCCCGGGGCGAAGTGCCCGTCGGTGCCGTGCTGGTGGACGGCGCCAGCGGCCAAGTGCTGGCCCTGTCCGGCAACCGGGTCGAGGAGCTGCATGATCCCACCGCCCATGCAGAGCTGCTGGTGCTGCGGGCGGCCGCGGCGGCGGGTGCTTCCAAGCGCCTGCCCCTGGCCGATCTTTATGTCACCCTCGAACCCTGCCCGATGTGCGCCCAGGCGATTTCCTTCGCGCGGCTGCGCCGGGTCTATTACGGCGCCTACGATCCCAAGGGCGGCGGCGTGGATCATGGGCCGCATATCTTCGAGCAGCCCACCTGCCATCACCGGCCGGAAATCTATGGCGGCATCCGGGAGAGCGAGGCGGCCGAGCTGCTGAAGGCGTTCTTCCGCGCCCGCCGCCCCTAGCCGATCACGCAATCCTGAAGGCGGTTGATTGGCGGCGGAATTGGGCGGCGCCATATTAGACCTCGCAGGAGGTGCATGATGGAAAGAGCAACATTCGCGGCCGGCTGTTTTTGGGGCGTGGAATCCGCGTTCCGGCAACTGCCGGGCGTGCTGGCGACGGCGGTGGGCTATACCGGCGGCCAAACGGATAACCCGACATACAGGGAGGTCTGTTCCGGCCGCACCGGCCACGCCGAGGCACTGACCGTGGAATTCGACCCCGCCGAGATCAGCTATGAGCAGCTCTTGGAGGTGTTCTGGGATCTGCATGATCCGACCCAGCTCAACCGCCAGGGACCGGATTACGGCAGCCAGTACCGCACGGCCATCTTCACCCACAGCGCCGAGCAGGAAAGGATCGCCAAGGCCTCGAAAGAGCGGCTGGGCAAGTCCGGCAAGTTCCGCAGGCCCGTGGTGACGGAGATCGTGCCGGCGCCGGTGTTCTACATGGCCGAAGACTATCACCAGCAATATTTTGAGAAGCGCGGCATGGCGCCGGTCTGCCATGTCCGGTCGGCGGCAACCGAAGCCGTCTAAGTGTTAACGGCGTGCGGGCCGGCGCCGGTCACGGACGATTTCGTGATTAGGCGCCAGCCCGCTCCCGTAGCATAATAAAACATAGTTCTAATGCCGCACCGGCGGCGCTTAACTCATAGTCCGGGAAGGCCACGGATTTAGTGGCGTCTGTCATTTAGGATCATTTCCAGTCGGTCCGGCAGACCCCGCAACGCCTGGGACCGTAAACCGATTGTTAAGACTGCGCGCTCACCGTCAATACGTCTTGCCGCGCACGAAGATTTTGCCGAAGGGGGTTGCAGATGAAGACCCGTTTCTTCCTCGCCTTACCGGCTTTGGCCCTGGCTTTGAGCGTGACTTCGGCACGGGCCGATGAGCCCAGCCTCTATCTCGGCGCCGGCGCCGGCATCAATTTCGCCAACGACCTCGATGTCTCCGGCGGCAACGAGCTGGACAGCGAAATCGGCTGGACCGGCATCGGCACCATCGGCGTCCGCTTCGGCAATGGCCTGCGCACCGAATTGGAGGGCGGCTACCGGTTCAATGACGGCGACATCAACGGCATCAGCGCCGACACCAAGACCTGGAATGCGATGGCGAACCTGCTCTACGACCTGGAAACCGGCACGGTTTTCGAGCCCTATGTCGGCTTCGGTCTCGGCGCGGTGAACACGGAGATGGCCAACGACAGCGAATGGGCCTTTGCCTATCAGGGCATCGCCGGCATGAGTTTCGAGATCAGTGACTGGGTCGAGCCCTTCATCGATTACCGCTATCTCGGCACCGCCGGCCTCAATGCCGATCCCCTGGGCAACGATCTCGATGACGAGATGACCAATCACACCATCCTGGCGGGCGTGCGCGTCACGCTGTGGCAGCCCGGCCAGGCGGCGGAAGCGCCCGCGCCGGCGCCGGAACCCGAGCCGGTGTCCCAGGCGCCGCAATGCGGCAACTACATCGTGTTCTTCGAATTCGACAGCGCCGAGCTGACGCCCGAGGCCATGAACATCATCGGCTTGGCGGCGAACGCGGCGCGGCAGTCCGGCTCCTGCAAGATCACGGTCACCGGCCACACCGACACTTCGGGTTCGCAAGCCTACAACGAGAAACTGTCCCAGCGCCGGGCGCAGAATGTCGCGGCGGCGCTGGTCAGCGACGGCATCGCCCAGAGCGAGATCGTCGTGCAGTGGCGAGGCGAAGCCCAGCCCCTCGTCCCCACCGGCGATGGCGTCAAGGAAGCCCAGAACCGCCGCGTCACGATCGACATGATCTGAACGCTGCGGTCTCAGTTCACTGCGCAACGCGCCACGCCCGGTAGCACAGGCGCGGGTTGTTTCGCGACGAACGACTTCAATTCCGCCGGCTGTTTCAGCGCCAGCACTTCGCCATAGAGCTTCTTCGTTGCGGCGCAGAATCCGTTCTTGTCGCGGGAGCTGCGCTGCGAGGCCAGGTTGGCGAGCTGGGTGATGAACTTGTCGGTCTGCGCGCCGGCCAGGGCGCCATGCTCGCGCTTGAAATAGGCCTGCAGCGCCTTGCCGTCGCTGACCAGCTGCGGCCGGAAATCGGTGACGAACTTGTTGTAGCGCGCCGACTCGCCGCAACTCAGCGCCGATACCATGAGCTCGGTCTGGAAAGCGCGCGTGCGCAGCGGCGGCAGATCCTCCGGCTTGGCGCAAGCCATCGCCCCCTGCGCCGCCGCGAACAGCGCCAGCGCCGCGAATATTAATGCCGTACGGACTCGGCCCGGGATCATTTGCCGATCAAAGCCACCGCGTGCTTAAGAAGACGTGAATCCGCCGACGATGTTACACCGGCCCGCCGCCGGAGTCCGCGCTACCTGTCGGCTTCCTGCAGCGCCACGGCTGTGAGGCCCCAGAGTTCCACGGGCTCGCGATGGCCGCGGATGACGTGGCTGCCCATTTGCCGGAAGCCGGGCAGCAGATTTTCGCCCCCCTCCCGCTTGACCGCCTCGATGACGGCGTCGCTGACCAGGATGGCGGTGTCCAAGGTGCGGGTGAGGGCCTCGAAGCGGCTGGCCAGATTCACCGTGTCGCCAATCACCGTGTGCTCGAAGCGGCGCGCGCTGCCCACATTGCCCAGGGTCG
>DATKFM010000042.1:0-3900 GCA_035544395.1 Verrucomicrobiia bacterium
CAGGGTTCGGCCGCCGCCCATACGATCGGCACCAGATCGGCGCCGCCGGCCGCGGAAATGAATCCGCCGATGGGGATATTCAGCGCCGGAAACACCTTCAGGAGGTCGGCGCCCCTGGTCAGTTCCGGCCAGCCATCGGCGATCTCGAAATCATGGAAGCTGGCGCCGAAGGGCGCGAAGGTGTTGGTCTCGTGCTGCAGGCCGGCGATGGCGATGCGGGGTCGTTTACTCATGATCTCCGTCGTCTCAAGTGAGAATTGGCTCGAAAGGTACATCGCCCGGCAGTCCCGCGGCAAAGCGCCAGCGGGCGCGGGCCTTCGGCGCTGGCTGAGGCAGGGCGATCAGGGAGCTGGATACGGTCTGAAAGCCGCTATCGGTCATGATCGCCATGGCATCGGTCGCGTTGCCATCGGGATCGTGGGCGCGGCTGGACATCAGGGTTTCCCATTCCCGCCAATCGTTTTTTGCCGGATCGGGGGGTGCCGCCGCGTTGAACAGCGGGAGATAATGGCGCATGCGCAGGCTGCCAACGGTGTCATTGCGGTCATAGGCCGTGACCATGGAGACGCCGGGCAACAGCGCTTCCGACTCCACCCAGCCCTGCTTGTGGCCGAGGCTGCGCAGCCAGAAAGCGCCGTCGGAATCGGCGATCACCATGTTGAAGGGACGATAGGCGCCGGAGTCGAGGTCCTGCAGCGCCTTCACGGCCTCGCCGGCGTCGGCATGTTCCAGGGCCTCCAGCACCAGCTCGCCGCGGCTGCGCCGGTCGGGCGCCGGGCCCAGGCTGTTCATGCGGTTCATGACGGCGGCAATCACCCCGTGATCATTGACTCCCAGCCAGCTTCCGCCTGCCAGCTTGTCCAGCCCGGCGACCACCTGGGGCCGGTCGGGCCAGTGGCGGGCCGGCGGCAACCAGGGCCGTTGCGCCATCTCGTCGCGATTGGCGCCGACGATGACGGGCCAGTCATGGCCGGGGCGAAGGAGGATGATGACGCTGCACATGGTGGGCCGGCGGACTTCAATCGACTCCGGCCGCCTCGTCAACCGCTGCCGGAAGGGCCGTAAAACGCCTTGCGATACCGCCGCCGAGTGGCCAGATTCCGCCTAGCCGCATTCAATCGAGGGAGAACCCAGATCCATGGCGAGTTTCGACGATCGGAAAAAGGGATTCGAGGAAAAGTTCAAGCACGACACGGAGCTCGCGTTCAAAGTTAATGCTCGCCGGAACAAGCTGCTGGGTCTCTGGGCAGCCAAGGAACTGGGCATTCCCGCCGCCGAGACGGAAGCCTATGCCAAGAGCGTCGTGATGGCCGATTTCGAGAAGCCGGGCGATGACGATGTGGTGGAGAAGATCGTCGCCGACGCCAAGGCCAAGGGCGTCGATATCACCGAGCACCGGATCCGCAAGCAGATGGGCGACCTTCTCGACGCGGCTCGGCAGCAGATCATGACCGAGTTGAAATAGAGGGAACGCGGCGATGACGGAGCCGGGTAGCCCGACCGCCGATTTGCTCACTCGCCTCGCCGACAACGCGCAGCGTCCGGCCAACACCGCGGTCGGCCTGCCGCCGCAGATCTACACCGATCCGGAGATCCTGCGGCTGGAGGAAGAGCGCATCTTCGACCATGAGTGGCTCTGCGCCGGCCTCGCCGCGGAAATTCCCAAACCCGGCGATTACCTGACCTTCGCCATCGGCACGCAGCCGATCATCGTGGTGCGCGGCGCCGACGGCGTGATCCGTGGCCTGTCCAATGTGTGCCGCCATCGCATGTCACGGCTGGTGGAGGGCCGCGGCAGCGCCCGCGTCTTCGCCTGCCCCTACCATGCCTGGACCTACGACCTGCAGGGCCGGCTGATGGGCGCGCCGCACATGACCCGCAGCGAGGGGTTCGACAAGAAGAAGATCTGCCTGCCGGAAATCCGCACCGAGGTCTGGGAAGGCTGGATCTATGTAACGCTCGACCCCGCGGTTGAAAGCGTCGCCAAGAAGCTGCAGCCGCTGCTAACGGTAGTCGCGCCCTATCGCATGGCAGGTTATGTGCCGTTCGCGACGCAGGATCATCTGTGGGACACCAACTGGAAGCTGCTCACCGAGAATTTCATGGAAGGCTATCACCTGCCGGTGGCCCATAAGCGCACCGTCGGCGCCTGGTTTCCCGCCGAGGAGACCGGCTTTCCCGAACAGGTGTTCGACAGCTTCACCTATCAGACCTTCATCAAGAACCAGGATGCGAAATACGGCCTGGCGCACAAGGACAATACGGTCCTCGAAGGCAAGTGGCGCCATACCTCCGTGATGCCGACGATCTATCCGACCCACATGATTGTCATCGCGCCCGATCACCTCTGGTACCTGTCGCTGCGGCCGAAAGGCGCCGGTCAGGTGCATGTGCGCTTCGGCGCGGCGCTGGCGCCTGAGGTGATGGCGAGCCTGCCGGACAAGGACGGCTTCATCGCCGAGACGGTGGACTTCTTCGACCGGGTGAATGCCGAGGACCGCTTGGTGGTCGAGGCGATCTATCAGGGCGCCAAGGCGCCGCTGGCGCAGTCAGGGCAGATGAGCTGGCTCGAACGCGAGCTGCATGATTTTCAGGGCTACCTGGCGCGGAAACTTTGCGGCGCGCGCAACAGCGTGGCGCTCGCGGCGGCGCAATAGCTGCGCGTCAGTCGATCCCGGGGCGGCGGCGCGTCGCCGCCATGACATCCGTGTCTTCCGGCGTCGGGCCGACGAAGTCGATGATCATCAGGATCATGGCGACCTCGCCATTTGGGCCGCGCAACGGCAGCGCCAGGCGCATGTAGGTCTGCGGCCCGCCGTTGTTGGCGATGGAGAGGCAATAGAGATTGGGCGTCGCCGTCTCCACGACCTCCTGAAGATGACTGCGCACGAGATTGCGGAATTCGATCGGCCGGATGTCGTCAACGTCGCGTCCGGTCAAGTCGACTTCGTACAGCCTCGTCAGCCGCGTGCCGGCCAGGCGATAGCGGAAGCGGAGCGGGGCGGTTTCCACATCAAGCAGACAGACATTGCCGAGCGCCCAGGAGAAGTCGACGGGATCGATGTCGGCGCGCGCGGGCATGGAGTTGCCGCCGCGTTTGGATTCCCAATAGGCGTGCATACGCTGCAGCATCTCGCTGGGTATGGCGGATAGCTGCATCTTGGTCGCGATTGCGGACAGCATCGTTTTGGCGAATGTCGGATTGATGAAATTCGTGGCCTATTTCCTATCAGGCGAGGCTTAATTATTGGTGGGGCTCTAGAGTTAATCGGAGACGTCGGGCAAGCTGGGCAAGATGGTTTCCGTCACGCGGAAATTGCGCCCAACTTGTCGCTTCGGGAGTGGGAAAGTTAACCAAGATGGTATTGGTCCCCGTGAACGCGACCGCGGCGGCGCAACCGGCTGTCACGAATGAGACCGGTATTGCTGTCTACAGCGACACTATTCGCAGCAGTTTTACCGGGAATTTGACTATTCCCTCACAACCCGGTGCCGGGAACAGGCAAGCGCGTTTACTAAACAGCGCGCCGGCGAACCTCAATTCCCCGCCGCTGATCGGGTGTTTCGCCGGGAATCTTCCGCTTGCGCGTCACTCTGCCGCACACGCTAGCCTCTATTCCGCCGGCGCGCGAAGGGCCGGCTGACAGACCGCATTGGGACATGCCGGGACTAGGTTGGGCCTTGACCCAGGTCAATTTGGCGGCGGATTGAGGGTGGCAGGAGGCGCGCCGCCCGCTACCTCTTGGCCTTCCTTTTGCCCGCCCCGAACACGCGGGCGAAGATCGTGTCCACATGCTTGCTGTGGTAGGCGAGGTCGAACAGCGCGGCGAGGGTCTTCTTCGGCAGGCGTTTTGCGACGGCGGGATCGGCTTCCAGCAGCTTGCGGAAATCGCCGCCCCG
>DATKFM010000043.1:0-3759 GCA_035544395.1 Verrucomicrobiia bacterium
GGATCAGGAAATTCGGGATGCAGGCGGAAAGCTGGATGTTCGCGGCACCTTCGATCGGGCCGCAATAAAGATGCGGCGCGACCTGCGCGTAATGCGCCTCGGCCATGCCGGCGATCTTCTTCGCCTCGAGGATGCCGCCGACGCGGCCCAGGGCCATCTGCAGGATCGAAGCGGCGCGGCATTCCAGCACGCGGGCGAATTCATACTTCGTCGTCAGGCGTTCGCCCGTGGCCACGGGTATGGACGTCGCCCGCGCCACCAGCGCCATTTCCTCCGGCATCTCCGGCGGCGTCGGCTCCTCCAGCCACAGCGGATCGTAGGGCTCGAGGCGCTTCGCCAGGCGGATGGCGCCGGAGGCCGTGAACTGGCCATGGGTGCCGAACAGCAGATCGGCCTTGGTGCCAACGGCTTCGCGCAGCAGCTTCACGAATTTTTCCGACAGCGCCAGCGACTCCAGCGATGGCTGGCGGGGATCGAAGGCGGAAAAGGCGCCGGCGGGATCGAACTTCACTGCGGTGAAGCCCTGTTTTACATACTCGGCCGCCCGCTTCGCCGACAGCTCGGCGTCGTGGTAGATCGCCTCGGTCTCGCTGCCCTCGGGATAGATGTAGGTGTAGCTGCGCAGCCGCTCATGCACCTTGCCGCCCAGCAGCTCATAGACCGGCTTGCCCACCGCCTTGCCGATGATGTCCCACAGCGCCATCTCGATCGCCGACAGCACGCCCATGACAGAGATATCCGGCCGCAGCGTGTAGCCGGCGCCATAGACGCGGCGCCACAGGGTCTCGATACGGAAAGGGTCCATGCCCAGCACATGACGCTCGAACACGTCCTTCACCATCTGCGCCATGACATGGGGGCCGAAGGTGGCGGCATAGACCTCGCCGACGCCTTCGATGCCGTTGTCGGTGACCAGCTTCAGGAAGACGAAGTAGCGCCCGCCGAAGGAAGGCGGCGGATTGCCGACGACGAAGGTCTTGAGATCGGTGATTTTCATGGATGAGCCGCTGGCAGGATCGAGGCGCGGACTCTGCCGCGCCCCCGCCGGCAAAGCAAATGGGCAGCGGGATTCCCTTGGCCGCCGCTCAGAACTTCACATCGGCGGCAGCCGCCAAGCCGATCCAATTCTTGCCGGCATCGAAACCATCCAGCAGTGCATTGTGATGGGCGATGATCTGCCCATAGGTCAGGCCTCCGGAATCGGCCGTCATATGCCCGTCGGCGAGCAGCGTGACGTCGTAGCCCAGCGTCACGGCCCTACGACAGGTTGTATCCACACAATACTGAGTCATGCAGCCGCCGATCACGAGATGTGTGATCTCGCGACGCTTCAGTTGATCGGCAAGGTCGGTCTCATAGAAGGAATCGCAGGCGGTTTTGCGCACCACCGGCTCGCCCAGGAGCGGCCGGATTTCCTCGCGCAACCGCCAGCCTTCGCTGTCGACCGCCAGGCGATGGCCCGGCTCGCCGTCATTCTGCACCAGGATCACCGGCGTGCCGGCATCGCGTGCGCGCTGCTGCACCTGCTGGATACGACGCACGGTCTCATCGAGCGCAGCGTCGAGCACCGCCTGGCGGCCGGCAGGGCCCAGCCCGCGGAGGATTCCATTCTGTACGTCGATGATCAGCAGCGCCGAGCGCATGAAGGACCTCGCATGCAAATCCCGGCGCATGACAAACCATGGGTCCGCCCGGTCCGCAAGCGTTCGCCGCAGGGCCGCGCAATTGGACAAGAAGCAGGCCTTTCGCCATGCTCCGGCGCAGCGCCTGCCCTGAAAGTCATTTTGGGAATCCGACCATGAAACTCTATTTTTCCGGCACCAGCCCCTTCGTCCGCAAGATCACCGTGCTCGCCGCGGAAGCCGGCATCGACGGCAGGATCCAGCGCGCGCCCGCGAGCGTGCTTGGGCCTGGCAGCGAGGTGGCGAAAGACAATCCGCTGGGCAAGGTGCCCTGCCTGATCACCGATGACGGGCAAGCGCTCTATGACTCGCCGGTCATCTGCGAATATCTCGACAGCCAGCATGGCGGCGCCAAGATGTTTCCGCCGGCGGGCCCGGCGCGCTGGGCCGCGCTGCGGCGGCAGGCGCTGGGCGACGGCATCATGGATGCGGCGGTGGCGCGGGTGATGGAAGGACGGCGGCCGGAAAACGAGCGCTCGCCCGCGGCTCAGGAAAAAGGGCGCAAAGTCATTGCCGGCGCGCTGGATAGCCTGGAAGCGGAGGCGGACAAGCTCGGCGATCCCAAGGGCGCCACCGATATCGGCACCATCACCATTGGCTGTGCGCTCGGCTACATGGACCTGCGCCACGCCGCCGACAATTGGCGGCAGGGCCGGCCGAAACTGGCGCAGTGGTTCGAGGCCTTTTCCCAGCGGCCGTCGATGAGCGCCACGGTGCCGCCGGGCTGATCGCGGCAATGACGCCGGAAGCGGCTGAAATCGTCGAGCGGCTGCGGCTGCAGCCCCATCCCGAAGGCGGCCACTACGCCGAGACCTATCGCCACCAGCCGGCCGGCGGCGGCCGCGGCGCGCTGACGGCGATCTACTACTTGCTGGCGGCGGGCGAAGAATCCCGCTGGCACCGGGTGAAGGATGCGACGGAGATTTGGCTCCATCATGCCGGCGGACCGCTGGAGTTGCGCATCTCGGCTGACGGAAAGCGGAGCGAGGTCATCCGCCTTGGCCCGGAACTCGCGCGAGGCGAACGGCCGCAGGCTGTCGTGCCCGCGAATTGCTGGCAGGCGGCGCGGCCGCTGGGCGATTGGGTGCTGGTGACCTGCACCGTGGCGCCGGCCTTCGAATTCAGCGCCTTCGAGATGGCGCCGCCGGGCTGGGAACCGGGCCGCTAGCGGCGGCGCAGCATGTCGCCGCTGGCCAGCACCGCGCCGCCGACAATCAGTATGCAGGCTAGCGCGATCGTCCAGTTCGCTTCGGCGCGGCCGAAGGCGATCAGCAGCAGGGTCGACAGCAGCGGCGCCGCGTAGGCCAGGGCGCCCAGCGCCTTGATGTCGCCATGCTTGACGCCGTAGTCCCAGACGAAGAAGGCGGCGCCGACCGGGCCGATTCCCAGGGCCATAACCGCCAGCCAGCCCGATGCATCCGGCCACAGGGTCTGCTCGAACAGAAGATGCGAGATCAGCCCCAGCACGGCCGTGACGCCGCAGAAGCCGCCGACCGCATCGCTCGGCACCTCGCCGAACCGGCGGCTGATCACCGAATAGATCGACCAGGTGAAGGCGCAGGCGAGCGCTGCCAGATAGCCTGATATGAATTCGGGACGCAGCGCCATGCCGCCGCCGCGCGTCACCAGGAGACCGGCCCCGACAAGTCCGGCACCGCCACCGGCGAGATGCCACCAGCGCAGCCGCTCGCTTGGAAGGAGCGCCGACAGCAGCACGATCAGCAGCGGCCACAGGAAGGCGATCAGGCTGGCATCGGCCGGCGGGGCAATACCCAGCGCCGTGAAGTAGAAGAAATGATAGCCGAACAGGCCGGCGACTCCGAGCGCCCAGACGCGGCCGGGCTGGCGCAAGTGGGAGAATACCGGCAGACCGCCGCGCGAGCGTGCGATCATCCATTTTCCCACGGCCAGCAGGAACGCGATGCCGAAGGTAAGCGCCATCAGCTGGAACGGCGGCACCGGCTGCGCGGCCGTCGTCAGCAGTGCGAGCGTTGCCCAGAGCAGGACAGCGATGCCGCCGATCGCGGTTGCGCGCAGGCGGCGTCCCGCGCCGGATTTGCTGACGACAGTTTCAGCC
>DATKFM010000044.1:0-14340 GCA_035544395.1 Verrucomicrobiia bacterium
CCGAAAATCCGCCGCGTGCATTCGACCGCCTTGCGATGAAGGCCGCGGGGAAAGCTGTCGAGCCGCAGGTTTGTGCCGCGAATGAGATAGTACCGTACTTGCATGTCCATGGGTCGATATCCCGACGGCAATGTTCGCGACTTTCGCGGGTAGTACATGTCGAGATAGAGCAGGTCCCAATATTTGCCGTCCTCGGAGATGACCTCGAAGACGTCCACCTCACCCTTCAGGCATCCCAGTCGATGGAAAAGAACCGGGGTCGCCGCTCTGGTTGTCAGGCGCGACAGATAGATGAGTTCGCCCATCTGGCTATTGACGGGCACGGGGTTTGTTGCTGTTCGGCCGAACTCGCCAAATGCGCCGGGAATTTCGTCGCAGTCCGGACCCAGACCGATGAAATCGTAAAAATCGTCTGGCAGCTGCTTGTTTTGAGCCGACTCATCGTCAAGGAACCCGGTCGGATTCTCGAAGATAGGCAGCCGATCCGGCGAAGACTTAGCTTCCGGCAGCTTCTTTCCAAATGGCCAATCGTCAAAGGGCCCCCAAGACACAGCGTCCGCACCTCTCAGTTGTGGCCCTGGAATACTAGCAAGGCCAACTTTGTTGAGTCCCATGCGAAATCCAACCATTGTACTGTGAAAGTTGCGGGGTGGATTGAATGGCCGAATTGCTAATCTCCCATCAAGAACTCTCGCGCCTGGCCGATGAAGCGATCGGGCTCGCCAAGTCCTACTGGGAGTCTGTCGAACAGCGGCCGGCCTATCCGGTCACCAGCGGCAAGCAGACGACGGAGCTTTTCGCCCGTCCCTGGTCCGAGGAGGGGCGCGGCCGGGATGTCTTGCAGGACTTCAAGTCGATCGCCGAACATGCGCGGCCGTCCGGCGGCAAGTTCTTTGCCTATGTTCTCGGCTCCGGCGAACCGGTGGGCGCGCTGGGGGAATTGCTGGCGGCGGCGCTCAATCAGAATGTTACGTCATGGCGGTCCGCCCCCGCGGCAATCACGATCGAGCATGCCGTCGTCGGCTGAGTCGATCCTGAAGCGCATCAATTCCCGCGGCCGCGTGTATTTGTCGAACGCGACAATCCGCGGCCAATTCGCGCTGCGCGCCTGCTTCGTCTATCACCGCACGAAAGAGGATGACGTGCGCGCCATCGTTTCCGAAGTCCTCGCTCCCGCCGGCGAACTGAACCGGTGATCCGCCGGCGGGGCGGAATAGCCATTGCCGCAGGCCGGCGGCTGTTGGCTCCTGAGATAAGCTGGACTATCCAGTAAATCCTAACACTTCGTTCACTATGCAGGGCCATGGTGACGTGGGCGCTGGAAGGTTCCCGACCTTTTCACCACGGAGAACAACAATGAAAACCAACCGGCAGCAGCAGATCGAGCAGCTTCAAGATGGCTTGCATAGCGTCAACGCCCATCTCAAGGACCTCGCCTCGCTTGGCGTCGCCGCGGCTCTCGAGCGCAACAAAACCACCGGCGATTATTGCCTCATGATTCCCAAGGGCACCAAGCTGGACTAGGAAGTCAGTGCCGCGCCGGCGGCAACTGTCGATGGAAATGCCGGCGCAGCAGTAGTATCACCGGGCCCACCGCGCTACGGGCGCTGAGGGCCATACGACATGCATTCCGAAAATTCCGGCGCGACTGCCGTCGTCGCCAACGTATCCGATACCGCACGCTGGGCGGCGGCGTACCGCGCCATGGAGAGCGCCCGGCCCGACGCCCTGTTTCGCGATCCGCTCGCCGAACGGCTCGCCGGTGCGATGGGCATGGCGATGACCGCGCGGACGCCGCTGCCGGCGCGAAACGGCTGGCCGATCATCCTGCGCACGAAGGTGATCGACGACTGGATCATGGAGTCGGTGGCGGCGGGCTGCGATGGCGTCTTGAATCTGGCGGCGGGACTGGACACGCGTCCCTACCGCCTGCCGCTTCCGGCCGCTTTGGATTGGATCGAGGTCGACCTGCCGGCCATGATCGAGGAGAAGACCAGGGCGCTCGCCGGTTCGGCGCCGCTCTGCCGGCTGTCGCGCCGCGCGGTTGACCTGTCCGACGCCCGCGCGCGGAAAGAGCTTCTCGACGACATCCTGTCGCGCCATGGCCGTCTTCTGGTGATCACCGAAGGCTTGTTGATGTACCTCGACGATGCGGGCGTCGCATCGCTGGCGCGCGATCTCTGCCGCCCCGGTGTCGAAAGCTGGGTGTTCGACATCCTGAGCCCGGCGGTTCGCAACGACATCATGCGCGCCATGAAGCGCGAGTTGAAACAGGCGCCGATGCACTTTGCGCCATCGGATGGCGTCGCGTTCTTCGAACGATTGGGCTGGACGGTCCGGGACGTGCGCTCGGCGTTGCAGGAGGCGCATCGGGCCAAGCGGCTGCCGATGCTGCTTCACCTCCTGGCCAGCTTGCCGCTGCCGGTGCCCGATCCCCGGAAACTGGGTAGGGCGCGGTGGAGCGGCATCGTACGGCTGACGCGAGCGGCCTGAAATCAAACTCAGACAAGCGTTAATCAGCAAGGCTCACACGCGGCTAACTTGAGTTCTGAATTGCGGTGAGAGACGCGCGCAGAAGCGGACAAAGACCGGCGCTCAGAAATCGGCGGATTGTAGTCAGGGGGAAAATGGCGCGCCCGGAGGAATTCGAATCCCCAACCCCCAGATTCGTAGTCTGGTGCTCTATCCAGTTGAGCTACGGGCGCATCCGGCGGCGGAACCCGGTGAAAATCGGGGGCCGCGACAGGGGGCGCACCCTATAGAAACGCCCTTGCGCTGGCAAGGCTGCGGCGCTGCGGGAAGCGCCTGGCAAAGCGGCTTGAGGCCCATGGCCGCGCTGTCTAGGATGCCGCCCTTCGCAACCAGATAGCGGCTTCATGTCCTTGTCCCAGCGCGTAGTTTTCCAGATCTTCCTGCCGGCCCTGCTGCTTGCCCTCGCGGCCTGCAACTCCGGCGGCAACTCGGCGGCCGACGGCAGCGCCGCCACCTCCGACGAGCAATCCGCCGCCACCGGCGATCCGGCGGCAAGCGAGCCGGCGGCGCCGTTGCCGACGGACGAATCCGGCGCGGCGCCCCCCGGCAGCGGCATCGCCACCGGCAGGCCCTTCGTGGTCATCCTGTTCCCCGATGGCAGCACCGATTACGAAACCGAACTTGCCGCCGCCATGCGCAAGGCCCAGGAGCGCAAGCCCGGTTTCGCCCTGGACCTGGCCGCGGTGTCGCCGACATCAGACTCGCCGGAAGAACTGCAGGACAACAGCAAGCAGGCGCTGTCCCGCGCCGATCAGGTGATTGGCAGCTTGGCCAGCCTGGGCGTGGGCCGTGACCGGATCAATCTGGTGACCTATAGTGCCCAGGAATCGGACGTGATCGAGATACGCCTCTACATCCGCTGATCAACCGCAAACGCCTACCCCGCGGGCCGGCTCTTTCTTGAGGCCGGCCCGCTGGCATTTGCGCGCCGTGGCGCCGTCTTAAGCAAGATTATGACCGCAACCAAAACGCGCCGCCGCACGTATAATGGCCATGGGCGGCTCCCGGCCCCCTGCAGCATGGAGGCTGAAAAATGCGCGCAATCCTAGGGTTCCTGCTCCTGTTCGTAGCCCTGGCCGCCCCGCCGGCCGCCGCCCAGGAGGTATCCTCGGCGGATCAGGCGGCGATCCGCCAGGTGATCCAGTCCCAGCTCGACGCCTTCCAGCATGACGACGCCGGCGCGGCCTGGTCCTATGCCTCGCCCTCGATCCAGTCGATGTTCACCACGCCGGAAATCTTCCTGGAGATGGTCAAGACCGGCTATCAGCCCGTCTACCGTCCGCGCGAGGTGGAGTTCCGCCAGCTCGGTGATGTCGGCGGCAGCCTGGTGCAGGATGTGTTCGTGGTCGGTCCGGATGGCAGGCCGGTCATCGCCCGCTACAGCATGCAGAAGCAGCCCGACGGCTCCTGGCGCATCAATGGCTGCGCCCTGACCCAGGCGCCCGATCAGAACGTCTGACGGCATTCCGAGGCGGGGTTGCCCCTGCCGGAGGGGCGGGATAAACGAGCGTCCCAAGGGTGAATACCGAGGGGGAAACGCCGTGAATTCTGCCCATTCCAGCCAAAAGAACTTTCCCGTCACCTGGGACGAACTGCACCGCAACGCCAAGGCGCTCGCCTGGAGGCTGGTGGAGAAGGGGCCGTGGACAGGCATCGTCGCGGTCACCCGCGGCGGCCTGGTACCCGCGGCCATCGTGGCGCGGGAGCTGGAGCTGCGGCTGATCGATACCGTCTGCATCACCAGCTATGACGACCGCAGCCAGGGCAAGCTCACGGTGGTGAAGAAGGCCACCGACAGCGGCGACGGCTCGGGCTGGCTGATCATCGACGATCTCGTGGACACCGGACGGACCGGACAGGCGGTGCGCGACCTGCTGCCCAAGGCGCATTTCGCCACCATCTACGCCAAGCCCGCCGGGCGGCCGCTGGTGGACACCTTCATCACGGAAGTCAGCCAGGATACCTGGATCCTGTTCCCCTGGGACATCGAGCCGCAATTCATCCAGCCCATCGCCAAGATGGCGCAGGGCTGATCTAGAGCAGCGTCACCGGATCGCCGATCTTGATCTCGCCAGGCGCCCGCACGCCGGCATAGATGCCGGCCCAGGTGCGGTTCGCCGCCGTCACCGTGTGCAGGATCGCCGGATCGAAAGGCAGGTCGCCCTGGGGCAGCGTGGTCATCACGCAGCGCACGCAACTGTCCGTCGCGATGATCCGCACGCTGTCGCCGATCTGCAGCGATCGTTCCAGCCAAGCCTGCTCCAGATAGCCGGCGGCATCGCCGGTATCGATCACCAGGTTGGGCCGGAATCGCGCCGGCACGAATTGGCCTTCCTTATGCTGTGTCTTGAAAGCGGCCATGCTCGCGGTGGTCAGGATATGCAGCGGCTCATGGCTGTAGCTGGAGCGCTTGTTCTCCGTGACGCGGTGCGCGAAATGCACCGGCTGGCCCAGGATCGCGCTCAGCCGCTCGTCGATGTTCTGCTGGTCGCCGCGCAGCGTCTCGCCCTCGGGCGTGACGATCTCGACCGTCGGCAATCTGCCTGATGCAGGAGCTTCCAACAGGCGCGCCGACAGCGTGACGAGGCCGCGCCATTTCTTCTTGCCCTGCGCCGCGGAGACCACTTCGCCGATGCCGGGATCGACGATTCCATACTCCCGGTCGCCCGGCACGCCGTCGCCGCTGAGCGCCGTCTGCGTCAGTCGCTCGCCACGCATCGACTGCACGGGATAGCGCCAGATCTCGGCGATCCGGCCGACAACCGTGCCGGCGCCTGGCGCCGGCGTTTCGCGATGCTGGATATTCATGGGCCTCTAGTCCGTCAGCCGCCACACCACGGTGATGCGCTCGGTGCAGTCCTCCAGCTCCAGCAGCGTCGGCACCGCATAGCGCGCCATTTCCCAGATGCCGTCCCGCGGCCGGTAGGCGCGGCCGGGATCGGCGAGCAGCACGTCGGTGCCGCCATGGAGCAGGGTGCGCAGCCACCGGATCGCCCGCTCGGCCAGCGGCTGCTCGTAGCAGACGTCGCCAGCCAGCACCAAGCCCCAGCGCGGGCCATGGGTGGCGCTGTCGATGGGATCGATGGTGGAGATGTTGACAGGCGTGTTGTTGAGCGCCGCGTTCATGGCGATGGCCGCGGCGGCAAAGGGATCGATGTCGCTGGCGGTGACATGGGCCGCACCCGCGCGCGCCGCGGCGAGTGCGACAAGGCCGCTGCCTGAGGCGAAATCCATTACCCGGCGGCCGCGCACGATCTGCGGATGGTCGAGGATATAGCGCGCCAGCGCCTGCCCGCCCGGCCAGGCGAAGGCCCAATAGGGCGGCGGCAGATTGTCCTTGTCGAGCGTCGTCTGGGTCGCGCGCCACAGCGGCGCCACCTCGGTCGCCAGATGCAGCTTGATCTCCGGCACCAGCGCCGGCGACGAAACCGCTGTTTTCGCGCGAACGAAATCTGTTTGATCAGAAGTTGGCATTGATGAGTTTTGTCCCGGTTCCCAACAAGGTATTGCCGATAACGATGCCGCACAACAGGAGCCAGCCGATCCAGCGGTTGGCGCGGAATTTTTCAAGACAATCTGCGGCGTCGTTGAGGTCGACGCTGCGAATCTGCCATGCCAGATGCAAAGCGACAGCGGCCAAACCAACCCAAACCGCCCAGTGCATCTCATTCAAGGCGAATGACATGCCGAACAAAAGCAAGGCGACCGCCGAGAATAAGCAAAGCCATGGCTTCGTCGCTGTGCCGAACTTAAGCGCGGTGGATTTCACGCCGATGAGCGCGTCGTCCTCCTTGTCTTGATGGGCATAGATCGTATCGTAATGCAGGGTCCAGGCAACGCCGCCCGCGTAAAGCAGCAAGGTCTGCCACCCGATACTGCCGAAAACGGCGGACCAGCCCATGAGAATGCCCCAGTTGAAGGTCAGGCCGAGAAACGCCTGGGGCCAATAGGTGATGCGTTTCATCAGTGGATAGGTGAAGACCAAAGTTAGTGACGCGACGCCGAGCCAAACGGTGAACCAATTGAATTGCAGCAGGATGATAAGCCCGACGAATAATTGCGCGGCGAGAAAGACGACGGCTGCGCGTACCGATACCTGTCCGCTGGGGATTGGCCGCAACGCGGTCCGAGCGACCTTCGCATCGAAATCGCGGTCGACAATATCATTGTAGGTGCAGCCGGCGCCACGCTTCACCAGCGCGCCGATGGCGAATAGTAAAATGGCAACGGCGCTTTCGACCGTGTCGGGCGGCCGTGCCAACGTAAGTCCCCACCAGCAGGGAAACAGCAGCAGCCAGGTGCCGATGGGCCGGTCGAGGCGCATGAGGCGCGCATAGGGCCGCGCCTGCGCCGGCAGCCAGCGGTCGACCCAGCTGCCGCGCGGGATGTCGGTGCGGAGTTCCGCCTTGGCGTGGGTTTGACGCGTATTCGCCATCGGCTACTGTGCCTGCCTTCTGTACAAGCTTGAGTTTATGACGGGACGAGCATGAACGAAACGGCGGAAATACCCCAGCCGGAAGAGCGAATCATCGAGCTCCGCGCCTATCAGGTGGCGACAAACCTGCCCGACTTCGTCGCGCTGCTGACCGACGCCGTGGGCGCCGGCGCTTCCATCGGCTTTCATTGGCCGCTGGCCGAGGGCGAAGCCGAAACCTATTGGCGCGATGCGATCGCGGCCATGCGGAACGGCAGCCGGCATCTGCTCGCCGCCTATGAGGGCGAGCAATTGCTGGGCACGGTGCAACTCGATCTCGCTGGCAAAAGGAATGCGCGCCACCGCGCCGAAGTGCAAAAGCTGCTGGTGCGGCTAAGCGCAAGACGCCGCGGACTCGGGCGCCGTCTGATGCAAGCGGTGGAGGATTTGGCGCGCCGGCTGGAACGCAATCTTCTGGTCCTCGATGTGCGAACAGACGATCCAGCGCAGCGCCTCTATGAAAGCCTCGGCTTCCAGGTCACCGGCATCGTGCCGCGCTATGCCAGCGATCCCGACGGCATCCTGCGCGACTGCACTTTCCTGCATCGGGAGCTGGCCTCTTCGTGAAGCCGGAGACCGGCACGCGGCTCTATGTCGAGACACCGCTGACGCCGGGCGCCGCCGTGTCTATCGATGCAGACCGCGCCCACTATCTTCGGGACGTTCTCAGGCTCGTGCCGGGCGTGCCGCTGCGCCTCTTCAACGGCCGCGACGGCGAATGGCGCGCGGCCATCGGCAAATTAACCAAATCCGGCGGCACCCTCGCGGTCGAGACGCGGACTCGCGAGCAATCGCCGTCGCCCGACCTCTGGCTGGTCTTTGCCGCCACCAAGCGGGCCGCCATCGACCTGGTGGCGGAGAAGGCGACCGAGCTGGGCGTCGCGCGCCTGCAGCCGCTGATCACCCAGCACACCCATGTGGACCGGGTGAATACCGAACGGCTGCGCGCCATCGCCATTGAAGCGGCGGAACAGAGCGAACGGCTGACGGTGCCGGAAGTAAGCCCGCCGATGGACCTTGCGAAATTGCTGGCGGATTGGCCGCAAACGCGCCGTAGCCTGGTCTGCGCCGAGGGCGGCTCGGTTAAGCCTATCGCCACAGCGCTCGCCGCTTACGAAAAGGATACCACCCCATCCCAGGCCATATTTATAGGTCCCGAAGGCGGCTGGTCGGCGGCGGAGCTTGACGCCTTCGCCAAAAATCCCATCTTTACCCCAGTCGGATTGGGGCCGCGCATCCTGCGTGCCGAAACGGCGGCGCTTGCGGCCATTGCCTGTTGGCAGGCAATATTGGGGGACAAGACCCAGCGGCCGCCGCACCGCAAATAGTTCGGGCAGGGGCGGCGTATATAAATCCATAACAGGCTGGTCAACGCGGAGGACGAGATGTCGGCGCCACCGAAATCGCTGGGCGAACCCATCACCAACAAGCGCCAGCTTGTCGACTACATCGCCGCCGGCTCCAAGCCGCGCAGCGAATGGCGCATCGGCACCGAGCACGAGAAATTCGCCTTCACGTTGTCGGATCTGCGCCGCGCACCCTACGAGGGCCGGAGCGGGATCGGCGCGCTGCTGCAAGGCATGACCCGTTTCGGCTGGGAGCCGATCGAGGAGCACGGCAAGATCATTGCCCTGACCATGAACCGCTGCAACATCACGCTGGAGCCCGGCGGCCAGTTCGAACTGTCGGGCGCGCCTCTGGAAACCGTGCATCAGACCTGCGGCGAGATCGGCATCCACTTGAAGCAGGTGCGCGAGGTCGCCAGCGAGATCGGCGTCGACATGCTGGGCATGGGCTTCGATCCGAAATGGCGGCGCGAGGACATCGGCTGGATGCCCAAGGACCGCTACAAGATCATGCGCGCGCACATGTTGCGCAAAGGCAAGCTTGGCCTCGACATGATGCTGCGCACCTGCACCGTGCAGGTGAACCTGGATTTCAGCTCGGAAGCCGACATGGTGAAGAAAATGCGTGCCAGCCTGGCGCTGCAGCCGATCGCCACGGCGCTGTTCGCGGATTCGCCCTTCACCGAAGGCAAGCCGAACGGCTTCATGAGCTTCCGCAGCAATGTCTGGACCGACACCGATCCCGACCGCTGCGGCCTGCTGCCCTTCGTCTTCGAAGACGGCTACGGCTTCGAGCGCTATGTCGACTGGATGCTCGATGTGCCGATGTACTTCGTCTATCGCGACAGCCAGTATATCGACGCCAGCGGCCAGTCCTTCCGCGATTTCATGCAAGGGAAACTGCCCGCCTATCCCGGCCAGACGCCGGGCATGGGCGACTGGACGGATCATCTCACCACCGCCTTCCCGGAAGTGCGGCTGAAAAAGTTCCTGGAAATGCGCGGCGCCGACAGCGGCGCCTCGGACCGGCTCTGCGCCCTCCCGGCGCTGTGGGTCGGGCTGCTCTATGACGACGCGTCGCTCGACGCCGCCTGGGACCTCTGCAAGGCCTGGACGATGGAAGAGCGCGAGCAGCTGCGCGCCGACGTGCCGAAGGCGGCGCTCAAGGCCAAATTCCGCGGCCGCCCGGTGCAGGAGCTGGCGAAGCAGGTGCTGGAGATCGCCCGCGCCGGCCTGAAGCGCCGCGCCAAGCTCGACAAGCAGGGCCGCGACGAAACCCGCTTCCTCGATCCCCTGCATGTGATCGCGGAGACCGGCCGCTGCCCGGCCGAGGACAAGCTCGCCCTCTATCACGGCCGCTGGGGCGGCAATGTCGATCCGGCCTTCCGCGAATTTGCCTACTGGGACGCCGATCCCCGGGTGCCGGTGCCGGTTGCGTGCTGAGGAAGTCCTGCAGGCCGTCTATTTGCTGATGAACTCGTCGATGCCGTCCCAGGGCGCGTCTGGCGGACGTCGCGCCACGTCGGTGCAACGCCTGACATAGTATTCGGCGACGCCGTCAGGGGCCTGCGTTGTGGCGATGGCCTGGAACAGCGGCAGGGCCTCGGCGGCGCGGCCCGCGCGCAGTACCGACATCGCGGCCTCCCATTGCCGGATCCGGTCACGCAACGCCGTGGCGTCTTCGTCGTCGGCAGCGCCCATCAGCTCGAACACCTCGATCGGCCGCGTCGTGCCCACCGGCCGGACGATTGCGATGCTGCGGAACAGGAAGTCCTCGCCGGCGCGCGCCTTGGTCTCGGCACTGACCAGATTTCGCGTTCCGTAGTGCTTGTTCAGCGGTTCGAGCCGTGAGGCAAGATTCACATTGGCGCCCAGCGCCGTGTACTGCATGCGGTCGGTGGAACCAATGTTGCCGATGACGGCCTCGCCGGTGTGCAGGCCGAAGCGGGTCGGCAGCGGCGGCAGCCCGGCGGCGATTGCGGCGCGGTCATGCTCGTCATTGGCGCGCATGCAGGCGAGCAGCGCTTGACAGCCATGGATAGCGTGAGCGGCATCGTGCCGCGGCGCGTTCCAGATCGCCATGACCGCGTCGCCGATGTATTTGTCGACGATGCCCTGGTTGGCGTGGATGGCGTCGGACATGAAGTCGAAGTATTGCGATATGAGCCGCATCACCTTCTCCGGCGGCAGGCCTTCGCTGATGTTGGTGAAGCCGGCGATGTCGCTGAACATCAGCGTCAGCTCGCGCCGGTTGCCGCCGAGAGTCGCCGTGCCGCCGGCGGCGATCAGCCGCTTCACCACCCGCTTCGGCACGAAGTGGGCAAAACTGCGCAGGCCGGCCTTCATGGCGCCCATGGCGTCGATCAGGTTCGCCAGTTCGACGATAATCGATCGCGTAGTAATCGGATCATCGAGATCGAAATCGCGGATCCGCTCGGCTTCGACGGAAAGTTCTGCCAGCGGGCGGGCGAGGCGGCCGGCCAGAAGGATGGCCCCGACCAATCCCAGCAGCACAACCGCGGCCGAAACGGCGAAGATGACGAGGTGCAGGCGGTCCAACGGCGCGAAGAGCGTCGCGCGCGGCTCGAGAACGACGAGCACCCATTGCACGCCGAGGCTCGACTGGATTCGCGTGATCGACGCGCGCAAGGAACCGTCCGGCGAGTCTACATCGGTGGCCAGACTCCCACCCTGGTCCATGGCCAGGACCGATTCACGGTGCGCCGCGAACGCTGCCTGCGCAGCCGTTGCCAGGGATGGCTCCCGCATAGCGCCGGCGTTGGCGAGCAGCTGACTGTTCCCGTCGAGCAGGACGGCATCGCCGCCGTCGCTCGCCAGCACCGCCAGCATCTGGGAAAGCTGATCAAGGAAGAAGTCGACGGTAAAGACGCCGTGCACTCGACTATCGGCATCCGCCCATCGCAGGGAGAGCGTTATGCCTTTGATGCCCTCGGCAAATGTATAGGGGCCGGTGACAACGATCGCATCCGTGGCGATGGCGTCAGTGAACCAGCGCTGAGTCACAACCGAGTACGCCTTCTTCCTTGGACCTCCCACGGGTTTCCAACTCCCGTCAGCGAGTTCGACGATTTCGCTCGGCTGGCCGTCGTCGATGGCGCGTTCGCTGCGGTTCACGAGAAGGAGGCCGTCGGCTCTTCGAGTTGCTCCGACGAAAGAGTCGCGTTCGGGTTCGCCGTAGCTGATCCAGGCGAGTTGCCGCTCCTGGCGCAGCCTTTCCGCGAAGCGCCGGCCGAGTTCGGCGTTGTTGTCGAACGGCAGCAGGTCTTTGGCCGCCAGCCTGGTCTGTTCGTGCAGCACGCCGGTCGCCGCATCCACCACGCCGGCGATCTCCACCGCTGCCGACTCGGCGATCGTCTGAAAGCGCCGGTCGACGAGTTCCTCGACGATGCGGCTGCCCAGGGTGCTGATGGCGGCCGCAAGCGCCGCGGCCGTGACGACGACAAGGCCGGTGGTCACCGCCATGAGGGTCGGTCGAATGCGTAGTTGCACGAGCGGCGTCCTTGCTGATGGGCCCCGATCATCCGTCTAGCGGACACAATACTCGCTCCGCGGAGCGACGCAGATCCGCGCCGGTCCGTGGATAACAGGCCCCGCCGGGTTCTTGGAATTGGACCATGGTCCCATGGCAGGCAAATCGGCTTGAGCGTGGCCCAACCGCAAGATAATTGACTGCGGCAAGTATCCGTGTGCTAAAGTCAATTAGTCGAGCACATTCGAGGCCATGCCATGTCCGAACCCTTCGACACCTCAGTCGCCGAGATCAGGCGCTTCAACCGCTACTACACCGGCGTCATCGGCCTGCTCGACGAGCATTTTCTCAAAAGCCCGTTCACCCTCAGCGAAGGGCGGGTGCTCTATGAGCTGGCGCATCGCGACGGCCTGACCGCCAGCGACCTCGTGCAGTCGCTGCGCCTCGATCCCGGCTATCTCAGCCGCATCCTCGCGCGGTTCGAAAAGAAGAAGCTGCTGAAGCGAACGCCCCGGGAAGAGGACCGGCGCCAGGCCGCCCTGAACCTCACCGCCGCCGGCAAGGGCGCCTTTCGCCAGATCAACAAGACCTCGCAGGACGAGATCGGCGCGATGGTCGCAGGTCTGGACGAAGGACAGCTCCGCCGCCTGACCCAATCCCTGGCCCAGGTGCGGCGCATCCTCGCCCGCAGCCGCGACGATGGCCCGCCGCTGTTCGTGCTCAGGGATCACCGCGTCGGTGACATGGGCTGGATCATCCACCGCCAGGCCCGGCTCTATGCCGAGGAGTATGGCTGGAACGACGAATTCGAAGCCCTGGTCGCCGAGATCACCGCCAAGTTCATCCGCAACTTCGATCCCCAGAGGGAACGCTGCTGGGTGGCGGAGCTGGACGGCGAGATCGTCGGCGCCGTGTTCCTGGTCAAGGAGTCCGACGAGGTCGCGCGGCTGCGCATGCTGCATGTGGACGTGAAGGCGCGGGGGCAGGGCCTTGGCCGGCGGCTGGTGGAGGAATGCATCCGCTTCGCCCGCGCCAGGGGCTACAAGACGCTTACGCTATGGACGAACGATATCCTGGTCTCCGCGCGCAGGATCTACGAAGCCGCGGGATTCAAACTCGTCAAGGAAGAGAAGCACCGCTCCTTCGGCAAGGATCTGGTGGGACAGCATTGGAGTTTGGCGCTGTAGCGCCGCCTATTCAGCGACAGCCTTCTCCGCTGGCGAGGCATGGCCCGTTGGCTCGGCCCGTGCGGCAGCCCGCAATCTTCGGTAGCGCATGAGCTGTTGATCAGCCAGCACGCCGATCAGGATGACCCCGCCCATGACGGCGAAGTTCAGCGAGCTGGGAATGCCCAGCAGGTTCACCAAATTCTGCAGCACTTGCAGCAGGATGGTGCCGAGCACAACGCCGAGGATCGAGCCTTCGCCGCCGCGCAGCGAGCAGCCGCCGAGCACCGCCGCGGCGATGGCGTAGAGCTCATAGAAGCTGCCATGGGACGCCGGCGAGATCGAGCGCGTGTACATGGCGATGTAGATCGACGCCAACGCCGTCAAGCCGCAGCAGATGACATAGGCGGCGACGATGATCCGCCTGGTGCGGATGCCGGAATAGCGCGCGGCCTCCTCGTTCTTGCCGACGGCGAACAGATAGCGCCCGAACACCGAGCGGTGCAGCAGGATCGCCAGCACGATGGCGGTGAGCGCGAAGGCGATCATGCTGTGGGGCACGCCGAGGGTGCGGCCGGCAGTCAGCCATTCCAGCGTGGGAAAGCTCTGGCCGAAAGCAAAGCCGGCGGTGGCGTCCTCGGTGTAGTAGCGGGCCACGCCGCGATAGATCAGCAGGCCGCAGAGCGTCACCACGAATGGCTGCAGCTTCATGCGCGTGATCAGGAAGCCATGCACCGCGCCCATGAGAACGCCGATGCCGATAACGATGATGACCGCGAGGCCCCAGGGCACGCCGACATTGGCGATCAGGTCGACAAAAATGACACCGAGCAGCGCGATGATCGAGCCGACCGAAAGCTCAATGCCGCCGGTGATGATGACGAATGCCTGGGCGAGCGAGAACAGCCCGAATAGGCCGACCAGGTTGGCCGTGTTGGACAGGTTGATCGGCGACAGGAAGCGCGGATTGATGATGGCGACGGCGGCGCCGACGACGAGGATGAGGATGAGGAGCCAGAGGTCTTTCTTGAACATTGTCGCTCTCAGTTCACCCTGTTGCCCACCGCCAATTGCAGCACATTATGCTCGCTGAACTGGGCCCGGTCGAGGAAGCCGCCGATGGCGCCTTCATGCATGACGGCGATGCGATCGCTGACGCCGATCACCTCCTCCATGTCGCTGGAAATCATGAGGATGGCGACGCCGCTGTCGGTCAGCGCGCGCATCAGGCCGTAGATCTCGCTTTTCGCGCCCACATCCACGCCCCTTGTCGGCTCGTCGAAGATGATGACGCGCGGCGCCATGGAGAGCCATTTGGCCAGCACCACTTTC
>DATKFM010000045.1:0-9109 GCA_035544395.1 Verrucomicrobiia bacterium
GCCAAGGCCGTGGGTAAGACCGGCGGCGTTTCGTTGACAGTGACCGGCCGCGGGACCATATCCCTGGAGCGGCTGAAAAAAGCCCATGAATCCTGGCTGCCGGGCTATATGAACGGCAAGGCAAGTTAGGCGAGGAAACGACGATGGCGATGGAAGCGGCCGATATCGAGAAGCTGATCAAGGATGCGCTGCCCGGCGCCATCGTGCGGATCGAGGATCTGCGCGGCGACGGCGACCATTACGCCGCCTATGTCGAGGCCGCCGAGTTCGCCGGCAAGACCCGCATCCAGCAGCACCAGATGGTTTACCAGGCGCTCCGCGGCAAGATGGGCGATCAGCTCCATGCGCTGGCGCTACAGACCGCCGCCCCGAAATAGCGTATAGTCAGGACAACTTTTCAGGACCCAAAGGACGCAACTATGACCAATCCGGTTATCGACCGCATCAAGAAGGACATCGGCGAGAACGACATCCTTCTGTTCATGAAGGGCACGCCCGTGTTCCCGCAATGCGGCTTCTCCGCCGCCGTCGTGCAGGTATTGACCGAGCTCGGCGTGAAGTTCAAAGGCGTGGACGTGCTGACCGATCCCGCCATCCGCCAGGGGATCAAGGATTTCTCCCAGTGGCCAACCATCCCGCAGCTCTATGTGAAGGGCGAATTCGTCGGCGGCTGCGACATCGTCCGCGAGATGGCCAGTTCCGGCGAGCTGCGCGACCTCCTGCACAGCAAGGGCATCTACACCAAGGCGGCGTAACGGCCACCCTTTCACGAAAAGGGGCGGCTGCGGTCGCCCCTTTTCTCAGGTCCTGATGTGGAATTTGTTCCTATTACTCGGAAATCCGGGAATGCATCCTGCCGCCGATCACCGGCGTCCGCCGCCGCGGCCACCGCCGCGCATCCCACCCATGCTCCGGGAGCCGCGGCTGCTCTGCATCCTCGTGGTCGAGCCGCGGTTGTAGCCGCCGAAGGCGCCCGAATTGGATCTCGACCGCGACCGATCGTAGCTCGATCCGCTGCGGTTCGAGCGGCTGTCATTCAGACTCCGGCTGCCCTGGTCGCGTGTCCTGCTCGACTCACGGCTGGAAGAATAATTGCCGAGCGACGACTTCTTCTCGCCCCTCAGATTCGTGTCGCCGCTGAGCTTGCCCTGATTGCGCAAGGCCGGGTTCGTCAGCTTGGGCTGTTTCGCGGCTCCCGTCTTCGGCTGCTTCGCCGGCAGCGTGCCGGTATTACTGCGGCCCGCGTTCTTCTTAACACCCGCCGCCTGCTTCTGACGGGCCTTGTTTGGATTCCATTTCAGCTTGTCCTTGCCGTTCGCCCACTGCTTGTCCGCGTTGAACCGGTCGCCGGTGCGGTGATCGACCCTGTTGCGGTCGCCGATGTCGACATTGCCGCCGCGGCAGCAATCGGCGCCGACATTGATGTCGATTTCGCTGTTGTTCCAGTCGAAGCCATAGCCGAAGGCGCCACCGACAATGGCGCCAGCAACGAACATCGCGCCCGGCGACCAGTAGGGCTGGTGGGACACATAGACCGGCGGCGGATAGGCGATGGGATGCGCGGGGTGGGGTAGGACGGCGCCCGGCGGCAAAGCGATGGGATGCTCAGGATGAGGAATCGAGGCATCCGGCGGCAAGGCGATGGGAGGTTCGGGCCGGACACCATCGGGCGGATTGAAGATAGGATGGTCGGGCGGATAATCGGGAATGTAGATGTAATCGGGATCGGACGAGTCGATGTACCAGTAGTCATCCAACCAATACACCACCTGAAATTCATTGGCCTGCAGATAGCCGCTGTTCGCCGCCTCGGCGCGGAGCTGCTGGATCATGTCCAAGACGTCATCCAGTTGGTCGATGACGGCATTGCCCAGGGCCTTGGTCCATTCGAGGTCGGCGTTCATCTTCTCGATGACTTCCGGATAGTTGATCAGCGCCAGGATCGACGGGTCCCACTCGGCGTTGGGCTCGAGCTTCTGATCCTTCTTGCGCTTGGTCAGGAAGCGTTGCGCCTCCACGATCTGCAGCGGGTTGGTCGCGGCCGGGAGGACGATGGCCAGGAGGTCATCGGAATAGAACGCCACCGGCGCCACCACCCGGCGCAGCTCGTCCGGCCCGAGGAAAGCCGGGAGCGTCGCCGCGGCCTCTTGGGCGGCCGCGTCGTCCTGCGCCTGGGCGGGCGCTGCCGCGCAAAGAAACAAGCCGGCGCCGGCAACGAGAGCGCAGCGGACGAGGTGGCCAAGCATCTGGCCAAACTGCAGACGAATTCGGGGCTTCAAGTTCCACATCGCCGGCGAACGGTATGCCAGAAAAGCCGCGAGTTCTACTGCCGTGTGGTAACGCTCGTGTGCGGCGCGCGCCGCGGCTCAGCCCCAGGCGTAGGAGGCCATGCTCAGGCTGCCATGGGCGAAGCTGCGGTGAAGCGCGCGGCCGGGGCGGCCGTCGCCGGCACCCATGGCGACGAACAGCGGCAGGAAATGCTCGTCGCGGGGATGGGCCATCTTGGCCTCGGGCCGGGTCGCGCGGTAGCCGACCAGCGCCTCTTCATCGCCCGCCAGGATGCGGTCGTTGAGCCATTCGTCGAAGGCTATCGCCCAGGGCGCCGCGTTCTCGCTGTCGATCGCGAATTGCCGCAGGTTGTGCACCGCGCCGCCGCTGGCCAGGATCAGCGTTCGCCCTTCCTGCCGCAGGTTGCGCAACGCCTGGCCGAGCCGCCGGTGATGGGCCGGATCCAGATGCGCCTGGATCGAGAGCTGCGTCACCGGGATATCGGCATCGGGATAGATCAGCGTCAGCGGATTCCAGGCACCATGATCGAGGCCGCGGCCCGGATCCACCGCCACCTGGAAACCCGCCGCCTGCAGATCCTTCTCCACCCGCGCCGCCAGTTCGGGCGCGCCGGGCGCAGGATAGCGCAGGCGGTAGAGCGCTTCGGGAAAGCCGTAGAAATCATGGATGGTCTTGGGCTGCGCCACGCCGCTGACCGCCGGCTGCGCCGTCTCCCAATGGGCGGACACGCAGAGAATCGACTCCGGCCGCCCCAGCATGTCGCCGAGCCCGGCCATGTACTGCCGCGCCGGGATATCCTCGAACACCAGCGTCGGCGCGCCGTGGGAAACGAAAACAGCGGGAAACATCATCGACTCCAAGCCATCAAGCCAGTCTTAGAGATGTTCCGGGAAATGCGCGCTGTAAAGAAGGCACGGCCGCGTAACTGCCAAAGCAAAACGGGCCGGCATCGCTGCCGGCCCGTCTGTAACTCGCTTACCCGCCGCTTAGTGCGAATAATATTCGATGACGCGGTTCGGCTCCATCTGCACCGGGTAGGGCACGTCGGCCAGCTTCGGCGAACGCAGGAAGGTCGCCTTCAGCAGCTTGTGGTCGACATTGATGTAATCGGGCACGTCGCGCTCGGCGGACTGGATCGCTTCCAGGATCAGCGCCATCTCCCGCGACTTCTCCTTCACCTCGATCACGTCGTTGTCCTTGACGCTGTAGGAGCCGATGTTGACCCGGCGGCCATTGACCTTGACGTGGCCGTGGTTCACCAGCTGGCGCGAGGCAAACACCGTCGGCGCGAACTTCGCGCGGTACACCACCGTGTCCAGGCGCCGCTCCAGCAGCGCCACCAAGTTCTCGCCGGAGTCGCCGCGGCGGCGCATGGCTTCGTCATAGATGCGGCGGAACTGGCGCTCGCCGATGTTGCCGTAGTAGCCCTTCAGCCGCTGCTTGGCAGTCAGCTGCAGGCCGTATTCCGACGGCTTCTTGCGGCGCTGGCCATGTTGGCCGGGGCCGTATTCGCGCTTGTTTATCGGGCTTTTCGGACGGCCCCAGAGGTTAACCCCGAGGCGGCGGTCGATCTTGTATTTCGATTCCTGCCGTTTCGACATGGAATCTCCTTTCTTTATCAATATGTTGTCCCGATAGTTCCAGCAACCTCCGGAGAGGCTCGGACGGGGTCGCGGCCATACACCGCCACCCGCTTTTTCGGGAATTGGCCGGGTTTCTAGCCGCCACCCCGCGCCCTGTCAAATCGCCGGCCGCGACCGTGATCCACGGTTTTCGAGCGCGAACGGCTACGCCGGGAGCCGCCGATGCGTCATACTGTCATGCTATCCCTGCAATCGGGGGATGCATATTCAGGGGAGGAACGACATGGCCCGGAAAGCAAAGCGTTCAACCAAATCAGCCAAGCGCGCGCCCGCGCGCAAGCCCGCGAAGAAAAAGGCCGCGGCCCGCAAGCCGGCGGCGAAGAAGAAAGCCGCTGCCCGCAAGCCTGCCGCGCGGAAACCGGCGCCGCCTTACGGCTATCGCAGCGTGACGCCGCATATCGTGCTGCGCGGCGCGGCCCAAGCGCTCGATTTCTACAAGGCCGCGCTCGGCGCCATCGAACGCATCCGCATGGCGACGCCCGATGGCGCGCGACTGATGCATGCGGAGATGCAGATCGGCGACTCCGTCATCATGATGTCTGACGAATTCCCGGAGATGAACACCGGCGCCCGGGCGCCTAATGTGCTGGGCGCCACCACGGGCTCGATCCACCTTTATTCCGAGGATATCGAAGAACTGTTCAGCCGCGCCGTCGCCGCCGGCATGACCGTGCTGATGCCGCTGCAGGACATGTTCTGGGGCGATCGCTATGGCAGGCTGCGGGATCCTTTCGGCCATCAATGGAGCATCGCCAAGCAGGTGCGCAAGATGACGCCGGGAGAAATCGCCGAAGCGGCAAAGGCCGCGTTCGCCGCCCACAAATAACGCTACGATCCGGCGGGGCGCCGCTTCGGCCGGCGCACCCGCTGGTGGGCCAGCTCCTTGATGATGCCGTGCAGCGTGCGGATTTCCTGCTCCGTGAGATCCGCGCGCTGGAAGATGTTCCTGATATTGCGCACCATGCTCGGCCGCTTCTCGGCATTGCGCAGGAAGCCGCAATCGACCAGTTCCTGCTCCAGATGGGCGAAGAAGTTGAGCAGTTCCTCCTTCGAGGCCGGGCCGGTCTGGTTGGTGACGAGTTGTCGCGGCGGCACGCCGCTGCCGGCCTGGAACCATTCATAGCCGATCAGCAGCACCGCCTGCGCCAGATTGAGCGAGGAGAAGGCCGGATTGAGCGGCACCTGCAGCACCGTGTCGGCCAGCGGAATGTCGTCATTATGCAGGCCCGTACGCTCCGGCCCGAACAGCACGCCGGTCCTTTCGCCGCGCCCCAGCGCCGCGCGCATCTCCGTCGCCGCCTGACGCGGCGTCACCACCGGCTTGATCTGGCCACGATGGCGCGCCGTCGTGGCATAGACACGGCTGAGATCGGCGACCGCCTCCGCCGTGCTGTCGAATAGCCGCACATTGTCGATCACGGCGTCGGCGCCGGAAGCCGCCGCCACCGCCTTGCGGTTTGGCCAGCCGTCCCGTGGCCGCACCAGCCGCAGATCGACCAGCCCGCAATTCAACATGGCCCGCGCTGCCGTGCCGATGTTCTCGCCGAGCTGCGGCTCCACCAGGATGATCGCCGGCCCGGCGCCGGGCTTGGCGCGTCCGTCCTTCATATGGCCGGGATAGACGCGATCGGATTTCTTGCTGCGGTCGGTGCCGGACATGGCTTAGCCGGCGGCCGGCGCCTTGGCCGCCGCGGCGCCGGCGCGGAACAGCTTCCAGGTGATGGCGTCGTTCAGCGCGTTGAAAGAGGCGTCGATGATGTTCGGCGACACGCCCACGGTACTCCAGCGCTCGCCGGTTTCGTCGGCGCTTTCGATCATCACGCGGGTCACCGCGCCGGTGCCGGCATTGGGCGTGAGGATGCGCACCTTGTAGTCCACCAGCCGCATGTCCTGCAGATCCGGGTAAAGCGGCAGCAGGCCCTTGCGCAGCGCGCCGTCTAGCGCATTCACCGGGCCGTTGCCGGTGGCCACAGTCATCAACCGCGAGCTGGCGACTTCCATGGTGATCGTCGCCTCGGATTCCGTGACCAGCTCGCCGCGGGCATTCCAGCGCCGATCATCCATGACGCGGAAGCGCATCACGCGGAAGTAATCGGGCACGCTGCCCAGCGCGCGGCGCGCCAGCAACTCGAAGCTCGCCTCCGCGCCGTCATAGGCGTAGCCGTCATATTCCCGGGACTTCACCGTCTCCACCAGCGTCGAGACCTTGGGATCGTCGACCGCCACCTCGAGCCCGATGTCGCGGAAGCGCGCCAGGATATTGGCGCGGCCCGATTGATCGGAGACGACGATATGCCGGCGGTTGCCGACCAGCGCCGGTTCGATGTGCTCGTAGGTGCGTGGGTCCTTCTCCACCGCCGATACATGCAGGCCACCTTTGTGCGCAAAGGCGGACTCGCCGACATAGGCTGCATTGCGCAGCGGCGCGCGATTCAGCCGCTCGTCCAGAAGCCGCGATACATGGGTAAGCTGCTTGAGACCGGTCTCGCTAACAGCGACCTTGAAATCCGTCTTCAGCATCAGCGAGGGAATCAGCGACACCAGATTGGCATTGCCGCAGCGCTCGCCCAGCCCGTTCAGCGTGCCCTGGATCTGCCGCGCGCCGGCGCGGGCCGCCGCCAGGCTGTTGGCCACGGCGTTCTCAGTGTCGTTGTGGCAGTGGATGCCCAGATGGCTGCCGGGGATGGCGGCGCAGACCTCGCCGACGATGCGCTCGATCTCGTGGGGCAGCGTGCCGCCATTGGTGTCGCAAAGCACGACCCAGCGCGCCCCGCTGTCATAGGCTGCCTTGGCGCATTGCATGGCGTAGTCGCGGTTGGCCTTGTAGCCGTCGAAAAAATGCTCGGCGTCGAACATCACCTCGCGCTTCCTGGTCTTCGCCAGCGCGACGCTCTCGGCGATCATGTCCACGTTCTCGCTATGGCTGATGCCCAACGCGACGTCGACATGGAAATCCCAGCTTTTGCCGACCATGCAGACGGCATCCGCCTTGGCACCCAGCAGCGAGGCCAAGCCGGGATCGTTGGCAGCGCTGCGGCCAGGCCGGCGGGTCATGCCGAAGGCGGTGAAGACGGCCTTCTTCAGGGACGGCGGGGCGGCGAAGAACGCGTCGTCGGTCGGGTTCGCGCCCGGCCAGCCGCCCTCCACATAGTCGATACCAAGCCCATCCAGCGCCACGGCGATGGCCTGCTTGTCCAGCACGCTGAAATCGACGCCCTGGGTCTGGGCGCCGTCGCGCAAGGTGCTGTCGAACAGATAGAGGCGTTTATCGTCCATGGCGGCGATCGGTTGAGGTTCACATTTACAGGCCGGGGCTGGCCTTTCTGCCCTGCCCTAGCCGTGGCGTCAATTCAGCCCCCGGCGGCCCAGGCGCCGGTCTGGGCAGTTCCGGACGAATCCCCTAAGGTCCCGGCCATGCTGGATTTCATCCCCGATTGGAGCCGCCTGCTGCCGTTCCTGGTTGCCGGTCTCAGCCTCAACCTCACCCCCGGCGCCGACATGACCTATGTGCTGGCCCGCAGCGCCGGCCAGGGCCGCGGCGCCGGCGCGGTCTCGGCCTTCGGCATCTCGGCCGGATCGCTGGTTCATAGCATCCTGGCGGCCGTGGGCGTGTCGGCGCTGCTGGCGTCATCGGCGACGCTGTTCTCGGCCATCCAGTACGGCGGCGCGGCCTTTCTGCTCTATCTCGCCTGGAAAGCCTGGCGGGGCGCGCGGCAGCCGCTGGCGCTGCAGGAGCGGCCCGCGGCCAGCCTTGGGCGGATTTTCGTGGAAGGCGCCTGGACCAACCTGCTGAACCCCAAGGTGGCGCTGTTCATCCTGGCGTTCCTGCCGCAATTCGTGGATCCGGCGCGGGGCCATGTGATCGGACAGATGCTGTTTCTCGGCCTGCTGTTCAATATCGGCGGCACCACGGTGAACCTGGTGGTGGCGCTGGTGGTAGGCTGGATCAGCGATCATCTGCGGCAGTCCGCAAAATTTGCCCTCTATGTCGGCCGCTTCTCCGCCCTGGTGATGCTGTGGCTGGCGGTGCAGACCCTGTTCCTGCGCCGCGCGGCGCCGGCCTGACCGCCATGGCCGCGCCGCCGCGCTTTCCCGTTTCCGTGAAGGGCGTGCTGCTGATCGACGGCGCCGTGGTGCTGCTGAAGAACGAGCGCGATGAGTGGGAGCTGCCCGGCGGCCGGCTGGAAGCGGGCGAGGACCCGGCGGTCTGCGTGGCGCGCGAGATCCAGGAGGAACTCGGACTCGATGTCCAGGTGGCCGGCATCATCGATTGCTGGAACTTCGAAGTGCTGCCCGGTCAGGAGGTGGTGATCGTCACCTATGGCTGCCGCCTCGACGGCCATGACGAGATCGAGATCAGCGCCGAGCACAAGGAGGTCGGGCTGTTCTCGCCCGAAGCTCTGGCCGAGCTGCCGATGCCCGAAGGCTACCGGCGCTCGGTCAGGACCTGGCTCGCGCAACTTCTTTGATCGGCGTCTTTACCCGGTTCGCCGCCAGGTTGTACCGCCAGGTCCGTCCTCGAGGATGATCCCGGCATCGGTCAATTCCCGGCGAATGCGGTCGGCTTCGGCAAAGTTCTTGCCCTTTCGCGCGGCGACCCGGGCGGCGATCTGCCCCTCGATCCAGGCATCGTTGCCGGCGGCGGCACCCGTGCCTTTCAGCCAAGCCACGGGATCGTTCCACAGCAGGCCCATCAGCTTGCCGTCGGTCAGCAGGACAGCCTTCCAATGGGCCTTTTCCGCGGTGGTTGCGGCCGTGTTCAGCATCCGCAGCGCCTCATGCAGATGGGACAGCGCCATCGGCGTGTTGAGATCGTCCTCCAGCGCCGCCAGCACATCCAGCGGCGGCGCCTTCATCGTCTCCGGCGCGATATCGCGGACCTTGTCCAGGGCGATGTAGAAACGGTCGAGCTGCTCCTTCGCCTCCTTCACGGAATCGCGGGAGATGTCCAGAGGCTGTCGGTAGTGGGCCGTCATCAGCGCCCAGCGGATCGCCTCGCCGCGATGGCCCTCGGCGATCAGCTCGCGCACGGTGAAGAAGTTGCCGAGGGACTTCGACATCTTTTCGCTGGCGATCTGCACGAAGCCGTTATGCATCCAGACATTGGCCAGCGGAGCGCCGTCATGGGCGCAACGGCTCTGGGCGATCTCGTTCTCGTGATGGGGGAAGACGAGGTC
>DATKFM010000046.1:0-13483 GCA_035544395.1 Verrucomicrobiia bacterium
GCCGGCCTTCTGCGGCTCTTCGCCGGTGTTCACCTGGATATAGCAGGCGATGCGCCGCGGCGACTTCGCCAGTTCCGCCGCCAAGGCCTGGGCCAGTTTCGGGCGGTCGACGGATTCGATGACGTCGAACAGCGCCACGGCGTCGCGCAGCTTGTTGGTCTGCAGCGGACCAATGAGATGAAGCTGGATGTCGGGATATTGCCGCCGCAGGTCAGGCCATTTCGCCGCCGCTTCCTGCACCCGGTTCTCGCCGAAAACCCGGTGGCCGGCGGCAAGCGCCGGCGCAATCGTTTCGGCGTCGTGTGTCTTGGACACGGCAACGAGGGTGACGGCGCCGGGATCGCGGCCGCTATCCTTGGCCGCAAAGGCGATGCGTTCCTTGATCGCTCCAAGCCGGGCTGCGATTTCGCTCATTCGTCGGTCGAGTTCGGTGTGAGTGGGAGAGGCAATTCTGCCGATGCCGGCAGGATCGTGCAAACGTCGGAAGCGCCGGCCGTTGCAGACCGCCAAAACGAAACGGGGAGGGCAAAGCCCTCCCCGCTCGACACAGTGGTCTTTAAGTTGCGCTGATTAGAAGCTGATCAGCGTGCCGAGGCCGAAAGAAATGCCCTGGTACTCATTGCTGAGCGCTTGAGCATTCGTATCGGAGTCAACCCATTCAACAACACCGTCAACAGTGATGCCCGGCCCGAGTGCGTAGCCGGCCGTCAGGGCGAAAATGTCCTGATTCTGGTCGGCGTCACCGGTGAGAACTGCCGCTACACCACCAGCAGTAACTGCAGCGCCGGCCTGTGCGATTTCGTAATCGCCGTGAGTCCAGCCGATGCCAACGGTCCAAGCATCCCAATTGTAGGTGACGCCTGCGCCGTAAACCAAGCGATCGGAATTGTCAGCACCGAAGTCGGTCCGCTGTTCGACGGAGCCGCCAATGGTGAAGCCGAAGAACCCAACCGACGCATAGCCCTGATAGTCCTGCTTCTCGTCAGCGCCAGCAGCGGCTTCGCGATCGAAACTCCAAGTTGCGCCGCCTCCGATGTTCAGAGTTACGCCATTGAAGTCGTGATTGAAGTTTGCTGCGAGTGAGAGCGCGTCGGAATCCTGACCCGCATTATTCTCGAACCGAGTGCCAGCACCGCTGACCGTGTTACGAGTGTCCTCGGTATCGTCAGGGCTGAACGACATGGCAAAGCTAAAGCCGCCAAAGTTCGGGCTGAAGTAAATCAACTTGGTCGAGTCACCGGTCATGCCGTAGCAGGTGCCGTTAGTGCCGGCATAAGCGAGGGCGCCGGTTCCACCAGCCGGGTTGTTAGCAGCGCTGTTTGAGAAACTGAAGAACGGCGAGTCGGCGCCGAAGTTCGCCGCACCGCTCGGCCCGATCGAGCAGAGCTGAGTCAACGCTTCGTCGTCATCGCCGAAGCGCAGCTCGCCCCAGCCACCGCTGAAGTAAGCATAGACTTCGTCGATCTGATCGCCCGAGGTCTGACCCTCAAGCTGAACGACCGCGCCGACAGTCAGGCCGTTGTCGAGGGTGGTTTCACCCTTGAAGTGGACTTCCACGTCCTGCTTGAAGACATAATCACGGAGATCGTCTTCAGTGCCGGCCGCAGCGCCATCGAAATCGTCGAACATTACACCAGCCACGCCGCGGTAATAACCGCCGAGGCTGAGCTTCACGCCATCCGCCGCTTCCGCGTGGCCGGCGATCAACCCGGCCGCCACCAGCGCGGTGGACCCGAGAAGAACCTTTTTCATGCTCTGTATCCCTCTTCCAAAATTCAGGCCGATGCGTCCATCAGCCCCCCATTTGCACAAACCTGACGCTCATTGCGATCGCCAAGCCTTGCCAGCCACCCTAGGATGATCGGCACCGCGCATCGTAAGGGCATGCCGGTCAGGGTCAAGCAACAACGGCCTGCGGCAAAGTCCTTTTCCAAGCCCTGTGGCATATTTGCAACAGGTGGTTCACCGCCTCCTGATTTGGTAATCAATTGAATTGAATGGATAAATCTAAAACTTAATGGGTTCGCCGCAAAACCCACTAAGCTCTTCGCCATAAGTAATTGAAATTGGCTCATAAACTGCCGTTTCTCCTCATAGGCTGGCCGGCCCAGAGAGGGCCAACTGCAGCGGCTCCAGGAATTGCTTGTAGTTGCGCCAACGCCCCACCGAGCGGCTGTATATCGGTTGCCGAACCTGGCGATAGCTGGCAGTTCGCACTACCCGGCTCGTTTCGTGAAACGCTAGACAGTTCGGATCCCAATCCAAACCACAATGGTGAATCAGGGCTCTTGCGGCGGACTCCATGTCCCCGATCACTTCCTCATAGACAAACCTATGAATCCGGCCGGGGAGCACTTCGTCCCAGTGCGCCATAAGCCGCACATACTCCTTATAAAAGGCGCCCAAAGCTTGCTGATCGACCGCCCAAGGAATCGGTGCGTCGAAGTTTTGAGACAGGCAGGAAAAGCAGGTATCCAAGGGATCGCGCTGACAATGGATGATTGACGCCTGGGGAAAGAGGGCGGCGATAAGCCCCAGATGGCGAAAATTAATCGGGTGCTTGTCGACGATACGTATTGCGGTCTGCGATACATCTCGAAGGCGCGCGAGATAGCGATCGGCCAGCTTTGCGGTGAGAGGCTGGTCGAGCATCAAAACGCATTCAGGATAGGGTTCGCCGATCTCGTCCCGCGATAATGTGCGGGAGATGGTCTGAATATCGTTCAATTCACCGGCGCCGGCGACGGCGGCATGGCTGGAGAGTATCTGTTCGCACAACGAGGTTCCCGATCTGGGCATGCCGACAACGAATATCGGCACCTGGGTCGGTGGCCCGAGCGACTGCAATCGATCCATAGCGGCGCGATCGAAGACCTCGATCTGTCGATCGACAGAGGCGCGCAGCGACAGGGGATCGAAGGCAATGCCCTGCCCTTTCAGTTCCACCGCCCGCAGAGCATTGGCAGACTCAAAATGTGCCATGGCGGCGGCGAAGTCGCCGGCGCGTTCCGCCCGGTCACCCAAGGCCTTGTGCAGAGCCCTCCGGTCGGCGGAACTGCGCGTTTCATTGGCCGCGGCCCGTTCGGCCTGGACCAGCATGTCTGGGGATAGTTTTTCGCCTTCCAGGACGGCTAGTCCGGCGAGGGCGCCGGCGTCATCGGCGTCGCGCAACAGCACGTTACGCCACGCTTGCGCCGCTTCCGCCGGTTTGCCGGCATATTCAAGCATCTGTGCCAGCTCGGCCGCTATGTCTGCACTGTCGGGATGCTGCGCTGCGGCCCCGGTAATTACGGTGAGCGCCTCTTCAGGGCGCTGCAGGGCAGCAAGCGCGCGTGCCTCCTGCACTCGCAGCTGTCCATGATCGGGGGCTACGCCAATCCCGCGTCGAGCCGCGTCCAGAGATTCCCGAAATTTGCCGGCCAAGCGCAGCGTTTCGGCATATTGCGCCAGTGTACCGGGATCGCCCGGCCTGATGCGCAGGCTGGACTCAAGTGCGGCAAGGGCATTGTCGAGGCGGTCCACGGCGGTCAAGCCGCCGCCGAGATTCGTCAATGCTTCCGGATAGTCCGGCCGGATGGTGAGCGCTTGCCGCCAACAGTCAACGGCGCGCAGCAGGTTGCCTTTTTGCCGCAGGACAATGCCGAGATTGTTATGCGCCTCGGCGTGGCGCGGATTCAGCGCCAGTGCTTCTTCGTACGACTTGATGGCATCGTCGAGTTGGTTCGAGTCCTTCAGGGCCCTTCCCCGATTCGAAAAAGCGTCGGCGAACTGCGGCCGCAATGCGATGGCCCGGTCAAAACTTTCCAGGGCCTCGCCTGTCCGACCCAGATGAAGCGCGGCAAGGCCCCGGTTGTTGTGGTAGTCGGCGACGTTCCCGCTGCGTGCGATGGCGCGATCAATAAGCGTAAGCGCCGCCTCGAAGTCGCCGGCCTGATGCGCAATTACCCCCAATAGATGCAGCAGATCCGGATGATTGCCATCGACCTTCAGCAGCGCCCGATAGATCGTTTCGGCCTGACTCAAATTGCCGCTGCGATGATACTTCAGCGCTTCTGCCAGCGCCCGCGAAGGGTTTTTCGAAATGCCCTGCGGTCCTTGCGGTTCAGGCTGGGGCGTGAAGCGACGTGAAAAATCCTTCATTGGCACTTTCGATGGCCGAATGCGCCGGAGCTTCGCAAAATTGCAATCGGTGCAATGGAAAGCATGGCTAGTGGCTTTCGGGCCAGTAGCCAAAGCGGCGCATCTGTTCCTCGTGATGGCCGACCAGGGATTCAATAAGGGCCGGGGTCAGCCGCTCTCGCCCTTCGCCGCTTCGGCCGGCCCGAAAGAAGTTGTCCGATTTCCGGCTTCGCTCACGGAATCCGACTCTATGCTCCTGAGCCTGCAGCTCGGGAAAGGCGCTGTTGCGGACAGCGCGGCGCACTCGCTGCTCAGTTGCCGGCAATCCGAGAAATCGTACAACGTCGCCGAAGTATCGTTCCGGCTCGGCCTGGAGATCCTCATAGCGAACTATGTGAATCGCTTTTGAGTCCCGGCTGGTCCAACTCTCCACGTTTTCCGACCAGGAGCCGTGAAATTCGTAGACGAAATGCTCTTCGTTGGACTTGCTCTGATTGCTTGGCCGGTTCATGGCGGCGACAGCCTCTTCGAGGGAAACGCCGAAATGGGCGCTATAGGATACCGCAACATCGAGGGGATCGCGCAGGACATAGATCGCTCCTGCCGTGTATTCCTGAGTTATCATTGGCGTTCCGCGATCGACCACCAGCGCATTGTGGGTCTTCACGAATACGGTATCCGGGCCTGACCTGGTGATCGCTTCGTGCACACGCGGCCGTAGCTGGGCCACTTCCTCCTTCGTTAAGGAAGCGCAAGGCCGAGGGTCCAACTGGCGAAACCAACTCGCCGCAGAGTCGACGACCGTAAGATCTTGCAGCCGGTTGATGTCATGGGGTTCGGCACTATTGCGCAGATAGTTGTGCAAAAGCGCCCGTAACCAGGTGTTGCCCGATCGCGGGTACGACGCAAGCCACAGTATCTTGCCCATGATCCGGATCCATTGCGACAGGTCGCGGCTATTGCGGCAACGGCCAATAGCCGTAGCGAGCCATCTGTTCTTGATGCACGGCGACTACAGCTTCGATCTGTTGCTGGCTGAGAACTTTTCTCCATTGTCCAGCCGTTCCTTCGCGGAAGAAGCGTTCGGCTGCTATGGATTTTTCTTTGAACGATTGACGCTTTTCCTGCTCTTGCAGGACACGGAAGGAGCTTTGCTCGACTGCCTTCTCCAGTCGCCGCCCGGCAACTTTGAGGCCGAGAAAATTCAGCACATTGTTGAAGGCTTTCGACGGCGAGGCCAGCATGTCCTCGTATCGAACGACATAGAGGCCCCGGTGCGGGCTATGCGTCCAGCTGCGAACATTCTCTGACCAACTTCCGTAGATCTCGTAGCAGTGACTATCCGAGTTTTCGGTCTGCAATCCCGGCGTCGCCATGGACTTGATCGCTTCGTCGATGCTGCAGCCATAATGATGGGCGAACGAGATCGTTACATCGAGCGGGTTGCGGATCACATAGATCGCGCCCGCCGTATGCTCCATCGTAATCATCGGCGTGCCGCGATCCTCGGCCAGCAGGTTATGGGTCTTGATGAAGACCGAATCGGGCCGGCTCTGAGTCATCAGCCGGTGGATCTTCGGGCGAAGAGCCGCGATTTCTTCCTTGCTGATTTCCGACCCCGGACGCTTGTCGACCAGGTTGTACCACCCCATCTGGGCGTCGCCCTTGGTGAATTCGGTGAGCTTGTTGATATCGTAGGCTTCGTCGGGATTGCGCAGGAGGTTGTGCAAGAAGGCGCGAAGCCAAGTGTTTCCCGATTTCGGAAACGACGCCAGCCAGATGATCTTTCCCATAACCCGATGAATCCGTAGAAAGGCGGCCACCTACATAGGCGATTGGCGGTGCAAAAGGAAGCCCGCGGGCGCCCGGCACCGCCCCGCATCGCCTTGACCCTGCCGTGGCGGTTTGCTTTAAGTCTCCGGTTCTTTTGGCAAAATGAGATTCTCCGGTACGGTGAGGCGACCATAGATGCCGACAATCTTTCAGGGAATGCGATGGCAGTTGCGGGCAGTCGGCCTTTTGGTCGGCCTCGGTCTGCTCGCAGGATGCGGCAGCTCGACGGCGCGCTATCCGGTCGACCGGCCGAAAGGGGCCACCAGCCCGGTCTATGAGGAGCCCGATTCGATTTTCGGCGAGGGCGGTCTATCGATCGGCGGCAGCAGCAGCTCAAGCACCGACACCGGCGGCGGATACGGCATTGGCGTCAATAGCTTCCTGTGGCGGGCGTCGCTGGATACGGTGTCTTTCATGCCGATCGTCACGGCCGATCCGTTCGGCGGCGTCATCCTGACGGACTGGTATTCGCCGACCGAAACGCCCGGCGAGCGCTTCAAGGTCCAAGTCTTCATCCTCGGCCGCGGCCTGCGGGCCGATGGCGTACGGGCACAGGTATTCCGGGAGACCAACGACGAGACCGGCGCCGGCTGGGTGACGGCGCAGGTGGCCACGAATACTGCAACCGACCTGGAAAACACCATCCTTATGCGGGCGCGGCAGCGTCGCATCTCCCAGTTCGGAGAGTGAGGTTGGCCGCCTGATCCGGCGCCGCCGCGCGGCGGATTCGCCGCGCCGGCGTCTCTCTGGTTGAATCCGGCCGACCGGGACGACGAAGATGGCTTTGCCCGCAGCACGTTACAACTACAAGGACGCCGAGCCCAAATGGCAGCGCATCTGGGCTGACAAGGGCTGTTTTGCCGCCGGCGGCGACCAGACGCGGCCGAAATACTATGTCCTGGAGATGTTCCCCTCTCCCTCGGGGCGCATCCATATGGGCCATGTACGCAACTATGCCATGGGCGATGTGGTGGCCCGCTACCGGCGCGCCCGGGGTTTCAACGTGCTGCATCCCATGGGCTGGGACGCCTTCGGCCTGCCGGCGGAGAATGCCGCCCGCGACCAGAAGATTCATCCCGCGAACTGGACCTACGAGAACATCGCCACCATGCGTGGCGAGCTGAAGCGCATGGGCCTGTCGCTGGATTGGGACCGTGAGCTGGCCACCTGTCATCCGGGATACTACGCCTACCAACAGGCGCTGTTCCTGGATTTCCTGGGGGCGGGACTGGCCTATCGCAAGGAGGCCTTCGTCAATTGGGATCCGGTGGATCACACCGTCCTGGCCAACGAACAGGTGATCGACGGCCGCGGCTGGCGCTCGGGCGCCCTGGTGGAGAAGCGCAAGCTGTCCCAGTGGTTCCTGAAGATCACCGCCTACGCCGACGAGCTGCTGGAGTCCCTGAAGACACTGGATCGCTGGCCGGAGAAGGTCCGGCTGATGCAGGAGAACTGGATCGGCAAATCCACGGGCGCCGAGGTGAAGTTCCGGCTGGAGGGCCGCTCCGAGCCCCTGACCATCTTCACCACCCGGCCCGACACGCTCTTTGGCGCATCGTTCCTGGCGCTGTCGCCGGATCATCCGCTGGCCGAGGAAGTTTCCCGCGGCGATCCGAACCTGGCCGCCTTCATCGCCGAATGCCGCAGCGCCGGCACCTCCGAAGCGGTGGTAGAAGCGCAGGAGAAGCGCGGCTACAAGACGCCGCTGCAGGCGATCCATCCGCTGCAGCCGGATCAACGGTTGCCGGTTTACGTCGCGAACTTCGTGCTGATGGAATATGGCGCGGGCGCCATCTTCGGCTGTCCGGCCCACGATCAGCGTGACCTGGATTTCGCCCGCAAATATTCGCTGCCGGTGATCCCCGTGGTGTGCCCGCCAGGCGAAGATCCGAAGACCTTCGCCGTCGGCGACACCGCCTTCACCGATGATGGCCTGCTGATCAATTCCGATTTCATGAACGGCCTGGATGTGGAGTCGGCGAAGAAAGCCGTCGGCCAGCGGCTGCGGGAACTGAAAGCCGGAGAGCCGACGGTGGTCTATCGCCTGCGGGATTGGCTGGTGTCGCGGCAGCGCTAT
The DNA here is from genome assembly GCA_035544395.1 of Verrucomicrobiia bacterium. Taxonomy (GTDB): domain Bacteria; phylum Pseudomonadota; class Alphaproteobacteria; order Dongiales; family Dongiaceae; genus DATKFM01. Next base: position 8,030 of record DATKFM010000046.1, read on the forward strand.
TGGGGCTGTCCGATTCCCGTGATCCATTGCGAGGGCTGCGGCATCCAGCCGGTGCCGCGCGGCGAACTGCCGGTGCTGCTGCCCGACGATGTGACTTTCGATAAGCCCGGCAATCCGCTGGACCGTCACCCCACCTGGAAAAAGGTCGTCTGCCCGAAATGCGGCAAGCCGGCGCGGCGGGAGACCGACACCTTCGATACCTTCGTCGATTCCTCCTGGTACTTCGCGCGTTTCTGCTCGCCCCGGGCGACGGTGCCGGTGGAACCGGCGGCGGTGAATTACTGGCTGCCAGTGGATCAGTATATCGGCGGCGTCGAGCATGCGATCCTGCATCTGCTCTATTCCCGCTTCTTCACTCGCGCCATGAGCAAGAAGGGGCATTTGAATCTGAGCGAGCCCTTCGCCGGCTTGTTCACCCAGGGCATGGTGACCCACGAGTCCTACAAGGATGACGAGGGCAAGTGGCTATACCCGGAGGAAGTTCGCCGGCTGGAAGGCGGCGCCGCAGTGCATCATCAGAACGGCCGGCCGGTGACCGTCGGCCGCATCGAGGTGATGAGCAAATCGAAGAAGAACGTGGTGGCGCCCAGCTCCATCATCGACAGCTACGGCGCCGATACGGCGCGGCTGTTCATTCTCTCGGACTCGCCGCCGGAGCGCGACCTGCAATGGACCGAAGCCGGCGTCGAAGGCGCCTGGGCCTATCTGAATCGTGTCTACCGGCTGATCGCAGAGGCGCCGGTCGAACTGCCGCCGGCCGGCACGCCCGCGCCCAACAGGTTTGCACCGGAGGCGGACAAGATCCGCCGCGCCAGCCACAAGGCAATTGCGGCGGTGACCGAAAATCTGGAAGGGCTGCGCTTCAATGTGGCGGTGGCGCTGATCCGCACCTTCTCGAATATCCTGAAGGAGGCCGACGGAAAATCCGAAGGCGAAGCCTGGGCCCTGCGCGAAGCCTATGAGACCCTGGCCTTGCTGATCGCGCCGATGACGCCCCATCTGGCGGAGGAGCTCTGGCAATTGCTGGGCCATGACGATCTGATCTGCCAGCGGCCCTGGCCGAAAGCCGATCCGGCGCTGGTGGCGGACGAGACCGTTACCATGGCGGTGCAGGTGAACGGCAAGCTGCGGGCGACGATATCGTTGCCGCGGGATTCGACGCAGGCGGCGGCAGAGGCAGCGGCGCTGGGCCATCCCGATGTGCTAAAGGCCATGGCGGACAAGCCGGCCAAGAAGGTCGTCGTTGTGCCCAACAGGATCGTCAATGTGGTTATCTAGATCCGCCCTGCTCTTCATCTGCCTCGCTCTCGGCGCCTGCGGCTTCGAGCCGCTCTATGGCGAGCACCGTAGCGATAGCACGACGATCACCGCCGATATGGCGGCGATTCGCATCGAGGCGATCCCCGATCGCATCGGGCAGAAGATGTACAACATGCTCCATGAGCGGCTGACGCCCGAAGGCCGAATCGAGGAGCCGAAATATTCGCTGCACGTGCGCCTGCAGGAAACCGATGAGGAATTGCTCTATGAGCGGGACGAGACCGCGACCCGTTCCAATTTGACGCTGCGCGCCTATTATGAGTTACGGCGTATCGAAGACGACGAAGTGATCGCCAAGGGTTCCAGCCGCGCCACCAGCAGCTACGATATCCTGAGCTCGCAATATGCGACACTGGTGTCCCGGGACGATGCGCGGGAGCGTACCGCCCGTGTGATCAGCGACGACATCCGCACCCGGGTCGCAGTCGCCTTGTCGGCGGAAACCAACTGAGGACGCCGCCGTGAAGGTGGCGCCGCGTAATTTCGAAACATTCCTGCGCAAGCCGGGACCGGAGATCATCGCCGTGCTGATCTATGGACCCGACACCGGATTGGTGCGGGAGCGCGGCGATCGCATGGTGGAGTCGATCGCCGGCAGCCTGGACGATCCTTTCCGCGTCAGCAATGTGACCCTCGCCGCGCTCCGCGAAGAACCCTCGCGATTGCGCGATGACGCCGAAGCGCTGTCCTTCGGCGGTGGCCGCCGCGCCGTGCGGCTGCGCGATGCCGCGGATTCGGCCGCCGGTGCGGTCGAGCTCCTGCTGTCATCCACCACCAGCGCCGGCATTGCCGTTCTTGAGGCCGGCGATCTGCCGGCACGATCATCGCTTCGCAAGCTCTTCGAGGGCGCGGCGAACGCCGCCTCCGTGGCCTGCTATCGCGACGACAGCGAGGAACTGGGCAAGCTCATCCTGCAGACATTGCGCGCCGCGGGTCTGCAACCCGAGCGCGACGCCCTCGCCTATCTGTCGGCCAGTCTCGGCGGCGATCGCGGGCTGACGCGGCGGGAGTTGGAGAAGCTCGTCACCTATATGGGTCCGTCCGCGGGCGCGGAGATCCGGCCGGTGACGCTGGCTGATGCCGAGGCCTGCATCGGCGACTCCTCCGACACGACATTGGACGATCTGGTGTTCACGGCGGGGATCGGAAAGTTATCCGACCTGGAGAGCGTCATCGATCGCGTTCTGGCGGAGGGCGTGAATCCGATTCAGCTGCTGCGGGCGCTGAGCCGGCATTTTATCCGGCTGCAACTGGTGACAGGCGGCGGCGATGTTGAGAGTGCGATTTCCCGCCTGCGGCCGCCGGTATTCTTTCAGCGGGTGCCGCAGCTCAAGGCCCAGGCCAAGCGCTGGCGGCCGCCTGACGTCGCCGCCGCACTCGAGCGGCTGCTGCAGGCGGAGATGCAATGCAAGCGCGCCGGCTGGCCGATCGAGACCATTGCGCGGCGCACGGTACTGGACATTGCGCAGATGCCCGGCCGGGTTTGATTGTCTAGGCGGACTTAATTGACGGTCTCGCCCCGCAGACGGGCAATCACCAGGTCGAGCTGTTCCAGAGTCTTGTATTGAATCGTGACATGGCCGGCTTCGCCTTGGCCGGAGATCGCCACATGGAGCCCGAGCCGCGCGGTGAGATCACGTTCGAGGGCGCGGGTGTCCGCGTCTTTTTCCACTCGGGGCCGAGGCGTCAATTTGCTGCGGCCGAATTTGGCGAGCTTCTCGGTCTGCCGCACATTCAACCCGCGATTGACCACCAGCGCCGCCAACGCCGATGGATCCGCGGTGCCGATCAGCGCGCGGGCATGGCCGGCGCTGACCTTGCCTTCGTCCAGCAGAACCAGCACCGCATCGGGCAGGTCCAGCAGGCGCAGCGTATTGGCGATGTGGCTGCGGCTCTTGCCCACATGCTGGGAGAGGTCTTCCTGGGTATTGCCGAATTCGTCGATCAGCCGGCGATAGCCGCGGGCTTCTTCCAGCGGCGATAGATTCTCGCGCTGGATATTCTCGACGATGGCAAGCTCCAGCGCTTCGCGGTCGCTGAGTTCCTTCAGGATGATCGGCACTTCATGGAGCTTCGCCAGTTGCGCCGCGCGCCAGCGACGTTCGCCGGCGACGATCTCGAAGCTGCCGGGATGGCCCGTTCGCGGCCGCACCAGGATCGGCTGCAGGATGCCGTTCTGCCGCACCGATTCCGCCAGCGCCTCCAGTTCCTCCTGCACGAAGCGTTGCCGAGGCTGGAAAGCGCCGGGAAAGATCTGCTCCACCGGCATGGTGCGCAGCGAGCGCGGCGGCGTCACCGGCTCCGCGGGATTCTGCGAACCGAGCAGCGCCGAGAGGCCGCGGCCGAGATTGCGCTTCTGTCCGTCGCTGTTCATGCCGTTCTCTCCTGGGTCGTGGTCGCCGGGGTCAGCGGCTGGCCCTCGCGTGTCAGCACTTCGCGCGCCAGCCGGATATAGGCCTGCGCGCCGGTGCTGCGCATGTCGTAGATCAGCACGGGTTTGCCGTGGGACGGCGCCTCGGAAATCTTCACGTTGCGTGGAATGATCGTGTCATAGACCGTCGAGCCTAGATGCTGGCGCACATCGGCGGCGACCAGTTCACAGAGATTGTTCCGCTTGTCGAACATGGTGAGCACGACGCCTTGGATGGACAACTCAGGGTTGAAAGCGCGTTTCACCTGTTCGATCGTGCGCATCAGGTGGGTTAGACCCTCGAGCGCGTAGAACTCGCATTGCAGCGGCACGAGCACCGCATCGGCGGCGACCAGCGCGTTCAGCGTCAAGAGGTTCAGCGAGGGCGGACAGTCGATAAGAATATAATCATACATGAGCCGCGCCAAGTCGATCGCGCCACGCAGGCGGAACTCGCGCCGCTCCTGATCCGCCAATTCCAGATCGGCGCCGGATAGATCCAGCGAAGCCGGCACCAGCGACATGCGGGGAATCGGCGTCGGCATGGTGGCCGCGGCGATGGTCACGCCGTCGATCAGCACATCATAAGTCGAGAGCTGCCGTGCTTCCGGGCCGATGCCAAGTCCGGTGCTGGCATTTCCCTGGGGATCGAGATCGATGATCAGCACGCGCTTTTCGCAGGCGGCCAGCGCGGTCGCAAGATTCACGGCCGTCGTCGTCTTGCCGACGCCGCCCTTCTGGTTGGCCAATGCCAACACGCGACAGCTTCTCGATGCGGCGCCGATGTCGCCGTTACTGTCTTGCACGCTGAACCTGCCCGATTCGCAGAATGCACCCTGTGGGGTCGGAGGCACTGGGAAAGCGCTCTACCTCCATTTGCCAGTTTTTGCGCGCCGCGGCCAGTTCTTCTTCTGCGGCCGCGCCTTTGAGAAATAAGGCTTTTCCGTCATGCCACAGAAATCTCTGTGCATAAGTGAGCAGTAGGTCTAGTGGCGCGCAAGCGCGAGCCGTGACCACGCTGGCGCTTAGTCCCTCGAGCTGTTCGATGCGCTTGTTGTGGATGAAAGGCTTGACGCCGGCGGCGCGAGCCGCCTCGGCCAGAAAGACGCATTTGCGCTGATCGGACTCAATCAGGTGGACTTCGGGAATCCCGAGGATAGCGAGGACAAGTCCCGGGAAGCCTGCCCCGCTGCCGAGATCGATCAGGGACGCCGTGCCCTCCGGCAACAGCGGCAAGAGTTGCGCGCTATCGAGCAGATGGCGCCGCCAGAGCTCACCTAGTGTGGAGGCAGAGACTAGGTTGATTCGCGCCTGCCATTTGACGAGCAAGGCGGCATAGGCGGAGAGCCGTGCTATTGTTTCACGTGAAACGCCTGTGGCCGCGGCAAAGTCTTCCGGGCCGTACTCCATCCGTCCGTCAGGCCGAGAGCCGTTCTTCGCGACGCCGGACATGGCGCAATAGCGCGTTCAACGCCGCCGGCGTGACGCCGGAGATCCGCGCTGCCGCTCCCAAGGTCGCGGGACGGGCGGCCTTCAACTTGCTGCGGATTTCCGCGGACAAGTTGGGCATCCGGTCAAAGTCCAGGTCATCCGGCAGCAGGAGGTTTTCGTCCCTTTGGAAGGCGCGGATGTCTGCCTCCTGGCGGCCAAGATACCCGGCGTAGCGCGCTTCGATTTCCAGCTGCTCGGCGGCATGGCCGGGTACATTTCGCAGCTCGGGCCAG
>DATKFM010000047.1:0-5004 GCA_035544395.1 Verrucomicrobiia bacterium
GCGACCGGCCGCCGCGGCGGGAATGCGCGCCGGCCTGGCATGAGCGGCTGCGGGGCCAACTGCCAGGGATCAAGCTGACGTTGCTCGTGGGCCAATATGCCCAGGCGCACTATCTGGGCGACCGCCGCAAGCCGACGATGAGCGAAACGGTCCGCGCCTGGCGCGACTACGCGCCGGAATTCATTCCGTTGCCGCATCCGAGCTGGCGCAATACCGGCTGGCTCAAGAAGAATACCTGGTTCGAATTGGAACTCGTACCAGCGCTCCGGCAACGGATCGCAGATCTATAGGTTTTACCATCTGAAACATATGGTTATGCGCCTGCGCGGCGTTCGGATATGCCGAGATTAACCATATGTTCACGTGGCTGGCATACGGTCATTTCCGCAGGCATGCGCGGATGCCTTTGCAACCGCTATCGTCTGCGCCGGATCGGGGCGCGGCTTGATGATTGCTCCTTGCGTGGTGATCCGCCCAGCCGGGCTTCGCCGCCGCCAGCCTGGAGACCTCCCATGAATCGAGCAATTCTCAGTGGCGCATTTGCTTTCGCGTTGCTGCTGCCCGCCGCCGCCAATGCGGAGATGAAGCATGAGCAGGCCTTGAAGGAACTGGTGGAGAGCAAGCTGCGCGCGGTGGCCGAGGATCCGGTGGTCATCGACGCGGTGAACCAGCAGAACGCGGCGAACGCTGCACTAAGCCAGACGGAGATCGACAAGCTCGACAAGCAGTGGCGCAGCGAAGTGGAAGGCAAGAACAAGAGTCTGATCAACCAGGTGATGGCCAGTGACCTCTCGGCTTTTCTGAAGAAGGTATCGGACCAGGCCGGCGGGCTCGTCACTGAAATCATCGTCATGGACAACAGGGGCCTGAATGTCGGCCAGAGCAGCGTCACGTCGGACTATTGGCAAGGCGACGAGGCCAAATGGACGAAGACCTATCCCGCCGACGCCGGCGCCGTATTCGTGGATGAAGTCGAGATGGATGAATCGACCCAGCAGCTGCAATCACAGGTGAGCTTCCAGATCGTCGATCCCGTCAGTTTTCACGTCATCGGCGCCATCACTTTCGGCGTCAATCTGGATCAGCTCGGCGGCTGATCGCGGACCGTAAGACAAAGAACAAGAAGAAGACGGGAGCGGCCGGCTCATGGGAATCGGAAAACTGGCGCGCCGGCTGCTCGGCGTCAGCCTGGTGCGAAAGCAACTGGTGATCACCATCGCCGTGTCCTTCGTGACGCTGGCGGCGTTGATTGCCATGCAGACCATCGACCGCGCCCGCGATACCTACGCGCTGCAGGAAGCCAACGAAGTCTCCACCTCTGCGTTGCTGGCCGATCAGATCGCCGGCGCCCTGAAATGGGAAAAGGCCGACGTCATCCAATCCACCTTCGCGCCGATCGTCGCCAATCCGGAAAACAACATGGCGGCGCTGTCGGCATTCGACATGGCGGGCAAGGCGCTGGTCGCCTACAGGTCTGACAAGCTGCCGGCTTTCGATCTTTCCAATGCGCCGGCGAAATATGCCGACGCCCTGGCGAAGGGCCGGCTGGCGCGGATCAGCAGCGGCAGTCATTTCATCGTCCTCGCCGCCGTGCATGGCGCCAAGGGCGAGCGCGTCGGCACCCTGGCCGTGGCCTGGAGCCGCGATCGCATCGACGCCGATGTTGCGAAGGCGGTGTGGCGTGGCATTGCCACCGCGGCCGTCGGCCTGCTGACGCTGGTCCTGCTGCAGTTCCTGGCGCTGCATCGCTTCATCGCCAAGCCGCTGCAGGGCATGACCGCGGCCATGAAGCGGTTGGCCGAGCGCGACGTGGCCATTACCGTCCCCGGCCTCGATCGAGGCGACGAGTTGGGCACCATGGCCAAGGCGGTCGAAGTATTCAAAGCCAACGCCGTCGATAAGGACCGGCTGGAAGCGGCGATGGAAGCCCGCGCCGCCGCCGAACGCGCCGAGCGCGAAGTGCAGGAAGCCGAGCGCGCCTTCCAGGCCGAACTCGCGGCCCTGGTCGAAGGCGCCGCCGCCGGCGACTTCTCCCGCCGCATCGATGAAACCGGCAAGGCCGGCCTGTCCCTCAATCTTGCCCAGGGCATGAACCGCTGGGCCGGCACGGTGAGCGGGGCGCTGGCCGACGTGGTGCGCATGATGTCGGCCCTGGCCGGTGGCAATCTGGGTGAGCGGGTCACCGGCGGCTATCGCGGCGATCTGCTCCGCCTGACCACCGATGCCAACACCACCGCCGACAAGCTGGCCGCCGTGGTGCGCCAGACCCGTCAGGGCATCACCGGGATCAAGGACGCCACCGAGCAGCTCGCCATGGGCGCGGTGGACTTGTCCTCGCGCACCGAGGAACAGGTTTCCAGCCTGGAAGAGATGGCGGCGGCAATTCGCCAGCTCTCCACCACCGTGAAACAGAACGCCGACAATGCGCAGACCGCGAACCAGGTCGCCGCCACGACTCATAAAGCCGCCGAAAAGGGCGGCGAAGTGGCCGGCGCCGCCGTGGCGGCCATGGACGAAATCACCCAGTCATCCCAGCGCATCGGCGAGATCGTCGGCATGATCGACGAGATCGCCTTCCAGACCAATCTTCTCGCGCTCAACGCCGCAGTCGAGGCGGCGCGAGCCGGGGATGCCGGCCGCGGCTTTGCCGTGGTCGCCGCCGAAGTGCGGCAGCTGGCACAGCGCTCCAGCGTCGCCTCGAAAGAGATCAAGACGCTGATCGGCGCCAGCGACAGCCATGTGCGCCGCGGCGTCGAACTGGTGAACAAAGCCGGGCAATCGCTGGGCGAGATCGTCGGCGGCGTCAAGCGGGTCGCAGTCATCGTCTCGGAGATCGCCGCCGCCAGCCGCGAGCAATCCGCCGGCGTGCAGGAAGTGGAAGGCACCGTCTCCAGCATGGAGGTAGTGACTCAAAAGAACGCGTCCCTGGTGGAGGAAACGACAGCCTCGCTCAATGCCGTGGATAAACAGGTCGAGGTCCTGCTGAAGGTGATCGGCTTCTTCCATGGCAGCGGCGACGAGCGCGCAGCCGAAACGGCCGAGGACAGCGGTCCCGTGAATCTACACCGGCACAGTGCGGCCTAGACCCTCAGCCCAACGGCATCATCCGCCCAGCGCAATGGTCATCAGCACCAGCAGGACGCCGAACAGGACCATGAACAGCCCGACCGCCCAGGGATTGCGCTCGGTCAGGCGGCCGAAGGCATAGCCCATCAGGAACAGCATCACGATGGCGATGGCATTGGAAATCCGCAATGCCAGCACGGCGTCATGCAGCAGCATGAACGGCACCGCCACGGGGAAGGTGGACAAGAACACCAGCAGAAGGACACCGGCGGCGCCGCGCCAATCGTCCTTGCTCAAGCGCGCGCGCTTCGGCGGGTCGGGCAATTGAGTCAGGCGCGCGCCGATTTCATCCAGCTCCGCCGGTTTCATGACGGCAGCGATCATCGGCGGCAGCGCATCCGATATCAGGCGATGGGCTCGCTGCGGATCGCTGGCCTTTCGCAGCGCCTTCAGGGCGGCGATGCCCCGGCCGCGGTCCGCCAGGCAGCCCATGAGATAGAACACCGCATCGATGATGCCCCAGGCCAGATTGCAGCCCAGCGCGCCGATGAGCATGACCTGGACATCCTCCCGGCCGGCCTCGGCGGCACCGAGCGTGCCGGTGAAGGTGAGCACCATGATCAGGCCGAAGAGAATCTCCGAAACGCGGTCGATAGGATCCAGCGCATGCTTGGAGGAGGCCGGCTGTTCACCGGCGTTGGGACTTGTGGTCATGGTCATTGCACCTGCGGCGGCAAAAGATAGAGCGTCATGGCGAAGATCGCATAGACCATCAGCACGAGGACGCCGATGTACCAGGCCGACCTGCCGCTGTTGGTCACCAGCGTCGCTGTCATGGTCGCGATCAGGATCATCACCACCGCGCCCGGCCAGAATTGCAGATCCATCGGCGCCGGGCCGATGAAGTAGCTCAGCAGCACCAGTACCGGCGCCACGAACAGGGCAATCTGCGCCGAACTGCCGAGGGCGATGCCCACGCTAAGGTCCAGCCGGTTCTTGCGCGCGCCTGAAAATGCCGCCGCCATCTCCGCCGCGCCACCGACCAGCGCAACGATGATGAAACCGACGAAGGCCGATGTCATGCCGAAGGTCAGCGCCGCCTCCTGTACCGAGGCGACGAACACATGACTGACCAGCGCGATCAGGATCGTCACGCCGGCCAGCACCGCCAGGGCAACGGCCATCGGCCATGGCGCTTCGCCGTGCTCGCCATGCTCCTGGCCGGCGAACAGCTCGCGATGGGTCTTGAGCGAGAACAGCAGGCTGAACCCATAGGCGGCGATGAGCAGGACCGCGAGCCCGATGCTCAGCTTCTCGGTAAAGGCGGACATTGCCGTGGAGTCGGCCTCGGACACCGCCGACGGAATCAGCAGCGCGACGGTGGCCAGGAACAGCAAGCCGGCCTGAAGCCGTGCGGCGACGCGGTTGAACTCCTGGGTATGATATTTGAGGCCGCCGAGCAGGAACGAGGCGCCGAGCATGAACATCGAGTTGGCGACGATGGCGCCGGCGATGGAGGCTTTCACCAGCATGTATTCTCCGGCGGCCAGCGCCGTGAGGGCGATCACCAGCTCGGTCAGGTTCCCCAGGGTGGCATTGAGCAGGCCGCCCGCCGCGTCGCCAGTCTTGGCCGCGACGGATTCGGTGGCGTGGCTCAGCAACGCCGCCAGCGGCACGATCGCCAGGACCGACAGCAGGAACAGCAGGGTATGGGCATCCGGCCACAGCCTTTCACCCGCCAGGACCACGGGTACGAAGACCAGCAGCCAGAGCAGTGGATTGTGCCTGATTTCCTTCAGCAGCAGGTTCATGAGCGCCCCCCGATTGCGGTCTGTCCGGAAACTCCCTTGGTCTCGGCCACGGTCAGCCGGAAACGCACAACTCAAAGGTATACAGTATGGCAGGCAAAACGTCGAAGATCACACCCTAGCTGACCTT
>DATKFM010000048.1:0-4226 GCA_035544395.1 Verrucomicrobiia bacterium
CAGCATGGGAATTTTATTGCTGGCCTCCTGCTTGCGGGCCTGCTGTTGGGTACCGTCGGCGCCAGCCCCGCGCGAGCCGGCGGAGATGAGGAATCAGCCTCAGCCGACTCGACCGTGCCGGAACCAGCCGGTTATCGGATGGACGAGTACAGGGCGCCTACTCCCGTCACGCTTGCCGGCGGCACCGTCTTGGAAACTTCCGGTGTTCGGCAGTTGATCGGCGAGTCCGGTGTTGTGCTGATCGATGTGCTGCCGCAGCAGAAGAAGCCGGACAATCTGCCGGCGAATACGCTGTGGATGCCCAAGAAGCGCGAAAATATTCCCGGCAGCATCTGGCTTCCTGATGTCGGGCGCGGCGCCTTGAACGCCGAAGTCGAGGAATACTATCAGCGGAACCTCAGGGAGCTGACCGCCGGCGACAGCAGCCGCAAGATCGTCATCTATTGCCTGGCGGATTGCTGGATGTCGTGGAATGCGGCGAAGCGGGCGATCGAATACGGCTACACATCGGTGTACTGGTATCCCGGCGGCACCGATCATTGGACCGCGGCGGGATTGCCGACCGAAGAAAGCCAGCCGGTGCCGATGGAGGGTACGTCCTCGCAGACGAACTAAGCGGCCGGCGTCAGACAACTGCTTCAGCGGCCGCTATCGCTACTTCAGATGATCCATGATTTCGCGGCCGATAGCGAAAGCCCGCTGCTCAAGAAGCACGGGCTGCTCGCAGACATAACGCAATGACTTTTCGCGCTCCTGGAAGATGCGAACATCCCAGGCCTGGACGTCCAGAAGGTCCTGCCGCTGCGATGCCGAGTCCTCGCTGTCGTCCTGCGGCAGTTGGCTCAGTTCCGCCATTTCATCTTCGATCTTTTTCGAAAGGGCTCGCTGCTTTTTCGCATAACGGCCGATGCCGGCGATGATCGAGGTGCGTTGGCTGTTGATCAGCGACAACGTTCCGGCAAAGAGCGCGGTCAAGGGACGGCTCTTGTCACCCTGCAGGCCATCGGCGAAATCGCCGATCATGATCTTTGTCTCGTCGAGCGGCGTGCGGCGCTGGGACAGCTTCTGCGCCAGATCGGAGATTATCTTGTCCTCACGCCAGGACTCGCCAATCTCCTCGATTGGCGGGCCATTCCAGACTTGGCCAGCGGCGATCTGCGGCACCTTCGGCTGAATGCAAGGCCAATCGGGATCCGTCGGGCTTGCCGCCCGACTTCCGCCTGCCATCAGCGCGGGCGCGAATATGCAGACGGCCAGGGCGCAGCGCAGGTACGCGATTCCCTTTTTCATGCGGCACCACCGGGCCCGCCGCGCCGGGCGATGACGCCGCGCGACGGATCATAGCCATAGATCGCACAAGCCAGGAACAAGATCAGAAATCCAGTCACGATGAGTAAGGACTGTAAGACTGTGGGATTGGCGACCGAGAATTTCAATGCCGCTTCCGAGAACAGGTTGAACTTGCCATGGAGGGCAAAGCGGATCAGCTGGACTGCGTGGGTGAAGGGGTTCCAGGCGCAGATGTAGAACAAGGGCACGCTCGATTCCCGGATGCGCCAAAGCGGGTTCAACGCGTTGGAAGCGAAGAACATCGGGAAGATCACGAAATTCATCACGCCCGCGAAATTCTCGAGCTGGCGGATCAGCGAGGACAGTAGCAAGCCGATCGACCCCAGCATCATTCCCGTCAGGATAAGGACCGGAATGATGTACAGGAAACCCATGACCGGGATCTTCAAGTTGAACACCAGTGACGCGATCAACAGGTATGCATAGACCTGCAGGATCGACACCAGCACGGAGGCCAGAAGCTTGCTGGTCAGGAGGTACCAGCGGGGAAACGGGCTGACCATCAGGGTGCGCATGCTGCCCATCTCACGGTCGTAAACCATGGAGAGCGAGCTCTGCATGCCGTTGAAGAGCTGGATCATGCCGATCAGCCCGGGCGTGATGTAAACCTCATAGAGCACATAGGTGTCATAGGGCTCGATGCGCGAAACGCCGAGCACATAGCGGAAACCGGCGGCAAAGATGAAGAGCCACACCAGGGGGCGCACAAGCGCCGCGAAGAAGCGGCCGTACTGATTGACGAAGCGCAGTACTTCGCGAATGAAGATGCCATTGAAGCAGCGGCCATACTGGACGAGAGTCATGCCCGGCCGCCTCCCGTCAGCTTGCCGTAGGCTTCCTTCACCGAGCGCACCCCTGTCGAATCGATAACAGCCGACATGTTGCCATGGGCCATGACCTTACCCTTGTGCAGGATCACCAGGCGGTCATCGGCATGGACTTCGTCATCGAGATGAGTTGCCCACAGCACGCCGAGGCCGTCCTCCTTGCACAGACGGTGTACATGCTCAACGATCGTCTGCCGGCTGGCGATGTCGACGCCGACCGTCGGCTCGTCCAGCAAGAGGAGCCGCGGCCGATGCAGCAGCGCTCCGGCGATTTCCACGCGGCGCATCTGTCCGCCGCTGAGGCTTCGCACGCGATCATTCACGCGCTCAAAGAGCTCGGCACGTTTCAGTTCGATCTCGATCCGGCTCTTCGTGTCGCGGGAGCTCATTCCATGCAGTGCTGCGTGATAGCGGAGATTGTCGGCCACCGTAAGATCGAGATCGAGGGTTCGCTGCTGAAACACCGCCCCCATCTGCGCCAATGCCTTTGAGGGCTGCTGCCGCACTTCATGACCATAGATGCGGATGGAGCCGCTGCGATTGTTGTAGAGCCGGGTGACCAGGGAAAACAGCGTCGTCTTGCCGGCGCCGTTCGGCCCCAGGAGCACGGTGAAAGAGCCCGACTCGATGGCGAAAGAGACATCGTCGAGCGCCTTGCGCTTGCCGAAGCTATGGCTCAGCTCCTTGACTGCAAGCGCAACGCCTGGCGTCTCCATGCTGCTGTCCATCACCGCGAACGATCCCTGGATATGACGATGTTCATTCTACAGTGACCCCGCCGCGACAAGCATCGATGCTCTCCCACTTCTTCTCAGACATCACATCCTCCTAGGGCATTACCGCGACGCCCCAGGGTTGATTGCCAACGGTGATGGATTTGATGACTTCCAGTTCCGCAATGTCGATGACGGAAATGTCGTTGCTGATGCCGTTGGTCGTGAACAGGCGCGATTGGTCGGCATTGAAGGCAAGCTGCCAGACCCGCTGGCCGACGAGGAGATAATCCTTCACTTCGAAGGTCTGGGCGTCGATGACCGCCACACGATTGGCCGGTCCCAACGCCACGAATGCCAGTTTCCCGTCCTTGGTGACGCGCACGCCGACGGGCTGGATCGCCTCCTTGGTGACGCCGGGCACTTCAAAGCCGATGGTCTTGACCACCTGGTGACTCGCGATATCGATGACGCTGACCGTGCCGCCGATTTCGGCGGTGACCCATACCTGCTTGCCATCGGCCGTGAACTCGGCGAAACGCGGGCGGGAATCGACCAGCACGTTGTCGGTGATCTCGTGGGTCGCGGTATCGATGAAATGCGCCATGTTGGTGGTTTCCGAGGTGTTCACCAGCCACTTTCCGTCTGGGCTGATTCCCATACCCTCCGGTTCCACGCCGACGGGAATTTCGGCAATAACCGTGCCGGCCTCAACATCGACGGCGGTGACCATGTTGTCGTCTTCATTGGCGATGTAGAGTGGATTCCCCGATGGCGCGAGCACGAACTGCTCGGGATCGGGACCGGATGGCAAGGTGCGCGTGATCTCGAACGTCGAGGTGTCCATCACTTCGACTTCATTGTCATCGCTGGCGCAGATGAAGAGCCGCTTGTTATCGAGGCTGAGGGTGATGCCGCGGGGACGCTGGCCGACGGGAACGGTCTTCACGACTTCCAGCGTCGCGCCGTCGAGAATCGAGATGCTATTGTCTTTTTCATTGGAGACGAAGATCGTTTCCGCCACGACCGGCACTGCGAGGATCACAGCGGCAAGGCCGGCAAGTGCGGCAATGGTCAATCTCATACTCATTCCTCCCGATGTGGCGTCTCGTTCTTGATGGGAACCCGCGACGATTTTATTGAAACTTACAGGTGGTATCCGGCCGGTCGTAGCCGAGGGTGTCGAGTTCGCTGAACTCATGCAGGAACCCCTCCTGCGGCGAGACGGAAACGAGCACGCGGGTCGTCGCCAGCAGAATCGGCTGGCGGAGCTGCCCGTCCCAATCGCGGAATGTCAGTTTCTGCCCCTTGAAGCCGGCAACGCCGAACTCGGGAC
>DATKFM010000049.1:0-7357 GCA_035544395.1 Verrucomicrobiia bacterium
GCCCAGTCGCGCCGCGATCATCGGTGATGGAGTTTGGCGAATCTTCTCGCGCTGCTCGGCATTCGAAAATTTCTGCGCCTGGAAATAGTGCTCCGAGGTTGGCCATTCGAGACCGTCGACCTCGATCGAATACGCGGCAAAATTGGAGAAGCAGCCGTACTCGTCGCCGGTGCGGTAGAATTTGATGATGCTTCCCATGGCGCCGGACGATATGCGGTCCAAATCGCTTGATGCAAGGCCGGCCTCGCCGCGCCACACCTTGCCGCGCGCTTGCACCCGCTTAAGGCGCTCGGCTGTCGCGGGATCTTGCGCCGGCATAGTGTTTCCCCAGGGCTGTGGCGGGTCGGTGCGCCAGCCCATAGCCAACAACACCGGCACGGATTCATAGTAATCGGCGAGCAGCGCCGAAAGCAACGCGCGGAACGCATCAGGCATCGCGCGTTCGACGGCCTGAATAGCGGCGACGCGCGTTGCGTCAGTGCCGGAGACGAACGCGTCGGGACCATCTACCTGTCGGGCAATTCCTTCGAAAACCGGAAGATGTGCGTCCGTGAGTGCCCGCAGATCGATGCCCACGGCGCTGCCTGCCAATAATGGCGGCCGCATGCTCGGCCCACCTTCGTCTCCGGGCAACAGCGTGTCGACGACAGCCGCGATAAACGCTGCTTTCATGCGACCTCCCGCGCCAGGTCGTCGGCGATCTTCAGCGCCAGGGCGCCGATGGTGGAGCCGGGATTGACCGCGCCGACTGTGGTGAACAGGCTGCCGTCCGCGACCAGGATGTTCGGCACCGCATGCAGGCGCCCGCGGCCGTCGGTAACCGAAGTCGCGGGATCGCTGCCCATGCGCGCGGTGCTCAGCAGGTGCCAACCCGTCAGCGGCGCCAGCGGCAGGCGCACGACGCGATGGGCGCCGGCGGCGCGGAGCATTTCCTCCGCGCGGTCGAGACCGAAATCCAGGCTGCGCCGCGAATGGTCCGACAGCTTGTACTCGATCTTCACGCCGGGCATGCCGTCGCTGTCTTCGCGGTCCGTCAGCGCCACCCGGTTGTGCATTTCCGGCAGATCCTCGGCCATGATCAGCACGGCCATGGAGTGGCGGAACTCCTCGCGCAGCAGCCGCTGCGCCTCGCGGCCCCAGGCAGGATCCAGCCGCGCCGCCTGCAGCAGCAGCGGATTCTCCCGGGTCACCTGCAGATGCACGCCGCGCTTGAAGCCGCGGCTCTCGTCGGTCTCATAGAACTCATGGCTGTAGAGCGCGCAGCCGATCGGCGCCTTCGGCCCGTCCAGTTCGTCGCGAAACATGCCGCGCACATAGGCACCGGGATGGAACATCAGGTTGCAGCCGAGCGCCGGGCTGTCGATGTCGGACGCCAGCAGCAGCCGCGCGGTGCCGATGCCGTTGCCAGCCACGACGACATGGCCCGCGGGCTGCCGCATCTCGTGTCCTTCGGCATCGCGATAGATCACGCCGGTCGCGCGGCCGCCCTCGATGACGATGCGCTGGGCGATGCAGTTCGGCCGGAGCTCGACCCCGGCCGCAATTGCTTTCGGCCAGTAAGTCACATCGGTCGAGGCCTTCGCGCTGATCACGCACCCTTGCTGGCACGGGCCGCAATAGTTGCAGGCGCCGCGCTCGCCGCTCGCCACCGTGTTGATCGCCGCATCCACCGGCCACCAATGCCAGCCCAGCGCGTCGAACCCGCGCGCCGCCGTTTCGCCCAGCCGGCCGAGCGCCAGCGGCGGCATCGCCCGCGCCGGCTTTGCCGGATAGGCGGGATCGCCGGCCAGGCCGCAGACGCCCATCGCCGCGTCATTGAGATCGTAGTAGGGCTCGAGATCGAAGTAATCGAACGGCCAATCGTCCCCGACGCCATCAAGCGTATGCGTGCGGAAATCCGATGGATGCAGCCGCGGGAAGTGCGCCGCCCAATTGATGCTCGAGCCGCCGACGCCGCTCCACATCAGCGGCTTGATCGGCGAGCCCGAGTCGTCGATGGCGTAGTCGGCGGAGGGCGAAGGCCGCGACGATTTCAGCCGCATGTTCGGCGACGCCGCCCAGTCGTTCAGCGTCGCGCGCTGCCAGTCGCGGCGCAGCGGCGGCATGGCTTGGCGATTGACCCAGCCGCCGCGCTCCAGGCAGGCGATGCGCAGCTTCGGCGCCCGCTCGGCCAGCCGCGCGCAGAACGCGGCACCGCCCATGCCGGAGCCGACGACCAGGACATCGACGGGGTCGAGCTTATGCGCCATGGCCGCGGGATCTCATGGGGTGAACCGCGACGGCCCATAGGGCGCCAGCAGCGGATCGCGCCGGCCTTGCAGCAGCTCTTCCGCCGCGAACCGGCCGACCGCCGGCGCCAGGGTAATTCCGGAATGCATGACCGCGATGTAGATCCCGTGCGGACCCTTCGGCCGCCCGATGGCGGGAAAGCCATCCACCGGCGTCGGGCGATAGCCGGTGCTATAGCCTTCCATCACCAGCCGCTCGCCGCCGCTCAGCATGCTCTGCAACTTGCCGAAGACGGCGTGGGCCGTGGCATCGGCATCCGTCCGGGGATCGCTGCCGCCGAAATCGGCGCCGGCGACGATGCGTCCCCCGGCGGTCTGCCGCATATGCAGATCGGGTGCCATCACCAGCCCGTTAAGCAGCCGTTCGTGGGGTCGGGAAGTCACCAGCAATCCCGGCGGCGTTGTCAGTGGCAGGGTCACGCCCGCTGTCGCCGCGATGTCAGGCGATGCCGCGCCCGCCGCCAGCAGGACTTCGTCAGCGTGGACTTCGCCGGCATCCGTCAGCGCACCCTCGACCCGATTGCCGCGCAGGATCAACCCGCGTACGGCCGTGCCTGCAATGAACCGCGCGCCCTGGCGCTCCGCCGCTGAAAGCGTAGTCAATGCCGCGGCCCGCGGCTCGACCGCCCCTTCCTCCGCCACATGCACAGCAACATCCGGCGGATCGGTGAGGCGCGGCTCCAGTCGCGCCGCCGCGTCGCGATCGACGCGGCGGATGCCATAGCCCCAGGCATTGTGTTCTCGCAGATAGACACTCATTTCATCCGGCGCCATGTCCCAGCACAGGCCGCCGTTGAAGCCGATCTGCAGTTTCGGCAGCGCCGCCGCCAGCCGCCGCCATTCCGCCATCGCTTCCCGGCGCAGGCGGAAATAGGGCTCAGGATTGCCCCAGCTCGCATTGATCCAGGCGAAGGAGGCGGGGGTAGCCACGCCACCGGGGCCGCCGCTGTCGATGACGGTGACGCGCGCGCCCTCCCGCGAGAGATAATAGGCGCAAGCGGCGCCGATGATGCCGGCGCCGATGACCAGGATGTCGGGTTTCTTGTTCGTCATTTCCGGCGCTGATTCTCGCGCCGGCGATTGCAGCCGAAGCCGTCGGAATCAGCAAGGGCCGTGTTGCCCTGGATTCGCCCCCGAAGCCCGTCAGTCCAGGATCGGCGTATAGATCTCCGCCATCTCCTCGCCCTTCACGCCGAAATCGAATTGTTCCAGCGGGAAGTCGTAGATCGACACGCCGATGATCTGCGTGATGCGCCCATCTTCCATGCGTAGCGGCAGGCCTAGCCGCTCGCCGACGACGGGACTGCTGTGGGAGAAATAGATGAGGCCCCCGCAATGCAGGATCGCTGGCTCTTCAATGATGCGGCGATACCGGCGCGTCATGACCGGCAGGAAACTCGGGCTGGCGATCTCCTCGAAATAGCAGCTGGAGATGTTCTTGCCGTAGAGCTTGTTGATCTCTTCGCCGGCCAGGCGCATGCGGAAGCGCTCCTCCGCCGCGTTGAACTCGCAGAGCCAGATATAAGGCAGCACCGGAACGATGGCCGAGGGATCGATCGCCGAGCGCAAGGGCACGCCACCCTCGCCGCGCCGGTCGAGCCAGTGTTCCAAAAGGAGATGAAGGCGCTTGTCCCGCAGATGCGGCAGGGACTGCCGGCTGAAATCGCTGCGCACGCGGGAACTGTTGGCGGTCATGAACAACCGTACTGCTCTTCCTGCTTCCCGGCCCCGTCCAGTGTAAAACGCCCCGGCGGAACCTTGCGATACCCCATACTTATGGCACGGCGAGGCTGATTTCCGGTTAAGAGCCGGTAAGGCCTGACAGCACTTGAGCTTTCCAGACCCGTCCGGCATTGTGGCGCCGCCAAAAGGGGAACAAGTCGGGATCGAATCACCTATGAAAATCGGCATTCCCAGGGAGCGCCGCCCGAATGAGGCGCGCGTCGCCGTCTCGCCGGATACGGTCAAGAAGCTGATCGCGCTGGGCGCTGAGGTCGTCGTCGAGGCGGGCGCAGGCCTGTCCTCCGCCGTGCCTGATGGCGCTTATGCGGCGGCCGGTGCGCGCATCGCCCATGACGAGGCCGATGCCCTCGGCGATGCCGATATCGTGCTCAAGGTGCAGCGGCCGCTGACATCGGGCGAAGGCGGGCCTGACGAACTCTCGCTGATGAAACCCGGCGCGCTGCTGATCGGTATCCTGGCGCCCTATGCGGCGCGGGAGCAGCTCGCCGACTATGCCGGCCGCAATGTCACCGCCTTTGCCATGGAATTCCTGCCGCGCATCACCCGCGCCCAGACCATGGACGTGCTGTCGTCACAGGCCAATCTGTCCGGCTATCGTTCCGTCATCGAGGCGGCGGCGGTGTTCGGCCGCGGCTTTCCGATGATGATGACAGCGGCCGGCACCGTGGCCGCTGCTCGTGTGCTGGTCATGGGCGCCGGCGTCGCCGGCTTGCAGGCCATCGCCACGGCCCGCCGTCTCGGTGGCGTCGTCTCCGCGACCGACGTTCGTCCCGCGGCGAAAGAGCAGGTGCAAAGCCTGGGCGCCACCTTCGTCGCCGTCGAGGACGAAGAGTTCAAGCAGGCGGAGACCGCCGGCGGCTACGCCAAGGAGATGAGCGACGCGTACAAGGCCAAGCAGGCGGCGCTGACCGCCGAAACGATCAAGAAGCAGGACGTGATCATCACCACGGCACTGATCCCCGGCCGCAAGGCGCCCGTGCTGGTCAGCGAGGAGATGGTGAAAACGATGAAGCCCGGTTCGGTCATCGTCGATCTGGCGGTGGAACAGGGCGGCAATTGCCCGCTGTCCGAGCCCGGCAAGATCGTCATGAAGCACGGCGTCACCATCGTCGGCCTGGTCAATCTGCCCAGCCGCATCGCCGTCGATGCCAGTGCACTCTATGCCCGCAACCTGCTCGCATTCCTGACGCCGATGATCTCCAAAGAGACCAAGGCGCTGAAAATCGACTGGGAGGATGAGATCGTGAAGGCCACCGCGCTGACCCGCGACGGCAAGATCGTGCATCCGTCCTTCATCTCCTAGGGAGTCCGCGCCAGATGAATCAGGACGAGCTTTCCAAGCAGCTCAATAATCTCAGCGATCTCGCGCAGGGTTTGTCGAGCCAGCTATCAGAACTCAGCCAGCAGGCGCTGACCGTAAGCGGCGAGAGCGGCGCGGCAGGCGGCCATCTGCCCTTTGTCGCGCTATTCACCGTGTTCGTGCTGGCATGCTTCGTCGGCTATCACGTGGTCTGGCGGGTGACGCCGGCGCTGCATTCGCCGCTGATGGCGGTCACCAATGCGATCTCGTCGGTCATCATCGTCGGCGCGCTGATCGCCGCCGGCGCGGCGGCGGAATTCACCTTCTCCTTCTCCGAGGTGATGGGCTTCGCGGCCATCGTCCTCGCTTCCGTGAACATCTGCGGCGGCTTCCTGGTCACCTACCGGATGCTGTCGATGTTCAAGAAGAAGCAGAAGTAGGCCGGGGAAGGAGCACCGCCCGTGAGCGCTGAACTCGCCAACTTCCTCTACCTCGTCGCCTCCGTCTGCTTCATCCTGGCGCTGAAGGGCCTGTCGTCGCCCGAAAGCTCCCGCGCCGGCAATCTCTACGGCATCGCGGGCATGGCGATTGCCATCATTACCACCCTGGTCTTCGCGGTGACTCCGGGCGTGCTGAGCTACGGCACCATTCTGGCCGGCATCGTCATCGGCGGCGGCATCGGCACCGTGATCGCTCAGCGCATACAGATGACCGCGCTGCCGCAGCTGGTGGCGGCATTCCACAGCTTGGTCGGCCTCGCCGCTGTGCTGGTGGCCGCCGCGGCATTTTACGCGCCGGAGAATTACGGCATCGGCACTGCAGGAGACGTGCATAGCTCCAGCCTGATTGAGATGGGTCTCGGCATCGCCGTCGGCGCCATCACCTTCACCGGCTCGATCATCGCGTTCGCCAAGCTGCAGGCGCTGATGAGCGGTGCGCCCATCGTCTTCCCCGGCCAGCACTATCTCAACGGCGCGCTCGGGATCGCCATCGTCGTGCTGATCGTGTTGCTGGTGCTGACCGAAAGCACCGCCGTGTTCTGGGCGCTGGTCGCGGTGTCGCTGCTGCTGGGCTTCCTGTTGATCATCCCCATCGGCGGCGCCGACATGCCCGTTGTCGTGTCCATGCTGAATTCCTATTCCGGCTGGGCGGCCTGCGGCATCGGCTTCACCCTGTCGAACAGCCTGCTGATCGTCACCGGCGCGCTGGTCGGCTCCTCGGGCGCGATCCTGAGCTACATCATGTGCAAGGGCATGAACCGCTCGATCATCAATGTGATCGCCGGCGGCTTCGGCACCGATACCAGCGGCGGCGGCCCGGCCAAGGGCCCGAGCGACAAGCCGGTCAAATCCGGCAGCGCCGAGGACGCCGCCTTCCTGATGAAGAACGCCAGCTCTGTTATCATCGTGCCGGGTTACGGCATGGCGGTGGCACAGGCCCAGCATGCCCTGCGCGAGATGGCGGACCTGCTGAAGAAGGACGGCGTGAAGATCAGCTACGCCATCCATCCGGTCGCCGGCCGGATGCCAGGCCATATGAACGTGCTGCTGGCCGAAGCCAACGTGCCTTATGACGAGGTATTCGAGCTCGAGGACATCAATCGGGAGTTCTCCTCCACCGACGTCGCCTTCGTCATCGGCGCCAATGACGTCACTAACCCGGCGGCGAAGACCGACACCAAGAGCCCGATCTACGGCATGCCGATCCTGGATGTGGAAAACGCCAAGACCGTGCTGTTCGTGAAGCGCTCGATGGCGTCGGGCTATGCCGGCGTCGATAACGAGCTGTTCTTCCGCGACAACACCATGATGCTGTTCGGTGACGCCAAGAAGGTCTGCGAAGAGATCGTCAAGGCCTTCGGCCACTGACCGCCGGGCACCGCGTTGCGGCGGCGGGGGCTGCGACACGACCGGGTCCGAAAACCGCCAAGATTCGCCGCGGCGGAGCCGTTGGCGCACTGACAGTGCGGAATTTCTCGGCTAGTATGACGGTATGACAGCCGTCGCCCTCAAGAAACTCGAAGCGC
>DATKFM010000050.1:0-8064 GCA_035544395.1 Verrucomicrobiia bacterium
CGCCTATTTCAAAGGCGATCTCCACGCCATCGACGATATCCCGGTCGATGGCGGCGGCACGCCGTTCCAGCAGAAGGTCTGGGCGGCGCTCAGGCGCATCCCCTGCGGCGAGACCTGGAGCTACAGCGATCTGGCCAATGAGGTCGGTCGCCCGAGCGCCACCCGCGCGGTCGGCATGATCAATGGCCGCAATCCGATCTCCATTGTCGTCCCCTGCCACCGGGTGATCGGCAAGGACGGCTCGCTGACGGGCTATGGCGGCGGCCTCGACCGTAAGCGCTGGCTGCTGCAGCACGAGCGCGCGCTGCTGATCTGACGCCGCGCCTGCGGTCTGGTTCGCAGCCTCAAGTCAGGCCATCGCCGCTGTAACATCCTCCTGGACCAAGACATAGGCGTTGCCCCCGGCGACCGCGCAGGCAAACACGTCATAGCCCGAGGGGGCGTTGCCGGGCTCGATCTCCTGCCAGTTGCCGCCGGTCAGCTTCAGCGTATCGCCCGCATCGCCGTCGATCCTCACGGCACTGCCTTCGCCGAACGTGTCAGCCTTCAGGATAAACGGGTTGAACTCGCCATCCCCCAGGCTCAGCACATCCTGCGCATTGAGCACCAGCCTGTCATTGCCTTGGCCATCCTTCATGCAAAGCGTCTCGATATCATGGATCCGCTCGCTGATTCCGGCCGCGGTCAGGTCCAGCTTGCCGTCGAACTGCAGGATATCGCCGCGGCTCCAGCGCAGATTGTCGGTGTTCTGGCCGCCGCCATCGATTGAGCCGAATTGTTTGCTGTCGGCGAGCAGGAACAGATCATTGCCATTGCCGCCGAAGGCCAAGTCCGCTGTACCTACCTGAATCTCATCGTTGCCACTGTCGCCGTAGAGCAGGTCGCCCGCCTTGTCGTTGCCGCCGTTCAATGAATCCTTGCCGCTGCCGCCATGGACAGTGTCGGCGCCCGCCCGGCCGTCGAGGCTGTCATTGCCGGCATTGCCATTTATTTCATCGCCGCCGGCAAAGCCGAACAGGCTGTCGCCGCGGACGCTTCCGTCGACCTTGATTTTCACCAGATGTTCGAGCGCTTCGCCGCTGCCGCCGTCAGTGGCCAGCAGAAAGCCGACACCGGTGGCATAGTTCTTCTTCTCCTGAAGCCCGGGATCGAGGGGCGAGGTTTCCAGGGTCTGCAGCACATGGTCGAACGTGCCGTAGGGGACCGTGACCGTCGCATTCAGGCTGAGCACCTTGGCGTGGTCTTCCGCCACGCCGAGCGCGTGTTCCTGATCGTACTCGATTCCCGGCACGGGCGATGCCAGCATGATGATGCCGGGCGTCGCGCCGTTGACGCCGGCCCGCCAGGTGCCTTCCCGGCTGACGACCTTGCCGTCCTGATACTCTGCCGTGTCTTCGCCCATGTACCAGACGTTGCCGTCCTTATCCTGCGCGAAGTAATCAGCGGTTTTTTCCTCGAGTTCGCCGTCGACCTTCGATGTGTCCCGAACGACGACGCAGGTGACTCCGTCGATCACCTTGGTCTGGCGGGTGACGACGAATGTGTCGACCTGGCTGCCGTCCGGGCTCTTGGTGATGAAGGTCGTGCCGGGCTGCAGCGTGAAATAGGGATTGTCGATTGGCCCGGCGAAGTTCTTGGGATCGAACGTTGGAATCGGCATGGCTTCCTCCTCTCGGATTTGCGTAAGCGTCCGACGTTTTGGAGCCGCGCTGGCGGGCAGGTAAATCCGACTGATGTCAGAAGTTCGCGTAGAGGGGCAGGGCCGGGTAATCCGTGCAAGAACATCCGCCCGATGTCAGATGGCCCTTGCGACTTTGCTGCCGCTGGCGGCTGATTGGCCTGAGATCAAAGTTGCCATGCTTGGTGCAAAGCAAAAGGCCCGGCGCAATGCACCGGGCCTTTCGAATTCATGAGATCTGGAAACGGCGGCTAGTAGCCTTCGCGCTCCATGCGCTTGCGCATCAGCTTGCGGTGGCGGCGGACGGCCTCTGCCTTTTCCCGCGCCCGGCGCTCCGACGGCTTCTCGTAATTGCGGCGAAGCTTCATCTCCCGGAACACGCCTTCACGCTGCATCTTCTTCTTCAGAACGCGCAGCGCCTGATCCACATTGTTGTCGCGAACGATAACCTGCACGGTGTCCACAGCCTCCAGAATTTCGATCACAAAAACGCCGCTCGCCCGGAGAATGCTCCGGACACGCGCGACGCGCTAATCGGAAGGGCGGTTTTATATCAGAGCCTTACGGGCTTGCAAAGCCGTCTTCTGCGGCAATTTCCAGCCCCGGACTGGCGGCCGGGCCTGCCTTGGGCCATATTTAGGGTCATGGCTATTCTTAAGATCGCCCGCATGGGGCACCCCGTCCTCGCCCGCCGCGCCGACCCGGTCGCGGATCCCACCGCGCCCGAAATCCGTAATCTTGTCAAAGACATGCTGGAGACCCTGGCGGATGTCGGCGGCATCGGCCTGGCTGCTCCCCAGGTCCATGTGCCCAAGCGGGTGGTAATTTTCGAGGTCCCGGCCGCCCGGGCCAGCCGCGATTCGCCCGGTGAGCCGGCCGAAGCCGGCGTCGCCATGACCGTGCTTGTCAATCCGGTCATCGAGCCCCTGGCCGAGGCCAAGGCCGACGGCTGGGAGGCCTGTTTGTCGGTGCCGGGCTTGACCGGCCTGGTGCCGCGCTACACCCAGATCCGCTACAGCGGCTACGATCTCCTGGGCAAGCGCATCGAGCGTGAGGCCCGCGACTTCCACGCGCGCGTGGTGCAGCATGAGTGCGACCATCTCGATGGTGTGCTGTATCCCATGCGAATGACCGATATGACCCAGCTCTCCTTCATGGAGGAGATGCGCTACCGCGCCGCCGCCGGCCATCCGGCGCCGAGCGAGGAAGAACTCGCTGAACTGGCGGAGGGCTGAACCATGGCGAAGAAACACCAGGACGAGCGCGAGGCGCTGCGCGAAAAACTTCTGACCGCGGTGCTGGCCCATGTGCCGTTCGACGGCTGGACGCAGACCGCCTTCGACCGCGCCATCGAGGATACCGGCGCCGATCGCGCGCTCGCGCTGAACGCCTTCCCGCGCGGCGTCGGCGAGATGATCGAATATTTCCACCGCCTGACCGACCGCCGCGTGGTGGCGGAGCTGGAGAAGCGCGATCTCGCCGCCCTGAAGCTGCGGCAGAAGGTGGCGCTGGCGCTGCGGCTGCGCTTCGAAATCAACGCTGGACATCGCGAGGCGATCCGCCAGGGCCTCGCCTTCCTGGCGCTGCCGACCAACTCGCCCATCGGATTGGTCAGCCTTTACCGCACCGTCGACGCCATCTGGTATGCGGTCGGCGACCGCTCCGCCGATTTCAGCTACTACAGCAAACGCGCACTGCTCGCCGGCGTCTACACCGCCAGCGTATTCTACTGGCTGAACGACAAGTCGGAGGGCACCACCGATACCTGGTCCTTCATCGACCGCCGCATCGACGACGTCATGCGCATCCAAAAATTGCGCGGCAAGCTGGACAAGCTGGTCGCGCAATTGCCCGATCCGTTCCGGATGTTGCGTGGCGTGGGGCGCTAGCGCCTCACCTTTGTCACATGCCCCATCTTGCGGCCGGGGCGGGCTTCGGCCTTGCCGTAGAGATGCAGCTTGGCGTCGGGATCGCCGAGGATCTCGCGCCAGGCTTTCACGTCGTCGCCGATCAGGTTCTTCATCACAGCGGGAGCGTGCTGGGCCGTCGAGCCCAGCGGCAGCCCACAGACCGCGCGCACGAACTGCTCGAACTGACTGGTGACGCAGGCATCCATGGTCCAGTGGCCGGAGTTGTGCGGCCGCGGCGCCAGCTCGTTCACCAGCACCTCGCCCGACTTGGTGATGAACAGCTCGACGCCCAGGAGCCCCACCAGGTCGAACGCGCCGGCAATCTTGCGCGCGATGCCTTCGGCGGCGGCGATCGTCTCCGGTTTGAGCTCCGCCGGCGCAATGGTCTCGTCGAGTATGTGATGCTTGTGGCGGTTCTCCACCGGCGGATAGAGCGCCACTTGCCCGTCGACGCTGCGCGCGACGATGACCGACGCCTCCAGCGCGAAATCCACCTCCGCCTCCAGGATGCCCAGCGGCCCGCCCATCTTGGCCCAGGCCTCGTCCAGATTCGTGTCTGATGTCAGCCGCGCCTGGCCCTTGCCGTCATAGCCGAACTGCGCGCTCTTCAGGATGGCGGGCAGGCCGAGCCGCCGCACCGCCTCGTCCAGCGCCTCCCGCGAGGGCACCGGTAAATAACGCGTCACGGGCACGCCGTTCAGCGCCAGGAAATCCTTCTCCCGCAGGCGCTGCTGGCAGATATGCAGCACGAACGGCTTCGGCCGGGTGGGCAGCCGGGTGGCCAGGAACTCCGCCGCGCTGTCGGGGATGTTCTCGAACTCGAAGGTGACGACATCGACCGCGTCGGCAAAGCGCTGCAGCGCCGCTTCGTCATCGTACGCCGCCACGGTGGCGGCGCTGGTTACCTGCGATCCCGGCGAATCCTCATCCGGACAATAGATGTGGCAGCGATAGCCGAGCCGCGCCGCCGCCAGCGCCGCCATGCGGCCCAGTTGCCCGCCGCCCATGATGCCGATGGTGGCGCCGGGTGCTAGGATCTGTCCCTGGTCGGCGCCGGTGAATTCGGCCGTCATCACGTCGGCGGCGCGGGAACTCATTTCTTGCGGCCCGACGGCGTATCCGCCACCGCCGCGGTCTGCTGGGCGCGGCGCGCATCCAGGGCCTTGGCGATTCTCTTGTCGTTCAGCGCCAGCACCGAGGCGGCCAAGAGTGCCGCGTTCACCGCCCCCGGCTCGCCGATTGCCAGCGTGCCCACGGGAATGCCGGCAGGCATCTGCACGATGGAGAGCAGGCTATCCATGCCCTTTAACGCTTTGCTCTCGATGGGTACGCCGTATACCGGCAGCGGTGTCATGGAGGCGGTCATGCCCGGCAGATGGGCAGCGCCGCCGGCCCCGGCGATAATGACCTGCAAACCGCGGCTCTTTGCCCGGCGCGCATAATTGTAAAGGCGCTGCGGCGTGCGGTGTGCGGAGACGATCTTAACCTCATGGGCGATGCCCAGCGACTCCAGCGTTTCGGAGGCGCGCCGCATCGTTTCCCAATCGGACTGGCTGCCCATGATGATGCCGACGAGCGGCGCGGCCTTGGCCATGCGCGTTAATCCCCCGTAAAAAGACGCGGGATTATAGAGGGGGCAGGGGTCCGCGCAAGCAAACCGGACCCTGTCGCCACATTGCGCCGCCGCCTATTCGCGGCGATCATGGCCGTCAGCCAGTGAGGGAAATTTTGGGCAAGAAACCGCGCGCATCGTCGAAGCTGCCTGTCCTCGAAAGCGAGCGCCTGCTGCTGCGCCCCCACCGCCTGGAGGATCTCGAGGATTGCGTGGCCATGTGGAGCAACCCCGTGGTCACCCGCTATATCGGCGGCAAGCCGTCGACGCGCGAGGAGACCTGGAGCCGGCTGCTGCGCTACGCCGGCCACTGGGCGCTGCTGGGCTACGGCTATTGGGCGATCGAGGAGAAATCCTTCAACCGCTATATCGGCGAAGCGGGCTTTGCGGATTTCAAGCGCGACATCACGCCGTCGCTGAATGGCGATCCGGAGATCGGCTGGGCGCTGGCGCCGGCGGCCCATGGCAAGGGCTACGCCACCGAGATCCTGCAAGCGCTGATCGAGTGGGGCGACGCCAAGCTGAAATCGAAGTCGACGGCCTGCCTGATCCATCCCGACAATTCGCCGTCGATCTATGTCGCCAAAAAATTCGGCTACAGCGAATTCGCCCGCACCAACTATAAAGGCCAGCCGACGATCCTGTTCCGGCGCAGGACTGGTACGAAGTAAAACGCCTGCATCTTTTGCACTTATCTAACCCCTCTCCACCACGAAGTGGGGGAGAGGGCAGGGTGAGGGGGCGTCGATGCAGGACTAGGCGCGTCGAGGGCAGCTGCGGGATTTGAGGGTCATCACCATCTCCCCTCACCCTAACCCTCTCCCCGCAAGCGGGGCGAGGGGACAATCTTAGCTGCGCTGCTTGCCGTCAATCACCGCCAAGTCCACATGCTCCGGCCGGAAGCCCATGCCG
Source organism: Verrucomicrobiia bacterium (assembly GCA_035544395.1). Classification (GTDB taxonomy): domain Bacteria; phylum Pseudomonadota; class Alphaproteobacteria; order Dongiales; family Dongiaceae; genus DATKFM01. The sequence continues at coordinate 6,113 of DATKFM010000050.1, forward strand.
AGGATGCGGGCGGGGAAGCGGGCGAGCCAGGGAAAGCGCGCGATCATTTTCAGGAACAGCGGCGGCTTCAGCTGTTCCGGACTGCCGAGCACGGCCGTTATCACATTCTTCTGCAGGAACACCTGCATCGCCTGGGTCTTGCGCGTCGGCGGTTCGCGCCGTTCCTGCACGCTGTGGAGGTCGGCATCGGTCACGGCGCCCCGGCGCAGCGGAGCCGCCAATAAATTTCCCGCCGCAACCGCGTCCTGGATCGCCAGGTTGATGCCGACGCCGCCGATCGGCGACATTGTATGGGCGGCATCGCCGATGCAAATCAGCCCCGGCCGGTGCCAGTGCTTGAGCCGGTCGACGCCGACGGTCAGCAGCCGGAGATCGTCGAAGCTGGTGATCTCCTGGGTCCGGCCTTTCATGAATGGCGCCATCTTCTCGATGTCCTGCCGGAACGCTTCGAGCCCCCGCTGCCGCGCCTGCGCCAGCGAATCCTTCGCGATGACGTAGCCGCACTGCCAGTAGTCGCCGCGGTTGATCATCACGAAGATGGCGCCCTTGCCGAAATTGCCCATGGATTCCCCGGGATCGCTGGGCTGGCGCGACATCCGGAACCACAGAACATCCATCGGTGCGCCGATATCCAGCACTTCCAGCCCGGCTTGCGCGCGCACGGTGGAATGCCGCCCGTCGCAGCCGACCACCAGTTCGCTGCGGATCCTTGTCTCGCCTTCGGGCGTGCGCACGGTAATGCCGGCGACCCGGCCGTTCTCCTCGATCAGGCCCGTCACCTCGGCCTGCATCGCCAGGCGGAATGACGCGAAGCGCTTCGCCTCCGCCGCCAGGAAATCCAGGAAATCCCATTGCGGCATGAAGGCGACGAACTTGCCGCGCACCGGCAGATGGGTGAAATCGGCGAACACCGCCTCCAGCGTGCCGAAGCGTCCTTTCAGCTTTGGCGTCGGCTGGTAGGGCCGCTGCAGCAGCCGCTCATAGAGGCCCAGCTCATGCATGACCTCGAGCGTCGAGGGATGAATGGTGTCGCCGCGGAAATCCCGCAGGAAATCGCCATGCTTCTCCAGCACGATGACGTCGATCCCCGCCCGGGCCAGCAGATAGCCCAGCATCATCCCCGCCGGTCCGCCGCCGGCGACGCAGCAGCGCGCCGTCATCTCCCGTTCCATCGCTGACCCCGCGATTGGATTTCCACCGCGGATCCATTCTAGACGCTGCGGGCGGATGCGCCAGATGATCCGCTGAGTGACCAATCACCGATTGGTTACACTGTCAGGCCCATGAATTGACCCGCTATTTCACGGCCTTGTGATCCTGTCGATGCGGCGCGCGTGCCGTAAAGTCGGCTGTCAAATTTTCCCCGGGATAGGAGGCGAGTCCATGAAAGCGACATTCAGCGGCGCGGCGTGCCTGGCCATTCTTCTGGCGGCCGGTTTTCCGGCGCAGGCGCAGGACACAAGCATGAGCTTCTTCGTCACCAGCGCCGGCCCCGGCGACGGCGCCAATCTCGGTGGGCTCGAAGGCGCAGATGCCCATTGCCAGAAACTGGCCGACGCGGCCGGCGCCGGCGGCAAGACCTGGCATGCCTATCTTAGCAGCAGCACCGCCAGCGCCCGCGACCGCGTCGGCGCCGGCCCCTGGTACAACGCCAAGGGCGAGCTCATCGCCAAGGACGTGGCCGAACTGCACAGCGACGCCAACAAGATCAGCAAGCAAACGGCGCTCACCGAGACCGGCGGCGAGGTCAACGGCCGCGGCGACGACCCGAACACGCACGACATCCTGACGGGCTCGAATGCCGATGGCACGGTGGCCGCGGGCATGACCTGCGGCGACTGGACCAACAACGGCGAGGGCCAGGCCTTTGTCGGTCATCACGACCGCATCGGCCGGACCGACGACGCCCCGGCGAAATCCTGGAACGCGTCCCACCCGTCGCGCGGCTGCAG
>DATKFM010000051.1:0-4736 GCA_035544395.1 Verrucomicrobiia bacterium
AAGCGGGGGCCCAGGGGAAGCAGGGCGCTCTGCAACTGCTGGATCCCCGCTTTCGCGGGGGAAGAAAGTACCAGTGCCCAGAATTGAGAGCGCATAGCCTAAGCCGCCTTGGCGAAGCATTCGCCGACGACGAAGTCCCAGCCCCTCTCGTAACTCTCTCGCGCAGTTGCGGCTTTGTCGCCCAGCTTTTCCCAACCAGTGTGAGTCAGCTCCACCAGGGTCAGGCCGCCGCCGGCATCGCTGAATCGCACCTCCACCGATTGCGCGCCCTCGGCGGCACGGCCGGGATGCCAGGTGAAGGCGAGGCGGACAGGCGGCTCCCAGGCAGTCACCGTGCCCCAGACATGCTCCTTGCCATCTCGGGCGCGCTCGATGAAGCGGCCGCCCACGCGGCCCTCCACGGCGCAGGAGGCGGCGTCCTTCTCGCAGACAGAGTGGGATGCCAGTGGCCACCAGTCATTGATGCCTGCCGTGAACAGGCGGAAAGCGGCTTCAACGCTTGCCTTGACGCGGACGGCTTTTCGCACCGGCGCCAGGCCGCCGCCGTTTTCTCTTGGCATCCTCTCCTCCTTCCATCTCTTCGGCCGCGAGCGCGAACTGCGCCAGCACATCGTCCCAGAACGAGTCGAGATAGGCGCGCAGCGCCGCCAGCCCGGCCGGGTTCACCGCATAGAGATTCTGCGTGCCGTGCCGCTCGAAGCGCACCAGCCGCGCATCCTTCAGGGCGCGCAGATGCTGCGACACGGCGGGGCGGCTGACCGGCAGGCCGCCGGCGATTTCCGCCACGCTGCGCGGCCCGCGGCGCAGCCGGTCGAACACCGCGCGGCGCGTCGGATCGGCAAGGGCCACAAGAGCAGAACCGTAAGTCATGGCTTACTATAGTCATACGGTCATACGTAAGTCAATGCTTACCGATCGGCGAACCTGCGACGCGGGTTCCGCACCGCCCGGCTGCTGCTTGACAGTGCCGGGATCGGCGGCGGAGATTGCGCGTTGTTCGCAATCACAAAGCAGCATTCCAATGCCCGACGCCGGCAGCATCGAGAAGAAGCCTTTCGGCACCATGCCGAACGGGATGCCGATCGACGAGTACCTCCTGAGCAGCGGCGACACCCTCCGCCTGGGCGTCATCGCCTATGGCGGCATCGTCACGCGAATCGAGGTGCCGGACCGCACCGGCAAGATGGGCAATGTGACGCTCGGCTTCGACCGGCTGGAGGATTACCGTGCCCGCAGCCCCTATTTCGGCTGCATCACCGGCCGCTATGCCAATCGCATCGGCGGCGCGCATTTCACCCTGGACGGCATCCAATACCGGCTGCCGGCGAACAACGGCGCCAACACGCTCCATGGCGGGCCGTACGCCCTGGACAAGCAGGTGTGGCGGGCGCGGGAGATCGAGATTGCCGACGGCGCCGGCCTGGAGCTCACCCACCGCAGCCCGGACGGCGCTGAAGGTTTCCCCGGCAACCTCACTGTCACCGTGGTCTATACCGTGCGCTTCGGCAATGAATGGCGCATCGACTACCGGGCGACGACCGACAAGCCGACCGTGGTGAATCTTACCAACCACGCCTATTTCAATCTCGCGGGCAATGGCGCCGGCAACATCCTGGACCATCGCCTGATGCTCAACGCCGACCAGTTCACGCCCGTCGACGCGGCGTCGATCCCCCGGGGCGACATCGCCGGGGTCGGCGGCACGCCGTTCGATTTCCGCACCGCGACGCGGATCGGCGACCGCATCGGCGAACCGCATCCGCAGCTGCTGAATGGCAAGGGCTATGATCATAATTGGGTGGTGAGAGGCGGCGGCGGCAAGATGCCGGTGCCGGCCGCGCGCCTGGAGGATCCGGCCAGCGGGCGGATTATGGAGGTACAAACCAACCAGCCGGGCATCCAGTTCTATGCCGGCAATTTCCTCGATGGCACGCCGCCGGGATCGGGCGGCACCTACCGCAAGCATAGCGGGCTCTGCCTGGAGACCCAGCATTTCCCGGACTCCCCGAACAAGCCGCATTTCCCGTCCACGGTTCTCCGTCCCCGCGAGACATTTGACAGCACGACGATCCACCGGTTCTCGGCGGCATAGTCACGCTAGGGGCCGCAGGTCATGCTGCGGACCACGGGCTCGCCCCCGATGAAGGAAACTTCTTTTTCCCGCACCACCTCGCAGCGCCGGGCCGTATCCGGCAGGCGGCGGGTCAAGGTGACGGTGGTGCTCGAATAGCGGCAGGTGATCCAGTAGCCACGCGGATTGGCCGCCAGGGTCCAGAACTCCGTCATCGTCTTGCCGTCTTCGCTGCCGCCGTCCGGCACCAGCGAGGCCAGTTCCTCCGGCGGTCCATCGAAAACCGTGAGGCCGGATAGTTCGGTCGGCAGCGCCTCGAGATCCTCCGTCCAATCCGCGAGCGGCGCTTTCAGGCCCTGAGACACAGCGATGCTCATGGGGCAGCCCGTGTCGGCCGAAGCAGGGATGGCCGAAAGGATCATCGCCAATGCAGCCGCCGGCGCGGCTGCGGATATGCGGCGTTTCCGCCGCTTCGGCCAGGTCATGGGATGGTCTCCGATGCGGGATTGTCTTACTGGGCAAGCCATGGTCAACAGGCGGGCCAGAGAGTAATAGACAGGGCGAAGCCACGCCATGCCGCCGATCATCCTTTCAAAGCCGTCCGCCGCCGCCGACCCGTTGCGCCAGGGGCTGCGCGACATGTACCGCGATGACGAGTTCGCCGTCGTCGAGCGGCTTTTGCGCGAGGCGGAGATGCCCGCCGAATTGCTCGACCGCATCGCCCGGCGCGCCCGCGAACTGGTGCAGAAGGTGCGGGAGCAGCGCGTCGGCCAGGGCGGCATCGACGCCTTCATGCATGAATACCAGCTCTCCAGCCGCGAAGGCGTGGTGCTGATGTGCCTGGCGGAGGCGCTGCTGCGCATTCCCGACGCGGAAACTGCCGATGAGCTGATCAAGGACAAGCTGGCCGATGCCGATTGGGAAAAGCATCTGGGCACCAGCGAGTCGCTGCTGGTCAACGCCTCCACTTGGGCGCTGATGCTGACCGGTCGCATCATGCGCTTCGAGGCGCCGGAAGCGCGGGATCTCGGCGGCATGCTGCGGCGGCTGGTGGTGCGCAGCGGCGAGCCTGTCATCCGCCAGGCGGTGACCCAGGCGATGCGCATTCTCGGCCGCCAGTTTGTCATGGGCCGCGACATCGGCGAGGCGCTGGAGCGCGCCGAAGCGATGGAGAAGCGCGGCTACCGCTATTCCTACGACATGCTGGGCGAGGCGGCGCGCACCATGCGCGATGCCGAACGCTATGACCAGGCCTACCATGCCGCGATCGGCGCCATCGGCAAGGCAGCGGCCGGGCGCGGTCCGTTCGATGGGCCGGGCATCTCGGTGAAGCTGTCGGCGCTGCATCCGCGCTACGAATTCGCGCAAGCCGACCGGGTGATGCGCGAACTGGTGCCGCGGGTGGTGAAGCTGGCGCAAGCGGCGAAGGCGGCCGACATCAGCTTCACCATCGATGCGGAGGAGGCGGAGCGGCTCGATATCTCGCTCGACGTGATCGAGGCGATCAGCGGCGATGGGTCGCTGAAAGGCTGGAAGGGATTGGGACTGGCGATCCAGGCCTATCAGAAACGCTGCCTGCCGCTAATCGACTGGCTGAAGGCTATGGCGCAGCGGCACCAGCGGCGACTGATGGTGCGGCTGGTCAAGGGCGCATATTGGGACAGCGAGATCAAATGGAGCCAGGAGCGCGGGTTGCAGGGCTATCCGGTGTTCACGCGCAAGACTTCGACCGATGTGTCGTACCTGGCCTGCGCCCGCAAGCTGCTGGCAGATGGCGAGGCGATTTTCCCGATGTTCGCCACCCACAATGCCCACACGCTGTCGGCGATCGTGGAGATGGCGGGCAATATCACGGATTTCGAATTCCAGCGGCTCCATGGCATGGGCGATGCGCTCTATGACGAGGTGGTCGGCGCCGACAAGCTGAACATTCCCGCGCGCATCTATGCGCCGGTGGGCAGCCATGAGGATCTGCTGGCCTATCTGGTGCGGCGGCTGCTGGAGAACGGCGCCAATACCTCCTTCGTCAACCGCATCGTCGATGAGTCGGCGCCGATCGACGCGCTGATCGCCGATCCTGTGGCGCGACTGCGCAAGCACATGATCAAGCCTCATCCGCGCATCCCCCTGCCGGCCAAGCTGTTCGGCGAAGCGCGGCGCAATTCCCGCGGCATCGACCTGACGGATCTGAATGAGCTGGGATCCTTGCGCCAGGAGATGGAGCGCGCGGCGGCGGAGAGCTGGAGTGCCGCGCCGCTGCTGGGCGGCGTGGCGCGAAGTGGCGCAAGCCGGCCAGTCACAGATCCCGCCGACCGCCGTCGCGTTGTTGGCCAGGTGACCGAGGCCAACAAAGACGATGTGAACGCGGCGATGCAGCGGGCGCTGCGCATGGCGCCGGCCTGGGACGGAACGTCGGCGATCGAGCGTGCCGCTTGCCTGGACCGTGCCGCGAACCTGATGGAGCGGGATCGCGGCCGGCTCATGGCGCTATGCGTGCGCGAGGCGGGCAAGACAATTCCCGATGCGCTGGCCGAATTGCGCGAGGCCGTGGATTTCTGCCGCTACTATGCCGAGCGGGCGCGGGCGGATTTCGCCGCGCCCCTGCCGCTGCCGGGACCGACCGGCGAGCGCAACCAGATCGCGCTGGAAGGCCGCGGCGTGTTCG
>DATKFM010000052.1:0-2953 GCA_035544395.1 Verrucomicrobiia bacterium
GCGCCGACTGGTAGGGGAACTGCTCCTTGCGGATCAGATTCTTCATCCGCAGCTCGGCCGGATCCATGCCGAGCTTCTGCGCTAGGATGTCCATGGCGCGCTCGATGCAGTATGCGGCCTCGGTGACGCGGAATGAGCACCGGTAGGCGACGCCGCCGGGCGCCTTGTTGGTGTAGATGCCGTCGACCGACACATAGGCGGCCGGGAAATCGTACGAGCCGGTCACGATGTTGAAGAAGCCGGCCGGCCATTTGGTCGGGTCCGCGCAGGCGTCGAAGGCGCCGTGATCGGCAAGCACATTGACGCGCAGTCCGGTGACCTTGCCGTCCTTGGTGGCGGCGATCTCGGTTGTCATGTGGTAGTCGCGCGCGAACGCCGTCGCCGACAGGTTCTCGATGCGATCCTCGACCCAGTTCACCGGCCGTCCGGTCACGATCGACGCCACGATGGCGCAGATGTATCCGGGATAGGCGCCGACCTTGTTGCCAAAACCCCCGCCGATATCGGGGGCGATGACGTGAATCTTCTGTTCGGGAATCTTCGAGATCAGCGAGGCAACCGTGCGGATGACGTGCGGCGCCTGGAACGTCCCCCACACCGTGAGCTCGCCTCTGACCTTGTCGAACAGCGCCACGCACTGGCAGGTCTCGAGCGGACAGGGATGCACGCGCTGATAGGAGATCAGCTCTTTGATGCTCACCTCGGCCTTCTTGAAGGCCGCGTCGGTCGCTTCGCGATCGCCGATGTCCCAGGTAAAGACGTGATTGTGGTGGCGCCGCTTGCCGTGCGCGCCCTCGGTCTTGTCCTTGATGTCTTCGCGCAGCACCGGGGCGTCGGCCGCCATCGCCTTGAACGGATCGATCACGACCGGCAGCGCCTCATATTCGACTTCGACCAGCTCGGCCGCGTCGGCCGCGATGTAGCGGCTCTCGGCGAGGACGAAGGCGACCTCCTGGTTCTGGAACAGGACTTTTTCTTCCGCCAGCACCGCCTGCACGTCGCCCGCCAGCGTCGGCATATAGTGCAGGCTGAGCGGCTTGAGATCGGCCGCGGTGAGCACGGCGACGACGCCGGGCAACGCCTTGGCCTTGCTGGCGTCGATGTTCTTGATGCGGGCATGCGCGTGCGGCGAACGGACGAAATCGCCGTACAGCATGCCGGGCAGCCGCAGATCGTCGACATAACTGCCCTTGCCCTGGATGAAGCGGATGTCCTCAACGCGCTTGCGCTTGCATCCCATTCCCTGCAGCCGCTCGGAGCGCTGCTCGCTGGTCATGTCGTTCATTCTGCGGCCTCCTTCAGCGGTAGGCTGCTGCCGAGCTTGGCGGCGGCGTATTGAATGGCGGCGACGATGTTCTGATAGCCGGTGCAACGGCAGAGATTGCCCGCGATCCCCATCCGGATGGCTTCCTCCGTCGGGCTGGGGTCCTCCTGCAGCAGCCGATAGGCGCGCGTGATCATGCCGGGGGTACAGTAACCGCATTGCAGCCCGTGCATCTCGCGGAAGCCTTCCTGCAGCGCATGCAGCGTGCCGTCGGGCGCGGCGATGCCTTCGATGGTGATGACATCGGCCCCGGCCGCCTGCACCGCGAACATCGTGCAGGACTTCACCGATTTGCCGTTGAGGTCGACCGTGCAGGCGCCGCAATGCGACGTATCGCAGCCGATATGCACGCCGGTGAGGTTCAGCTGATCGCGCAGGAAATGAACCAGCAGTGTGCGCGGCTCGACCAGCGCCTCGACGCTTTTGCCGTTCACCTTCATTTCGATTTGAGTCTTGGCCATGGATTCCTCTCCCGGCGTCACATTGCGCGCGCTTTGGCGCTGGCCAGCGCCCGCGCCAGCATTACGCCCGCCATCTTGGTTCGGTAATGCGCCGGCCCACGATTGTCGGAAGCCGGCGACGTGATCGCCTCGGCGGCGGCGACCGCCTCCTTTACTGTCCCGGCGTCGAGCGTCGAGCCGATCAGAACTTTTGCCGCCTGGTCGGCGAACAGCGGCACGTCGGCCACGTTGGTGAGCGCGATCGCGCAGGTGGCGACTTTGCCGATGTTCATCGTCATCATCACGGCCGCTGCCGCGGTCGCGTAGTCGCCGACCTTGCGCTTGAGTTTTTCATAGGCATAGCCGTGGCCGGGCGCCGGAAGCGGGATGCGAATGGCGGTGACGATCTCGCCGGGCCGCAATTCGGTCACGTAGGCGCTGCGATAGCAATTCCGCGCATTGATCGAGCGCGCATAGCTCTTGCCCGCGACCTGATAGGACGCGCCGAGGCACATCATGATGGCGGGCAGGTCATTGCCCGGGTCGCCATTCGCCACATTGCCGCCGATCGTGCCGACGTAGCGAACCTGTGGGTCGGCGATCAGCAGCGAAGCCTCACGCAGGATCGGCACCTTGGCGGCAAGGAGATCGGAGGCGATCAGTTCCTGCTGGGTCGTCATGGCGCCGATGAGGATGTCATCGCCATCGGGACGGATCCCTTTGAGATCGCCGATGTCGGCGAGATCGACCAGATGTTCGGGGCTGGCGAGCCGGAGCTTCATCATCGGAATGAGACTGTGCCCGCCGGCAAGCGCGCGCGCGTCCTCGCCGAGATCGGCCAGCAGTCCGACCGCATCGGCCAACGATTTGGGACGGTGGTAGGTGAATGAACCTGGGATCACGGCAAACCTCCCCCGCTAGGCCTTTGCCTGCCCGAAGGGATTGCCGGCCGGACGCGGCATGGACCAGCTGCGTTATGTCTCTGCACTAAGTTTCGGCGGGTGCTGGTTCGGCCACAATCGCTGCTTCACCAGCCGGGGGCGGCCTGCACAAGTGGCGGCGAACCTGCACGAATTGCGTCAGCAATGCTGACTGGACGGCCCTATCAATGCACGAAGTGCGTCAACATTATTGACGTGCTGGACCGGCCTCACAAATGCGAAGTCCCGGCCGCACCCGGCCGGGACTT
>DATKFM010000053.1:0-9597 GCA_035544395.1 Verrucomicrobiia bacterium
ACGAAGCCCGGCGTGTAGGGACCGACCGCCACGCCGGCCAGCAGGTAGCCCACCAGCGGCGACAGCTTCAGCCGATGGGCGATTGCGCCGAAGACAAACGCCAGCACGATGCCGACGACGATCGTGGCGATGAGCGGCGTGTGATGGAGCATCAGTCCCCGTCGAAAGTGGCGAAGGCGATCTAGCCGCCAGTTATACAAACCCGCGGCGCGGCCCAGCCAACAAAAAAGCCCCGCTGATGCGGGGCTTTTCCGTTGACCAATAGGACAGCGGTCAGCCGCCGGGCTGCGGTTCCGGCTCGAGGCCCGTCGGGCCAGGCCGGCCGCTATGGGCGGGTGCGCCGCTGCTGGGCACGGAGGACCGCGGCCGTGTCGGCGTCGGCGTATCGTCGGGACGATTGATCTGCTCGCCGCGCATGAGCGCCTTCACCTCGTCGCCCGACAGCGTCTCGTATTCGAGCAAGGCATTCGCCACCTTGTGCAGATTGTCGAGCTGCTCGGTGAGAATTCGCCGCGCCGTCGTTTCAGCCTCGTCGATCAAACGGCGGATCTCTTCGTCTATGATCTTCGCGGTTGCGCCCGACACATTGATGCGGCGCGTGACCGAATGGCCGAGGAAAACCTCTTCCTCATTGCTGGCATAGCGCAGCGGCCCGAGCTTGTCGGACATGCCCCACTCCGTCACCATGGCGCGGGCCAGATTGGTCGCCTGCATGATGTCGTTGGAAGCGCCGCTGGTCACATTCTCATTGCCGAAGATCAGTTCCTCTGCGACGCGGCCGCCAAACATGCTGGCCAACCGCGACTCCATCTCGATTTTCGACATGCTGTAGCGGTCGCGCTCGGGCAGCGACATGGTCACGCCCAAGGCCCGGCCGCGCGGGATGATCGTCACCTTATGCAGGGGATCGTGCTTGGGCATATGCAGGCCCACCAGCGCGTGGCCGGCTTCGTGATAGGCAGTGAGCTTCTTCTCGTCTTCGCTCATCACCATCGAACGGCGCTCGGTGCCCATCATCACCTTGTCCTTGGCGCTTTCGAATTCCGCCATGGTGACGACGCGGCGGCCACGGCGTGCGGCCATCAGCGCTGCCTCGTTCACCAGATTGGCGAGATCGGCGCCGGAGAAGCCGGGCGTGCCGCGGGCGATGGTCCGGGGATCCACATCGGGCGCCAGCGGCACCTTGCGCATATGCACGCGCAGGATCTGCTCGCGGCCGGCGATATCGGGATTGGGCACCACCACCTGGCGGTCGAAACGGCCGGGGCGCAGCAGCGCCGGGTCCAGCACGTCGGGCCGGTTGGTTGCAGCGATCAGGATGACGCCTTCATTGGTCTCGAAGCCGTCCATCTCCACCAGCAGCTGGTTCAGCGTCTGCTCGCGCTCGTCATTGCCGCCGCCGAGGCCGGCGCCGCGATGGCGGCCGACCGCGTCAATTTCGTCGATGAAGATGATGCAAGGCGCGTTCTTCTTGCCCTGCTCGAACATGTCGCGCACGCGGCTGGCGCCGACACCGACGAACATCTCGACGAAGTCGGAACCGGAGATGGTGAAGAACGGCACGTTCGCCTCGCCGGCGATGGCGCGGGCGAGCAGCGTCTTGCCGGTGCCCGGCGGGCCGACCAGCAGACAGCCCTTGGGAATCTTGCCGCCCAGCCGCTGGAACTTCTGCGGATCCTTCAGGAAATCCACCAGCTCCTGCAGTTCCTGCTTGGCTTCTTCGATGCCGGCGACATCGTCGAACGTGACGCGGCCGGTCTTCTCGGTCAGCAGGCGCGCCCGGGATTTGCCGAAGCCCATGGCCTTGCCGCCGCTGCCCTGCATCTGGCGCATCAGGTAGATCCAGACGCCGAGGATGACGAACAAAGGCGCCCAGGTGATCAGCAGCGTCGGCAGCGGGCTGCCGCTATCGGGCGGCGCCGCGTCGACATTCACGCCGCGATCCTTGAGGGTCTTGATGTAGTCGGCCGTCGGCTCGAAGGGCAGCAGCGTCACGAAATCCTTGCCGTTCTCCTTGAACGAGCCGGAAACCTCGCGCCCTTTGATGACGACGTTGCTGATGTTGTTGTTGTCAACTTCAGTGGCGAAATCGCTGTAGGGCAGTTCGGAAGAGCCGCGCGTGGAGTCGCCGCTGAACATGTTGAACAGCAGGAACAGCAGGATGATCAGAATGGCCCAGACGGCGATATTGCGGCCGAGATTATTCACGTTGAGATCACCTTTCGGATGCCCATGCCGACCTAGCCCTGGTCCGCACAGACGTGGCGGGCTTTACCAAGCAGAGCCTGTCGAATGAATAGATAATGCGGCGATGGCATTAAGCAACTGTAAACCTTGATTGTGCCAGCGCTTGGGTCGGAACGAATTCAATCGATACAGATACTTGTGGGTTACTGACCCAATAATCAAGGTGCGGCACCGCCAGCAGTTCCCGGTGCGGCCCCCCGGCCGTCCAGATCGCCGGCAGGACCGGCCGGACAGCCGGGGGGATCGGCCCCTGGCGCAGGTCCGGACGCGCCGCCAGGACGCTGCGGTTACCCTCAGGACCAAGTGCGGCCGCCTGGACTTGGATCTTCCTGACCCGGCTGCGCGCCAGGGTGACCTGAAACCGGCCGTCCCAGACCTGGCTGGAGCCGGCGGTGAGGGCGATGGCTGGCCCTGTGGCCGCTAATTCCCGGCAGATCAGCAACCGGCTCCCTTTGCGGCGGATCTGGCAGCCGGCAAGAGTCGCCCCGGACCCCAGGCGGCCAGCGGCAATCTGGTCGTAGAGCCGGTCGAGGCGCTCGGAGCGCGGCCCATAGGCACCGCTGCCAATGGCCATCAGGCAGCGGGCCAGCACCCGCCGCCCAGCCTCACCCGGCGCGCGGGCCAGGACCGACGGGTCCAGCCAGAGATAACCGGCGGGATCGATCTCGACCCCGGCCGCGAGGATGCCGGCGACCGCTTCGTCCATCGCGGCCCTGGCCTGGCCCAGGGCCGTGGCGGTTTCCGCCAGATGCGCCGGCGTCACGCCCGCTTTGGCAAGGGATGGCAGGAGCCGCCGCAGCCGGATGCGGGCGTGGGCGGTATTTTCATTGGTGGGGTCGTCGATCCAATCCTGCTTCCAGGATTTCAGCGTGGCGGCGAGCCGGCCCCGGGGCACGGGCAGCAACGGCCGCAGCAGCCGCACGCCGGCCCGCTCGGTCACAGGCGCCATGGCGGCGAGTCCATCCGGGCCGCTGCCCCGGCCCAGGCGCAGCAGGAAGGTTTCCGCCTGGTCGTCGCGCTGATGGGCCAGGGCCAGATGCAAGAAGCCGAGCGCGCGGCAGTGGTCAAGCAGCAGGCGATAGCGCGCCTCTCTCGCCGCCGCCTGAAGGCCGCTCTCCGGCAACGCCTGATCGCGGCGGTCCCAAGGCAAAATGGCGTGGCCGATCTTGTGTGCGGCGAGCCAGCGCCCCACGGTGCGGGCTTCCGCGGCGGAGTCCGGGCGCAGGCCATGATCGACGGTCAGGGCGGTGATCCGGCCGCCGCGGCGGCGGGCCCAGCGCTGCAGCAGCAGCGCGAGACACAGGCTGTCGCGGCCGCCCGAAACGGCGACGGCGATCTGCGGCCGCGCTTCGAAGGGGCCGAGGCGGTCCATCAGCGCGGCGAATTCGTCGTCGGTCAGCGGCACATCCGGCAACGGGGACATCCTGAAAATGCATACGGCGCCGACGATTTGCCGGCGCCGTTCAGGGTGGCGCTTGCCACAAGCCCGCGCAAGGGATGCGCGGCGGCATTACCATCAGGCTACTTGCAGCTATTGCGCTGCTTCTCCTTGATCACCCGGTCCTTCAGGCTGTCGGAGGCCTGGGGGTAGCGCTTGCCCACTTCGCTGAAGGCCGTGCAGGCATCCGGTGTCTGACCCATGGCGGCCAGCGCCATGCCCAGCTTCAGCATGTTGTCGGGCGCCTTGCCGCTCTGCGGATAGTTCTTCACGCCCTGGGCAAAGGTGATGGCGGCGTTCTTGTAGTCGCCGCGCACATAATAGGTTTCGCCCAGCCAGTAGTTGGCGTTGCCGGTGAGTTGATGCTCCGGGTTCGCGGTGATGAATGTGCGAAGCGCCTTTTCGGCATCATCGTACCGGTTCTCCCGGAGCAGTCCGAAGGCGTACTGATACTGTTCGTCCGGCGTTGCGCCCTGCAGCTCGGCCGGCGCGACCGCAGCCACTTGGCCGGAGCCGGTTTGGGCATTCGTGGCGTCCATGGCCTGCTGGGCAGCGGCGGCTGAATTCTGCTGTCCGGCCATCTGCGCATCGTATTCCGTCTGGGACAGCGTTCCCAAGACCTGCGGGCCGGTGCCGGGCGTGGAAGCGGCAACGCCATCACTGCCCGTGGCAGTCGCGGCCGCAGGCTGTGGCGGCGCGGCGGGGGCCGCTGCCGGAGCCGGAGCCGGCGCTGCGGCGGAATAATCCGGGCTCGTGCTCGCCCCATCGGCGCCGGCGGCCGGCGCGCCGCCATCACCCTGGCCACCGCCGCCCTCGAGCTGGGTCAGGCGGAAATCGAAATCCGAGGTCATGCGGTCCAGCTTGTCGGTGAGCTGCCGCACTTGATAGGAGAGCTGCTCCACCTGGCCGGTCAGGGCGCTGATCTGCGACTCCAGCTCCTGGATGCGCACTTCCTGCTGCGCCGCGACGGTGTTGGTGTTGGTCTGCGCCAGGACCGCTCCCGGCAGCATCAGGCCGCCGAGCAGGACGAAAACGGTTGCCGGACGGAAATGCGCCCGGCGGTTTCGCTGGTTCATCATGGTTTGCAGCCCAGTTGTTTGTCCTAAAGAAACCGGCTCAGGCCCCCAAAGTTTCGCCGAAAAGCCGTTCCCGTGAGGAAACCAGTGCCGGAACTTGGCGGCGAAATTGTGGCGCGGACCGGACAGGATCGGGGCCCTATCGGCAGAAATGGGGCCGGCCCCGAGATGCCCCATGGGCGCCAGCCTCAAATGCCGACGGGCGCCGGCCCCTTTTTGGGAACCGGCGCCCGCCAGACCTAACTCCGTGTCGCTTGGATCCAGCTTTACTGCAGGACCGTCACGCCGCGGCGATTCTGCGCCCAAGCCGACTCGTTGCTGTCGGCAATCTCCGGCCGCTCCTTGCCATAGCTGATGGTCTGGATGCGGTTCGGATCGACGCCCTGCGCCACGAGATAGTTGCGCACCGCGTTGGCGCGGCGTTCGCCGAGCGCCAGGTTGTACTCGCGGGTACCGCGTTCGTCGCAGTGACCTTCGACGGTGATGGCGTAGTTGCCATACTGGCCGAGCCATGCGGCCTGGCGGTTCAAGGTATCCTGCGCATCGGCCCGGATCTCATAGCTGTCGTAATCGAAGAAGACGCGATCGCCGACGTTAACCTGAAAATCCTCGACCGAGCCGGGAGCCGCCGTGGTGCCGCCGCCCGAAGTGCTGGAATCGCTGGTCGACGGCTCCTTGTCCGAAGCGCAACCCGAGAGCAGCAGGGCCGCCGCGATGAAAGTCACAATCTTTAACTTCATTTGCCTACCTCTTACCCCTTTGTGGAGGAACCTCTAGCCCGCAGACCGGGCTTGATGAATCAACAGAAAAACGCTGGCGCTGCGCGTACCCGCCGCCACGCTCCCCTTGGCCTGTTCGCCCGTGCAACATAGTACCGCTTTCTCTAGGGAATCAAGGGCGACCAGGCTGGATCGGAGCCGTCCTGAGGCGTCTCGACAACGCGCTCATTACGTCCCGTCAGGTCGATGGTGTAGAGGCGGGTTGCAGCGCCGCCGCCATCCTGACGGAAGAAAGAAATCACCCGGCCGTTGGGCGACCATGTCGGGCCTTCGACCAGAAAGCCGTTGGTGAGCATGCGCTCGCCGCTGCCGTCCGGCCGCATGACGCCGATGTAGAAAGTCCCGCCGACCATGCGGGTGAAGGCGATGAGATCGCCGCGCGGCGACCAGACCGGAGTGCCGTAGCGGCCGTCGCCGAAGCTGATGCGCGTCACCCCGCCGCCGTCGGCGCCCATGACGTAGAGCTGCTGCGAGCCGCCGCGATCGGAGTTGAAGACGATGCGCGTCGCGTCCGGCGAGAAGCTGGGCGAGGTATCGATGCCCGGGCTGTTGGTCAGGCGCGTCGTGCGGCGGGTGCTGAGATCCATGGTGTAGATCTCGGTGTTGCCGCTGGCGGCGAGACTCATGACCACGCGCCGACCATCAGGAGAGAAACGTGGCGCGAACGTCATGCCCGGGAAATCGCCGAGCACTTCCTGCTGGCCGGTCTCCAGGTTCAGCAGATGTACTCGCGGCCTGTTGTTGACGTAGGAGAGATAGGTGATCTCCTGGGTCGAGGGCGAGAAGCGCGGCGTCAGCACCAGGTTCTTGCCGTTGGTCAGGAACTTATGGCCGAAGCCGTCCTGGTCCATGATCGCCAGCCGCTTGACCCGGTTGGTCGCGGGGCCGGTCTCCGACACATAGACGATACGGGAGTCGAAATAGCCGTCCTCGCCGGTGATGCGGGTGTAGATCGCATCGGCGACGCGATGGGCGATCCGGCGCCAGTTGCTCGCCGGCGCTGTAAGCGCGAGACCAGCCATCTGCTGCTCCGCCAGCACGTCCCACAGCCGGAACTCGACCCGCAAGCGGCCGTCGGCCTGCTGCGAAACGACGCCCGACACCAGCGCCTCGGCATTGATCAGCCGCCAATCGCCGAAGCGCGGCACGCCCTGAAGTTCGGCCGCGTTCTGGATGAAGGCGGCGCGGTCGATCGGCCGGAACAGGCCGGACCTCTCGAGATCCGCGGCGATGACCGCGGAGATCTGCGCTCCGAGATCGCCGGCTTGCGCCGAACCGCCGGCGAAATCGGTGACCGCGATGGGCAGCGGATTGGCCGGCGGGTTCGAGATATCGATTTCGACAACCGCCTGCGCCTGGGATGCCATCAGCATCAGCGGCGCCAGCAGCAAGACAGCAAGCCTTGCGAATGAGGCTGGTATTTTCATTGTGCTGTGTCTCCTCATCAAAATTCAAACCTTCAAAGCCGGTCGACGCGATTCCCGGGGAACCGCATGAAATCCACCAATGCAACGCGCATGGCCGTTTGCTCGTTCCCTCAATTGAAGTCCGTGGGCCGGAATGTGGCCTTGATCAGGCCCCAGACCGCATAGTCGCGCTGCAAGTTGATCGGGAAGACGGCGCCGTTCACGCCGCATTTCTGCACCGCGCGGCGGGTGCTTTCGGCGAACGACTTGTAGACGGGGTCGCCCATGCGACCGCGATCGGCGCGGGCGATCTGCACATCGCGCAGAGTCGCGTCCTGGTTGAGCTCGATCTCCAGCGTGACCGCGAATTCCTCCGAACCGGAACCGCCCCCGGGCCAAGCCCAGCAATTGCGGATGTAGTTGCGCAATGCATCCTCTTCGCCGGCCGGCAAGCGCTGGGGAATGCCCTCGGTCTGCGGCACTTCGGCGGGCGTTTCCTCTGGCGTCGGCGGCACCGCAGCGGTTTGTTCCTTGGCAAGCTTATCGACCAGGGAGTCGAGGAACTGCTCGTCGTTCACGGGCTTATCCTTGTCCTTCTTTTCGACTTTCGTTTTTTTCGGCGGCGCCGGCTTTTGCGGCGGCAACGGCACATCCTGTACTTCCGCAACCTGCTCGGTGGGAACGGGAACCGGAACGGGTTCCGGCGGCGGCGGCTCCGGCGGCGGCTCGGCAATCACCGGATCCGGTATATCCTCTTCCTGCGGATTGGCGCTTTCCTGGATTTCGGGATTTGGCGCTTCCACGGGCGGCGTTTGATTTTCCGTCTCCACGGGAGCCGCCATCGGTTCCGGCGCGACTTCCGGTTCGGGCAGCGTCGGCGCTGGAGGAGCCGGCGGAATCACCGGCGGCGCTTCCTTCACCTCTTCCTTCGGCTTCTCCTGCGCCACCTTCGGTGCGGTGAGCTGATCGGACGTGACGACGGTGATCGGCGTCGCCGTCATGTGCACTGTCTCCGGCTCCCAGAAGAAGGGGAGCCCGAACAGCACCAACAGCAGCACGACAACGTGCAGGGTGCCGGAAAGGAGTACGCCGTCACGCATGTCGGTCGAAGCGCCTCAGTTACCTTGGGTCTCGCCGGCCGGTGCCAGCGGCTTGTCGGCCGCCTCCGTCACCAGCGAAAGCTTGGTGAAACCGGAACCGGTGAGCAGCCCCATCACCTCGATCATGCGTCCGTAATTGATCGACTGGTCGCCGCGCACATAGATCGTGGTGTCCGGCTTGTTCTCGGTGATCGCCAGCAGGCGGGGCGCCAGGGTTTCCAGCGTCACCGCCGTTTCCTGGATGAAGATGGCGCCGGTCTTGTCGACGGAGATCACCAGCGGCTCTTCCGGCTGATTCAGGGGCGGCGCCTCGCTCTTCGGCAGCGTGAGCTCGACGCCGGAATTGAGCAGCGGCGCGGTGACCATGAACACGATCAGCAGCACCAGCATGACGTCGACCAGCGGCGTCACGTTAATGTCGGACATCCGGCCTTGGCGGCTGCGGCGGCTATAGCGGTGCGTGACACCGCCGGCATTGAGACGGGCGGCCATTAGCGACGCTCCTCCAGTTGTCGGGACAGGATGGCGTTGAACTCGCCGGCGAAGGCTTCGAGGCGGTACCCATAGCGGCCGATATCGCCCGACAGCTTGTTATAGGCGAGCACCGCGGGGATCGCGGCGACGAGGCCGAGCGCGGTGGCGAACAGCGCCTCGGCGATGCCCGGCGCCACCACAGCGAGGCTGGTGTTCTTGGCGGCGGCGATGGAGGCGAAACTGTTCATGATGCCCCAGACAGTGCCGAACAGGCCGACGAACGGCGCCGAGGAGCCAACCGAGGCGAGGAAGCCCATATGGCGCTCGAGCTGCTCCATCTCGCGGCCGAGCGTGATATCCATCACCCGCTCGATGCGTTCCTTCAGGCCCGCCTTGAGTTCGGTCGTGGTCAACAGGCCCTTGGCTGCCGAGCGGCGCCACTCGCGCATCGCCGCGACGAAGATCGAGGACAGGGGATCGGGCGGCTTGTTGCCCAGGCGATCGAACAGCTCCTCCAGCGAGCCGCCGGACCAGAAGCTTTCCTCGAACTGCTTGGCGCGGCCGCGCAGGCCGCGCATGCGGATCATCTTCGAGAAGATGATGGCCCAGCTCCAGAACGAGGCGAGGATCAGCATGACGATCACCACCTTCACCACGATATCAGCCTGCCAGAACAGGCCGACCAGGCTGAAATCGTAGGCGCTCTCGGTCCCCGGCATCTGCGCGACGTCGAGAGGCATGGTTGGCACCGCCGTCACCGGCTCGGTGGGAACCGACTGCACGGTGCCGGTGGCGTTCTGGGCGAGTTGGATAAAATCGGTAGCCATTATCGGTCGATGCCCCCGTTACGAAGAATGGGAATGGGAAAAATTCTGCAGTGCTTCGTGGATCCGCTCCGGCAGCCGCGCCGGCCGGCCGGCCTGGTTCAAGCAGGCGAGCTTGACCCTGAGCCGCGCCAGATCCTCGCCGTCGCGCTTGACAGTCTGCAGCGCCTCGAGCGACGCGCCGCCGACATTGGTGATTTGCGTCTCCACCTGCAGCAGGTCGTCGAGCCGCGCGGGCTTCAGATAGTCCACC
>DATKFM010000054.1:0-14098 GCA_035544395.1 Verrucomicrobiia bacterium
GACGACTCCCTGACCATGATCCGGGAACAATTCCGCCGCTTCGCCGACGATCATCGCGACGATGCCCATGAGTGGCACCGGCAGGACGCCTACATCCCGATGTCGGTGATCGAGGCGCTGGCGGAGCTCGGCATCTTCGGCCTGACGGTGCCGGAAAACTACGGCGGGCTCGGTCTCGGCAAGCTGGCGATGTGCGTGGTGACGGAGGAGCTGTCGCGCGGCTATATCGGCCTCGGCTCGCTGGGCACCCGCAGCGAGATCGCCGCCGAGCTGATCCGCCTCGGTGGCACCGAGGCGCAGAAGCAGAAATGGCTGCCCAGGCTGGCGTCCGGCGAGATCCTGCCGACGGCAGTGTTCACCGAGCCCGGCACGGGATCCGACCTCGGCAGCTTGCGCACCCGCGCCGTGCGCGACGGCAACAGCTATCGCATCACCGGCAGCAAGACCTGGATCACCCATGCGGCGCGCAGCGATGTGATGACGCTGCTGGCGCGCACCGATCCCAACGAGGCCGGCTATCGCGGCCTTTCCATGTTCCTGGCGGAAAAGCCGCGGGGCACGGAAGAGAACCCGTTTCCGGCAAAGGGCATGACCGGCGGCGAGATCCGCGTGCTCGGCTATCGCGGCATGAAGGAATTCGAGCTGGCCTTCGATGGCTTCGAGGTGAAGGCGGAGAACCTGCTGGGCGGCATCGAGGGCCAGGGCTTCAAGCAGCTCATGGCCACCTTCGAATCAGCACGCGTGCAGACCGCGGCGCGCGCCGTCGGCGTGGCGCAAAATGCGATGGAGCTCGGCCACGCCTATGCCAAGGGCCGCGTGCAGTTCGGCAAGCCGATCTATGAATTCCCCCGGGTCGCCCACAAGCTGGCCTGGATGGCGGTGGAGACAATGGTGGCGCGCCAGCTCACCTGGTTCGCCGCGCGCCAGAAGGACTCCGACAAGCGCTGCGACATCGAGGCCGGCATGGCCAAGCTGCTTGCAGCCCGCGTCGCCTGGGCCAACGCCGACAACGCGCTGCAGGTCCATGGCGGCAACGGCTATGCCGAAGAGTACGCCATCTCCCGCGTCCTCTGCGACGCCCGCATCCTCAACATCTTCGAGGGCGCCGCGGAGATCCAGGCACAGGTAATCGCGCGGGGGCTGCTGAGCGGGCGGAATTAGCCGCAGCGTTCGGATTTCTACGATCTGGACGCAGCTTGCGGTTTGCAGCTACTAATCCGCGCCTCTGGCCCAAGAAACTTTCACGGTGATTTGTGCTCGTCATCTTCGATTGCGACGGCGTGCTCGTGGATAGCGAGACCATTGCCTTTCAGGCCGAGAACGACATGGTGCGCGGCCTCGGGCTGGACTGGTCCATGGAGGAATGCATGCAGAAATTCCTCGGCCGCTCCACCAAATCCTGCGTCGAGGTGATCGAGGCCGCATTGGGCCGTCCGGTGCCCGAGGGCTGGGTCGAGGCCTGGCACGACGCCGCCCACGAAACGCTGCGCCGCCATGGCGTGCCGCCGATTCCCGGCATCTTCGAAGCCCTCGACGAGTTGGACAACGCGCGCGTTCCCTATTGCGTCGCGTCGTCAGGCGAGATGGCGAAGATGGATATTACCCTGGGCTCTTCCGGCCTGATGCCCCGGGTGGCCGGGCGCATCTACAATTCGGCCATGGTCAAGAACGGCAAACCGGCGCCGGACTTGTTCCTGCACGCCGCCAAATCCATGGGCGCCAAACCCGGCGACTGTATTGTGGTCGAAGACTCGGTCGCGGGCGTCACCGCCGGTGTTGCCGCGGGCATGCGGGTCATGGCCTATGCCGCCGCCGCCTATGTGGACCGTCCGGGCATGCGCCGCGCCGGCGGCGAACTGTTCGAGGATATGGCCTCTCTGCCGCGCCTCATCGGCGTGGTATAGCCTGCGGCGCACCGCCAAGTCTCTGGCCCGCCGCTGCCGCTGCCCCTATATTCGGCGAACATGAATATGTCCTTCATCATCATCGCCGGCATCGCCACGATCGCCGTGCTGTTCCTCGGACTCTTCTCCATGGCCCGCGGCGGCGAATTCAACCGCAAGTACGGCAACCTGTTCATGCGGTTCCGCGTCCTGTTCCAGGCGATCACCATCGCCCTGATCCTGATCGCCCTGTTCCTCGCCAGCCGCTGAAGCCTGCTTATCCGCCATGGTGAAACTCACCCGCATCTACACCCGCGGCGGCGACAAGGGGCAAACCTCGCTCGGCAATGGCGCGCGGGTGGCCAAGCATGATCTGCGCGTCGCCGCCTACGGCACGGTGGACGAGGCCAATGCGGCGATCGGCGTCGCGCGGCTGCACACCAAGGGCGAGGCCGACAAGATGCTGGCCCGGATCCAGAACGACATGTTCGATCTCGGCGCCGATCTCTGCCGGCCGGACACGCCGCCGCCCAAAGGGCCGATGCTGCGGATCATCGACGCGCAAGTCACCCGTCTGGAACGGGAGATTGACCGCATGAACGCCAAGCTGGCGCCGCTCAATTCCTTCATCCTGCCGGGCGGCAGCGCCGGAGCCGCCCATCTGCACCTGGCCCGCACCATTGTCCGCCGTGCGGAACGGGACATGACCCTGCTGGCTGGTAAAGAGAATATTAACCCCGCTGCGATCAAGTACATCAACCGGCTCTCCGACCATCTGTTCGTGCTGGCCCGCGTCCTCAACGGCAACGGCAAACGAGACGTGTTGTGGCAGCCGGGCGCGACCCGCGACGAAAGCTGACCGCCTTCCCGGCTGGTCCGGCACGCCCTGGGGATTGCAGCTTGCCGCCCGCCGGCGGTGTCTTGTGGGATCAGAGAAGATGTCGGAACACAGCCGCAAACGGACTTGGACGGAAATTATTCTCTTCGCTATTGCCGTTTTTCTGATCGGCCAGGCCCTGTATTTCTACCTGACGGCCGTCGAGCCGGCGGAAATGCAGTTCCAGGTGACGGTCAACCGTGCCGGCCCGTCGTTCAAGGTCGATGCCATGGGTTCCCGCAAGATCTACGACCAGCGGTTCGATTTCGAAGGCGCCCGCCTTTCCTTCATCGGTGACATCCAGGGCGACAGCGTGTCGATCACCGGACGCATACTCAGCGCGGAAGAGGGTGAAGCTGCCCGAGAATTCAAAGCCGAAGGCAAGATCGCCGACAATCGGGCTGTCATTCCAATGACAACCCCGAAAGGCTCGCGGATCGGCAAGATCGAGCTGTCTTTCACGCAGCCCTAGGGCATTTCAGGGCCCTGGCGTCGCCTGGGGCCTCGAACCGGTCGTATACCCGGTTTTCTCCGCCTTCCCCGGCACGCCAACCTCGGCATTGGCCGGAAATCGGCCGCCACCGCCCTCAAAACACCCGCAAAGCCGCGAATTCACCGGCTTTTCAAGGCGCTGGCCGCGTTGACACACCGGGCCGCCAAACCTATTGTGCACCCGCGAAGTACATAAGCAGAATGCCGCGCAAGCGCCGTTTCGCGCGTTGCTGCTCTGCAAGAAAGTTGCCGGTCGTAACTCATCTAATCCAAGGGTCGCCATGAAGGTTCTGGTCGCGGTCAAACGCGTCATCGATGCCAACGTTAAAGTCAGGGTCAAGGCCGACGGCACGGGCGTCGAAACGGCCAATGTGAAGATGGCCATGAATCCGTTCTGCGAGATCGCCGTCGAAGAGGCGATACGCATGAAAGAGGCCGGCAAGGCCACTGAGATCGTCGCCGTCTCCTGCGGCGGCGCGTCCGCTCAGGAAACGATTCGCACCGCGCTGGCCATGGGCGCCGATCGCGGCATCCATGTGCAGACCGACGTGGAGCTGCAGCCGCTGGCGGTCGCGAAGCTGCTCAAGGCGGTCGCCGCAAAGGAACAGCCGCAGATTGTGCTGCTGGGCAAGCAGGCGGTGGATGACGATTGCAACCAGACCGGCCAGATGCTGGCGGGCCTGCTGGGCTGGCCTCAGGCCACCTTCGCCTCGAAGATCGTGCCCAACGGCAGCGACGCCACGGTGACTCGCGAGGTCGATGCCGGCCTGGAGACCATTTCCCTGAAGCTCCCGGCGGTCATGACCACGGATCTGCGGCTGAACGAGCCGCGCTATGCCTCGCTGCCCAACATCATGAAGGCGAAGAAAAAGCCGATCGAGGCTCTGACACCCGATGCCCTGGGCGTCGATGTGGCGCCGCGGCTGAAGACACTCAAGGTGGCCGAGCCGCCGACGCGCAAGTCCGGCATCAAGGTGAAGAGCGTGGCCGAGCTGGTCGACAAGCTGCGCAATGAAGCGAAGGTGATCTGACCATGGCCACTCTTCTGATTGCCGAGCACGACAACACGGCGCTGAAGGCAGGGACGCTCCATGCCCTGACCGCGGCGCAGAAGGTCGGCGGCGAGATCCATCTGCTGGTTGCCGGCAGCGGCTGCAAGGCTGCGGCCGATGCCGGCGCGAAATTGCCGGGCGTGGCCAAGGTGCTGCTGTGCGACGATGCCGCCTATGCCCATGGGCTGGCCGAGAATGTCGCCGCGCTGCTGGTCAAGCTGGCGCCGTCCTACAGCCATGTGCTGGCGCCGGTCACCAGCGTCACCAAGAGCGCCATGCCCCGCGCCGCGGCATTGCTGGATGTGGCGCAGATTTCCGAGATCATCGGTGTCGAGTCGCCGGACACCTTCGTCCGCACCACCTATGCCGGCAACGCCATCACCACCGTGCAGTCGTCGGACAAGATCAAGTTCATCACTGTGCGCGGCACCGGCTTTGACGCCGCACCTGCCGAAGGCGGCAGCGCTGCCGTCGAAAGCATCGGCGGCGCCGGCGATACCGGATTGTCGAATTTCGTCGGCCAGGAACTCAGCCGCTCCGAGCGGCCCGAGCTGACCTCGGCCCGCATCGTCATCTCCGGCGGACGCGGCATGCAGGCCGGCGAGAACTTCAAGATGCTGGAGAAAGTGGCCGACAAGTTGAAGGCCGCCGTCGGCGCCTCGCGCGCGGCCGTCGATGCCGGCTTCGTGCCCAACGAGTACCAGGTCGGCCAGACCGGCAAGATCGTGGCTCCGGACCTCTATGTGGCCATTGGCATCTCCGGCGCCATCCAGCATCTGGCGGGGATGAAGGACAGCAAGATCATCGTCGCCATCAACAAGGACGAGGAGGCGCCGATCTTCCAGGTCGCCGACTATGGGCTGGTGGCGGACCTGTTCACGGCGGTGCCGGAACTCGAAGCCGAGCTGTCCAAGTAATGCCCCTTGATACCCAATCCGCTTCCGGGAAGGAGAGCCGAGCCATGATCCAGAAGGTTGGCGTCATCGGCGCCGGTCAGATGGGCAACGGAATTGCCCATGTCAGCTCGCTGGCGGGCTATGACGTCAAGCTGGTGGATGTCGACAAGACCCAGCTCGACAAGGCCAAGTCCATCATCGACCAGAATATGGCCCGCCAGATCAAGCGCGGCACGATCAAGGAGGCCGACAAGACCGCCGCCCTGGGCCGGATCACAGTCGGCACGGAATACGCCCTGCTGAAGGACTGCGACATCGTCATCGAGGCCGCGGTCGAAAAGGAAGACGTCAAGAAACAGATCTTCAAGGCGCTCTGCCCTGTGCTGAAACCCGAGGCCATCGTCGCCTCGAACACCTCGTCGATCTCCATCACCCGGCTGGCGACCTCCACGGACCGGCCGCAAAAGTTCATGGGCATGCATTTCATGAACCCGGTGCCGCTGATGGAGCTGGTGGAGCTGATCCGCGGCCTCGCCACCGATGACGCCACCTACACCGCGGTCCGCGAGATGGCGGTGAAGCTGGGCAAGACCCCGGCGCCGGCCGAGGACTTCCCGGCCTTTATCGTTAACCGCATCTTACTGCCGATGCTGAACGAGGCGGTCTACACGCTCTACGAAGGCGTCGGTTCGGTGGAAGCGATCGACACCGCCATGAAGCTGGGCGCTCACCATCCCATGGGCCCGCTGGAACTGGCCGACTTCATCGGCCTGGATACCTGCCTCGCGGTCATGCAGGTGCTGTATGAGGGTTTGGCGGACAGCAAATATCGTCCCTGCCCGCTGCTCGTTAAGTATGTCGAAGCCGGCTGGCTGGGCCGCAAGGTCAATCGCGGTTTCTACGACTACAGCTCGGGCACGCCCGTCCCCACGCGCTAACCAATCCAAACGCCAGCCCAGGGGCCGATTTTCGCCGCCTGGGCCTTTCAAACTCACACCCGGCATCTGGGGCGCCGCTGATCAGCGGCCATCCGTGCGGCTGATTCGGCCGCCTGCGTCCATTCACCCCCGGTTCAGCCGCGCTGTGCGAGCCTGCAACCTGTGATCGTCATCACAGGTAGTGCGATGATGCGGGCTCGCCGCCAGAAAAACGCCCAATTTCCGCCTTTCTTGTGATGCCGGTCACTCGCATTTACGCCGTACTAATCTTTATCTTGTACATGTGAGATCGGACGCGGTTCGCCGCTCCCGATCCGGGGAAATCGAAAGCCAAACTGACCTTGAATATGACGAGCAGCATCATGTCGCGCCCAGCCACGAACAATTCCGACAGCACCCGGACGAAGCGCAAGTCCTCGCGCCCCCTGAGTTCCGCCGAGGAGCGCATCTTCATCGGCGTGGCCTTCGTGGTCGCTTTCGCGGTGCAGATCGCCATCGCCTTCGATCTCTCGAGCCTGCTCGGCCAGTAGCCGGCCGCCGCCTCCCGATACCGGACGAAACCAGCGGCCCGACAATTACGGGCCGCTATTGTTTTGCGCTCATCGCCTTATGGCGCCGGCTGCGCCAGATAGTGCCGCAGCAGGGCCCTGGCCTCCGGCGAATCCCAATCCGCATTGCCGATCAGCTTGCCCACGAACAGCCCATCCCGGCTGATCAGCAGGTTTGACGGCACGGCATCGACGCCGATCAGCTTTGAGAAGCTGTTGGTGAAATCGACATAGATGCCGAGATGCTTGATCCCGTGCTTCTCATAGAAAGGCCGCACCACCGCGGCGCCTTGCAGGTCGATGGACAGCGGCACCACGACCAGGCCTTCGCCGCCCAGCTCCGCTTGCAGCCGGTCGAGCGCCGGCATCTCCTCGACGCAGGGGGCGCACCAGGTGGCCCAGACGTTCAGCAGCACCACCTTGCCGCCGAAATCCAGCAGGCTGGCGCTGTTGTTGTCGGCATCCTGAAACTCCGCCACCGGCGCTGGCCGTGGCGGCTTGGACAAGATAAATTGCGCCATGGCGCCGGTAATTGGCGGTTCCGTCAGGTTTCCCGCCCCGGTGCCATCCGCAGAATCCCTGTTACTGTAGGTGGCAACGGCGATGACGGCGCCGGCCAGAACCACCAGGACCGCCCCAATCGCCACTAAACGCTTGCTCATCAATCCGCCCTTGCCCCGCGTGAAACACAGCCCATGACGTCAGATCCGAAAGCCAAGCCCGCCGCCGACGCCAACAGCATGTGGGGCGGCCGCTTTGCCGCTGGGCCAGCAGCGATCATGGAGCGTATCAACGCCTCCATCGATTTTGACAAGCGCTTGTTTGCCCAGGATATCGCCGGGTCCAAGGCCCATGCCGCAATGCTCACCCGCCAGGGCATCCTGCGCCCCGAGGACGGTGCGGCCATCGAGCTCGGCCTCGACCAGATCCTGAAGGAGATCGAGGACGGGAAATTCACCTTCAAGACGGCGCTGGAAGACATCCACATGAATGTGGAGGCGCGGCTCAAGGAGATCATCGGCGAGCCGGCCGGCCGCCTGCATACGGCGCGGTCGCGCAATGACCAGGTAGCCACCGATTTCCGCCTTTGGGTGCGGGACGCCATCGACGGGCTGGACGGGCAGCTCACCGACCTGCTGGCCGCCCTGCTCGACAGGGCCGAGGAATATGCCGCGACGGTAATGCCCGGCTACACCCATCTGCAGCCGGCCCAGCCGGTGACCTTCGGCCACCATCTGATGGCCTATGTGGCCATGTTCGAGCGGGACCGCAGCCGGCTGCGGGACGGCCGGCGGCGGCTCAACGAATGCCCGCTGGGTGCGGCAGCGCTGGCCGGCACGTCGTTTCCGATCGACCGCCAGGCGACCGCCAAGGCGCTGGGCTTCGAACGGCCGACCGAGAACTCGATCGATTCGGTATCCGACCGGGATTTCGCCCTCGAGTTCCTGGCGGCCGGGGCCATCCTGGCCACCCACCTGTCGCGCCTAGCCGAGGAGATCGTGCTCTGGATGAGCGACGGCTTCCGCTTCGTCATCCTCAGCGACGCCTTCACCACCGGCAGCTCGATCATGCCGCAGAAGAAGAACCCGGACGCCGCCGAACTGGTGCGCGGCAAGGCCGGCCGGATCATCGGCGCGCTGAACACCCTGCTGATCGTCATGAAGGGTCTGCCGCTCAGCTATGGCAAGGACATGCAGGAGGACAAGGAGCCGACCTTCGACGCGGCCGACAATCTGTCGCTATCGGTCGCCGCCATGGCCGGCATGATCCGCGACCTCAAGGCGGCGCCCGCCCGCATGGCCGATGCCGCCCGGGCCGGATATGCCACCGCGACGGACCTGGCCGATTGGCTGGTGCGGGAGTTGAAGCTGCCCTTCCGCGAGGCTCACCACGCCACCGGCGCCATCGTCCGCAAGGCGGAGCAGAAGGGCTGCGAGCTCAAGGACCTGCCGCTGGCCGAGATGCAGGCGGTCGAGCCCCGGATCATCGCCGCCGTCATCGACGTGTTGAGCGTTGACCATTCGGCCGCCAGCCGCACAAGTTATGGCGGCACGGCGCCGGGCCGGGTGCGCGAGGCGATCGCCCGGGCCCGGAAGCGTCTTCGGGATTGAGGTAAGGACCTATGGCCGACAGGAACCGCACGCTTTGGCTGGGCCGCTGCGCCGTGCTGCTGATCGCCGCGCTGGCGCTGCTGCCGGCCGGCTGCGGCAAGAAGGGCGACCCCGAATTGCCCAATGGCGAGACCGACCAATTCCCCAAGCAATATCCGGATCCCGACTCCCTATGAGTGCATTCCAATACCGGGACGGCCAGCTCCATGCTGAAGCCGTCGGCGTCGCGCGCGCCGCCGAAACAGTCGGAACGCCGTTCTATTGCTATTCCACGGCGGCGCTGCGGGACGAATACCGCACTTTCGATGCGGCCTTCGCCAAGATCCCGCATATGATCTGCTACTCGCTGAAGGCCAACAACAACCTGGCTGTGATGCGCACGCTTCTGGACCTTGGCGCTGGCGCCGATGTGGTGTCGGCCGGCGAGATGCATTGCGCGCTCGCCGCCGGCGTTCCCGCCGACAAGATCGTCTTCGCCGGCGTCGGCAAGACCGCGGCGGAAATGGCGGCGGCGCTGGATGTCGGCATCCTGCAGTTCAACGTCGAATCGATCCCGGAGCTGGAGTTGCTCAACCAGGTCGCCGTCAGCAAGAACAAGCGGGCGCCGGTAGCCCTGCGGCTCAATCCCGATGTGGATGCCCGCACCCACGCCAAGATCTCCACCGGAAAATCCGAGAACAAGTTCGGCATCGAGCTCAGCCAGGCAGCGGCCGCCTATGCCCAGGCAGCGGAGGCACCCGGCCTGGAGCCGGTGGGTCTCGCGCTGCATATCGGCTCGCAACTCGCCGACCTGTCGCCCTATCGCGCCGCCTTCGGCAAGCTCGCGGCCATGGCGGTCGAACTCAAGCAGAGTGGCCTGCCGGTGAAGCATCTGGATCTCGGCGGCGGCCTAGGCATCGCCTATGACAGCGAGAATCCACCCTCACTTGCCGAATACGCTGGAATCGTCGAGCAGACGGTCGGCAAGCTGGGCTTGCCCGTCATCTTCGAGCCTGGGCGCCGGCTGATCGGCAATGCGGGCATCCTGGTCACCCGCATCACCTATGTGAAGGTGGGGGTGAACCGCACCTTCATCATCACCGACGCAGCGATGAATGACCTGATCCGCCCAATGCTCTACGAGGCCTATCACGACATCGTGCCGGTGGTGCAGGCCGCGCCCGGTGGCCAGAGCCGCAAGGTGGATATCGTCGGCCCGATCTGCGAGAGCACCGACATCTTCGCTGAGCAACGGCCGATGCCGCCCCTGGCGTCCGGCGATCTGCTCGCCATATTTTCGACAGGGGCCTATGGTGCCGTCATGGCCTCATCCTACAATCTGCGGCCGCTGGCCCCGGAAGTTATGGTAAACGGTAACGAATTTGCGATTGTTCGCCCCCGCCCGACCTATGCTGATATGATTGGCCGGGACCGGTTGCCGGGCTGGTTTGCCGCCGGCGGCAAGGCCAAGAAATGATGGAGCCCCCCGATAGACTATCGGCAGACATCGCAGGACCGCCGCACCGAAAGTAGCCTGTCGCCGGGCTACCGCATCTATGGCGCACGCCTGGCCCTGTGGTGGGAGCGCATCTGGTTCTGCCTGTGGCCCGCGCTCTGTGTCGTCGCCACCTTCCTGATCGTCTCGCTGTTCTCGCTGCTCCCGGCCCTCAATGGCTGGCTTCATCTCGCCATCCTGATCGGCTTCGGCCTGGCTTTCGCCTACGCCATCGGCTGGCTCATTCCCGGGCTGCGGCGGCCGAGCCGGAAGGAGGCCATCCGCCGCCTGGAACAGGTGAACGAGCTGGAACACCGGCCGCTGACCCGGATCGAGGACAAGCTGGCCACCGGCAACACCGATCCCGAGGCCGCGGCACTTTGGGAATTCTACCGGCGCCGCACCAAGTCGGAGCTCGGCAATCTGCGCATCGGCGCGCCGCATCCGAATATCGTGGCGAAAGATCCGTTCGCCCTGCGCGCGATTCTCGCCCTGCTGCTGATCGTGGCCTTGATCGTCGGCTGGAAGGACGCGCCGGAGCGGATCACACGGTCGTTCGTGCCGACCCTTTCCGGCTTCGATTTTGGCGAAGGCGTGACGGTGACCTTGTCGATCACGCCGCCGGCCTACACCAATGTGGCGCCGCTGTTCCTGGAAAAGAGCCCACTGGCCGATGCTGGCGACAGCACGGCGCAGGCGGCGCCGGCCGAGATCCATATCCCCACCGGCAGCCTCGTGCTGGCGCAGCTTCAGGGCCTGTCGGAAACGCCGACGCTGTTGCTGGGCGACGGCAAGGTAGCCTTCGAGCCGCTGGAGCCCGGCACCTTCCAGGGCAAGGGCGAGATCAAGGCCGGCACGCGGCTCGGCGTCGCCGTCGAAGATCAGGAGATCGCTGGCTGGCCTGTCGTCATCGTGCCCGACAATGTGCCCTCCATCGAGTTCGCCGCACAGCCGGGCGCCAGCGAGCGCTTCGCGCTGCGGCTGATCTACAAGGCGGCTGACGACTATGGCATCCAGTCGGTGAACGCCACCATCCGCCGCGCCGACAAGCAGACGGGGCCGGGCGGCATCGCGCAGATCGACCTGCGGCTGCCGCTGCCGGGCGTCGATCCGAAGAAGGCGCAGCAGGCGAGCTTCCACGACCTGACGCCCCATCCCTGGGCCGGCCTGCCGGTCGAGATCCAGCTTTCCGCCACCGACGCCCTGGGTCAGACCGGCCGCAGCGCCTGGGTCAAGGCCACCCTGCCGGAGCGGCAGTTCAATCATCCCGTGGCGCGGGCGGTTGCCGAACAGCGCAAGCATCTGATGAACACGCCTGCGGAAGCGGAGAGTGTCGCCCGGCGCCTCTACAGCATTGGCGCCCAGCCGCAGCTCTACAATGACGACTTGACCGCCGTGCTGGCATTCGAGATCGCCATCGATCGCCTGGCAATCGCCACGAATTCGCAACTGATCACAGATGCCAAGCGGGAGGAGGAGATCCAGAGCGTCGTCGACCTGCTATGGGACCTGGCGCTGCGCATCGAGGAAGGCGAGTTCGCCATGGCCGAAAAGCAGCTCCGCACGCTGCAGGATGCCTTGCAAAAGGCGCTGGCCAACAATGCCTCCGACGAGGAAGTGCAGAAGCTGATGGACGAGCTTCAGCAGGCGATGGACCGCTATGTCGATGCCCTGAAGGAAAAGATGGAGCGGGAGCCGCGCGGCCCGCGCTCGCGGCCGCAGATGAACTCCAACACCGTGGAGATGCGCCGCGAGGATCTGCAGAAGATGCTCGAGCGCGCCCGCGAGATGGCGAAAGCGGGCAATCGCGATGCCGCCCGCGAGCTTCTGGCGCAGATGCAACAGATGCTGGAAAGCCTGCAGACCCAGCAGACGGCCGGCAACATGAGCGAAGACATGGAAAAAGCCATGCAGATGCTGGAAGACATGGACCAGCTCATGGACAAGCAGCAGGAGCTGATGGATCAGACCTTCCGCGACTCCCAGCAGCAGCAGGAAGGCGATGAACCCATGAAGGGCGCCGCGCAGCGAAAACAGCAGCAGGAGGCGCTGCGGGACGCGACCGGCCAGATGATGCGCGACTATGCCGACATGTTCGGCGAAGTGCCGCCGTCGCTCGGCCGCGCCGAGAACAACATGCGGGAATCCTCAAAGGCGCTGGGCGAGGGCCGGCCGCAGGATGCGCTGCAGCCGCAATCCCAGGCGCTGACCGAGCTCCAGCAGGCCATGCAGGAGATGAGCAACGCCATGGCCCAGGCCTTGCAAGGCCAGCAGGGTCAGGATCCGCGCAACCAGAACGGACTCGGCGACGATCCGCTCAACCGCGACGGCAATGGCATGGACGATCTTCTCGGCAATGTGGAGATTCCCGACCAGCCGGATATGCAGCGGGCGCAGGAGATTCTCGAAGAGCTGCGCCGCCGGGCCAGCGAACGCTCGCGGCCGAAGCTCGAGCGCGAATATATCGACCGGCTGCTCAAGCAGTTCTAGCCGCCGCAGCGCCGCGGCTATTCCAGCCCGCTTCTGACGAAGGTGATCTGCGACCGCTCGAACGCTTCCGGCGGATTGATCGCTTCCGTGCGGAACTGCACGATCTCGCCGGGGCCGACCACATCCTGATCGACCGCGAAGGTCCAATCGAACAGGCTGCGCTTCTCCGCGTCCAGGAGGCTGGCGCGCAGGCCGGGCAGCAACTGCGGTGAGTCGGAGTTATTGACGATCTTGCCCTCGAGCACGAGCACCGTGAGGCCGGCCAGAGGCTGCTCCACCAGCCGCACATCCTGCACCTCGAGCGTCGAGGTAGGCACGCCGACAATCTCGCCGATCAATTCGTAGACACGCTTGGTCGCCGGCCAGGTGTCCATGATCTTCTCGCGGCCGAAATAGCCGACGCCGGTGCCGACAATCAGGCCGGCGATCGCGGCTGCGACGGCCGCCACCGGCCAACGGCGGCGGCGCGGCTGATAGCGCACCGGCAGGCCGAAATTCGGCGCCGGCGGCAAGCCGGGCGGCGGCGGCGGCGCGACATCGATTCGCCGCGGCTGATCCGCCGGCGGCGTCTGCATCCAACTGTGACGGCATTTTGCGCAACGCACGAGACGTCCGGCCTCGCCGAGGACGGTCGCATCGATCAGGTAGCGCGTCTTGCATGCGGAGCAAGAAACGATCATCTAGGCGCCATGGCTGTCATTCTTGCCAGCCACGGTGTATCGCTGAGTCGCGGCCCGCGCAAGTTTTCCCACTGCTGCCAAGCCGTTGCCGGTGCCTTCTGGACGGGCTGGACTCGCATATGTCATTCTCCGGCCACAGCTTTGACGGTCGCGGCAACCGGGGGCAACCACCTTGGTTCTTTTCGAGAATGTAAATCTTCGTTACGGCGACGGCCCCGCGATCCTGCAGCAGGTTTCCTTCACGCTGGCGCCGGGTTCGTTCCATTTCATCGTCGGTGCCAGCGGCGCCGGTAAGTCCTCGCTGCTGCGCATGATGTATCTGGCGCAGCGCCCGACCAGCGGCCGCGTCAATCTGTTCGGCCAGGAGATCGATCAGCTCAAGCGCCATGACCGGCCGCTGCTGCGCCGCCGCGTCGGCGTGGTGTTCCAGGATTTCCGCCTGCTGCCCCACCTGTCGGCGCTGGACAATGTGGCGCTGCCGCTGCGTGTCGCCGGCGTGGCTGAGAACAAAATCCGCGACCATGTGACCGAGCTGCTGCGCTGGGTCGGGCTGGCCGATCATGTGGATGCGCTGCCGGCCACGCTGTCCGGCGGACAGCAGCAGCGCGTCGCCATTGCCCGCGCCGTCATCACGCGGCCGAGCCTGCTGCTGGCCGA
>DATKFM010000055.1:0-33660 GCA_035544395.1 Verrucomicrobiia bacterium
CCCGCCATCTCCACATCCGCCTGCTGGGCAAGCCTTGCGGCTTCCATGGCGCGGCTTGCCGCGTTGCGGCGGCGGATCTCTGCGGCAATGGCGATGGCCACGGTGGTAACGACGAGGACCACGGCCACCGCGTTCACCGCCGGCGTCACGCCCTGGCGCACCTTGTTGGCGATGAAGATGGCGAAGGTCTGTTCCGCGCCGATGGCGAAATAGGTGGTGGTGTAGTTCTCGAAGGACTGCAGGAAGGCCAGGCCGGCGGCGGACAGCAGCGCCGGACGCATATAGGGCACGGTGATGCGCCAGAACACCTGGCGCGGGCTGGCGCCGAGATCGAGGCCCGCCTCCTCCAGCGTGGTGTCGAAGCGCTGCAGCCGGGCGATGAAGATCAGCATGCAGTAGGCGGATATGAAGCTGGACTGGGCCAACACCGCCGTCCACCAGGAGGCGCGCAGTCCCACCTGCTGGCTCCAGAAGATGAAGGTGGAAATGCCGAGCACGATGCCCGGCGCCAGGATCGGCGACACCAGCACGGCGTAGAGCAGGGCCTTGCCCTTGATCTGCAACCGGGTCAGCGCCAAGGCCCCGCCGAGACCGAGCGCCACCGACAGCACCACCACGAAGACGGCGATCAGGAGGCTCATATAGAGCCCGTCGAACATGCGCCGGTCGTCCCAGGCAGCGCCGAACCAGTCGAGTGTGAAGTGGAAATCGCGATGGGTCGGGATACGGCTGGTGTTGAAGGCCAGCAGCATCAAATAGAGCAGCGGGAACAGCAGATAGCCGAGGAAGATCGCCAGATAGCCGCGGATCGACCATTTCAGCAGGTTGTCGTAGTTGCCCATGGCCCTCCCCTAGCGCGCGATATCGCGCAGGGTGACGCGGAAGACACGCATCATCACCACGACGAAAACGAGACAGACCAATTCCAGCACCAGCGCGTAGGCGGAGCCGCCGTTCCAGTTCAGCACCGAGAACTGCGATTCGATGGCCTGGGTGAACCAGAAGCTGGATCTGCCGCCCAGCAGCACCGGCACGATGAAGGAGCCGGCGCAGAGCATGAACATGACGATGCAGCCCGACGCGATGCCCGGCTTGGCATGGGGGATCACGATGCGACGGTGCACCCGGGCCCAGGAAGCGCCGAGATCCCGCGCCGCCTCGACCTGATTGCGGTCCAGGCTTTCCATGGCGTTGAACATCGGAAAGACCATGAACAGGATGTAGGAATAGACCAGGCCGACGAAGAGCGCGATGTTGGCGTCGAGGATCGGCAGTTCGTAATTGAAGAACTCGAAAGGCTCGAAGCCCAAGGCAATCAGCACTTGATTGAGCAGCCCCTGCCGCGCCATCAGCGTGCGCCAGGCATAGGCGCGCAGCACCTCGTTGACCCAGAACGGCACCAGCAGGCAGAGCATCAGGATATGCAGCCACTTCGCCGTGGCGACCTTCGCCAGATAGTAGGCGATGGGATAGCAGATGATCAGGGACATGACGGTGATAACGCCGCTGGTCAGCAGCGTACGGAGAAAGGTCTGAAAGGCGAGATCATCCTTGGGATCGAACAGCGGCCCGAAGGAATAAAGCGTGAACCCATCGCCCACGAGGCCCTTGTTCACCGAGCCCGGATTTGCATGGAAGGCGTAGTCGAGCAGCATCAGATGGGGGATCAGGATCAGCAGCAGGATCCAGATCGCCACCGAGCCGAAAATGAATGCTAGGCCCACGCGGCCGAAGCGGTTGAGCGTCTCACCCATGGGCGATTTCCGCCCGCGGCAGGATGCGCGCATCATCAGCGGCGAAATGCACCTCGATCCGGCTCTGCTCGCGGATCTCCGGGACCTCGCCGTCGTTCGACATGGTCAGGGTCACCGGCGTCCCGGCTGGGTTCGCCAGGCTGATGTTGACGAGTATGCCTTCGAAAACTTCGCCCAGCACCGTCGAGGCGATGGTGTTGTAGAAGCCGCCCGACGGCGGCTGCAGCCGCAAGCGTTCCGGCCGCACGAACAGCAGCCCTTCGTCGCCCGCTTTCAGGCTACTGGGATTGGCGCCGGTCAACCTGCCAAAGGCCGTCTCGATCTGCGCCTCACCGTTGCTGACGGCGACGATGCGGCCGTCGAACAGATTGTTCTCGCCAACGAAGGAGGCGACGAAGGCCGTTGCCGGATTGTTATAGATCTCCGCCGACACGCCGACCTGCTCCATCCGGCCCTGGCTCATCACGGCGACCCGGTCGGACATGGCCAGCGCCTCGCTTTGATCGTGGGTGATGTAGACGAAGGTGACGCCGGTGCGCTGCTGGATGGCGCGCAGCTCGGCGCGCATATGCTGCCGCAGCTTGAGATCCAGCGCCGACAGCGGTTCGTCCAGCAGCAGGACCTCCGGCTCCACGGCCAGCGCGCGGGCGATTGCCACCCGCTGCTTCTGGCCGCCGGATAACTCGTCGATGCGGCGGCTGGCGTAACCGGGGAGCGCGATCAGGTCGAGCATGGCATCGACTTTGCGCCGCCGTTCGGCCAGGGGCACGCCGCGCACCTCCAGCCCGAAACCAATATTCTCTTCCACCGACATCAGCGGGAACAGCGCCAGGTTCTGGAAGATCAGCGCCGTCGGCCGCACATTGGGACCGAGGCCGGCCAAAGAGCGGGCGCCGAGGCGGATATCGCCCGCGCTTGGCTCGATGAAGCCGGAGATCATGCGGAGGATCGTGGTCTTGCCGCATCCCGACGGCCCCAGGAACGAGAAGAACTCGCCCTGCTTGATGGTGAGATTGAGATTGCGCACGGCGGTAAAGCTGCCGAAGCGCTTCACAACCTCGATGAATTCAAGGTCATTGTTCATGGGCGATCACCTGCGGCCAGCGTAGGGCATCCCGTGGCCGGACTTCAACGCCGGCCACGGGAATTCCTGCACCGCGCTTAAGCCGCGGAGATCTTGTCTGCCAGCGCCTGGCGCTTCTCCAGGAACCAGGGGCGCTCCGTACCCTGGACCCACAGCTTCGCGATGGCATCGCCGGGATAGGCGTCGGCGAAGTTCTTCTTGAAACTATCGGCGACAAATGCGTCGAACCCGATGACCACGGAGTTGTAGGTCGTGGCGTCGGAGACGACTCCACCCACCTCCGGCTGGAATGACCAGTTGATGAAGGCATAAGCCTGCTCAACATTGGCCGCTCCGGAGGTCAAGGCAATCGAATCTATCCAGCTCAGCGCCCCCTCGACCGGCGCCAGGTAGTTATAGGGCCTGCCCTGGTTCTTGAGCTGGAAGATCGGGCCATCCCAGGTATGGCCGATGACCGCGCCATCCTGTTCGAAGCCCGACTGCGTATCCGCCGTGCCCTTCCACCAATTGACGATCTGCGCCTTGTTGGCGACGACATACTCCGCAGCCTTGCCGTAGCCCAGATCGAAGGCGGCCTCATCGTCATACGCCTTGCGCATGGTGCCCGGAGGCAGATCGCCGGTTTGTTCCATCCAGAGCCCGGTCACCAGCATCGAGGAGCGCTGGCGGCTGAGCATCAGGCCCTTATGTTCCGGCTTCCACAAATCACCAAACGACGCCTTGCCATACTCGAGCTGCACCTTCTCGGTGTTGTAGGCGAGCGCCTCGGTGCCCCAGTCATAGGGCAGCGCGAAGTACTTGCCGTCCTTCGTAGCGCCAAGTTGCTTCGTCTGCTCCAGGAAGCTGGGTTGCACCTGCTTGAGATTCGGGAGCTTCGATTCGTCGATCGGCGCCAAGCTGCCTTGGTCGATATGCGCCGAAACCCAGGCAATCGACGGCGATGTCAGGTCCCAGCCGCTGCCGCCCGCTGCCTTCAGCTTGTTCAGGCAGTCTTCGTTGGATGAATAGGTCGTAACGTTGACCTTGATGCCGCTTTCGGCGGTGAATTTATCGAGCAGTCCCTGCGGCGCGTAGTCTTCCCAGGTGAACCAGTTCACTTCGCCCGATGACGAAAATGCATTACGCGAGAGCATCGGCCCAACGACGCCAACGGCGCCCAACGCGAGGGCGCTCTTCAGAATGGTGCGGCGGCTGGCCCGTGCCGCAGAAACGGTAGCCAGCGCGGAACGCTGGCCGGATGTCAGCTTGGTCATAGCGTAAACTCCTCTCCTCAGTTGTTGCCTTGCCTGTTAGTTATTTTTGCTGGTTCGGACTTGGACCGACACCCGGCCGCAGCCCGCCGCGATTTTTTGCTTGGTTGACGGCGTCGCTTTTGGCGCGCCCGCCGGCCCAGTCCATCATGATCAACTCGCCGGCCAAGGGCTGGCAAGTGAATGTTTGGTGAGCCGCCGGCCGGATCATGCCGCCTCGCTGATCTGGTAGGCCGAGCGGGCCAGCCATTCCGGCTCGATCTCGACCCCCCAGCCGGGTTCGCTCGGGACGGTCACGCAACCCCCCTCCACCCGGTAGGGATCGTTGCGGAAGAGGCCATATTGCCAGGGGTAGTAGTCGGCCTCCTCGATGGAATACTCCAGATATTTGCCCGCGTTGGGCAGCGCCGGCAGCAGATGCATGGTGAACAGCGTCACCAAACCGAGATTGGCCGCGTGGGGGGTCACCGGCAATCCGGCCGCCTGCGCCATGGCGGCGACCCGCAGGGCGCGGCCGATGCCGCCGACATAGAGCACGTCGGGCTGGACGATATCCACCACCCGCTCCCGGCACATGCGCCACCAGACCGGCAGCTCGCAATCCTGCTCGCCGCCGGTGACCATGACGTCCAGCGCCTCCGTCACCTGCCTGGTTTGTTCCAGTTCCCAATAGGGACAGGGCTCCTCGAAATGCTCGATTCCCTCGGCCTCCAGCAGTCGGCCCACCTCGATCGCCCGGGCCGGTGAGAAGCCGCTGTTGGCGTCCACCAGCAGGGAAACTTCGGGGCCGAGGGCGCGGCGGATCGCCGGCACGATGGCCTCGGTGCGGCCGGGCCATTCATCGACATCATGGCCGCATTCCGCCCCGACACGGAATTTGAAGGCGTCGAAGCCATGCTTGTCCCGCAGGCGGCGAAAGCGCGCGGCTTCGTCCTCGGCTGTGATGTCGCGCTTCATCGAGGAGGCATAGCAGCGCAGCCGCCCGGGCTTGCCGCCCAGCAGCTCCACGACGGGCTTGCGCTCGATCTTGCCTCTCAGGTCCCACAGCGCGGTGTCCAGCCCGGCCATGGCCCGCTTCACATAGGAACCCGGGAATTTGTGCTCCTTCTCCTCGATGCGGTCGAGCAGCGGATCGATGGGAAAGATATCGGCGCCCAGCGCATAGGGCGCCACCTGCCGGTGCAGCACCTGGGCGCTGATATCCGAATTGTAGG
Source organism: Verrucomicrobiia bacterium (assembly GCA_035544395.1). Lineage (GTDB taxonomy): Bacteria > Pseudomonadota > Alphaproteobacteria > Dongiales > Dongiaceae > DATKFM01. The sequence continues at coordinate 5,303 of DATKFM010000055.1, forward strand.
TGGAAAGCTGGCCCCAACCCTGGGCGCCGCTGTCCGATGTCACGCGGACGAAGCCGATGAATCGGGTGCTGAAGGTCTCGAGACGCGCGATCCGCATTTCGATGGTGATTGCCTGGCCCTGGAAGCGCTTGTCGGCCGGTTTGCCGGACCTCAGAGCGCATATTATCTTTTTTATACTGAAATCAGAGGATTGAGCGATAGGTGCATAAACGCAAGCGAAGCTTTATGCTGCCAAGACCTAAGTTTTCTTGGGCCTCAACATGACTTATCGCCTGCCACCGCTGAACTGGCTCCGGGCGTTCGAGACCAGCGCCCGCCATATGAGCTTCGCCAAGGCAGCCACGGATCTGAACCTGACCTCGACCGCGATCAGCCACCAGGTGCGCTCCCTCGAGCGCCATCTGGGCCATGCCCTGTTCGAGCGGCTCGCCCGCGGCCTGCGGCTGACGGAGATGGGCGCCGCCTATCTGCCCGACGTCCGGCGGACCTTCGAGAACTTGTCGGCGGCCACCACCAAGCTGTTCGGCCAGAGTGGCATGACCTCGATCACCGTGCGGGCGCCGGTGTCGTTCGTGACCCTATGGCTGGCGGCGCGGCTGCCGCGCTTCCAGGCGGAATATCCGGGGATCGAGATCCTGATCCTTTCCACCATCTGGGCCGATGCGCAGCCGGACGAGGCTACTGATATCGACATCCGTTTCGGCAGCGGCGCCTGGGCCGGCTATGAGGCGGAACGGCTGTGGCACAAGCCCTCCGTCGTCGTCTGCAACCGCGAAGTGGCGCAGCGGGGCAGCGCGGCAAAGCGCCTGCTGGAGATCGCGGAGACGCGGCTGATCCATGTGGTCGGCCATGAGAACCACTGGACCGAAGCGTTCCGCGAAATCGGCCTGCCGATGCCGCAGCCGAGCAAGGCGCTGCGCGTGGACAATTCCGTCGCCGCGGTGCTGCTGGCGGCCAGCAGCGGCGCCACCATCGTGCTGCGCCCCTATGCGCAACGCGCGATGGAGATCCTGCCGCTGCACCAGCCCTTCGACCTGGAGTTGCCGATCGAGCAGGCGCATTTCCTGCTGACGCCCATCGGGCTGTCGAATGTGCGGCCGGAAGTGCTGCTGTTCCGGCAGTGGATCGTGGAGGAAGCAGCGGCGACGTGAAGCGGATGCTGGAACCATCGCATTCCCGCCGCCTTTTCCAAGCGACGGAACGATGCGGAGATCCAGCAATGATCAGAAAACTGCCATCGGGAAAGTACCGGCTCTACTCGCGCAAGACCGATCCCAAGACCGGCAAGCGGCGCAATCTCGGCACATTCGCCAGCCGGCAGGCTGCCGAACGGCACGAGCGCGCGGTGCAGTACTTCAAGCGGCGCGGCTGAGGGGGTTGCCGTCCAATTCCTCTACGCTAGGGTCGCGCAACGAGAAGCGGATTCCTGCGGGGGCGTATGGGCTACTTTCTTGGACTGGACATCGGCACGACGTCCACGATCGGAATCCTGATCGGGCTGCCGAACCGGGTTTTGGCGATTGCTTCCAAGCCGGTGACCTTGTCCTCCCGCCATCCGGGATGGGCGGAAGAGGATCCAGAGCAATGGTGGGCGAACGTTTGCGCCCTCGTGCCGGAGCTCCTGTCGCAGGCCGGCGTGACCGCAGGGGAGGTCTCGGGCATCGGCGTGACCGGCATGCTTCCGGCGGTCGTCCTTCTCGACAAGGCCGGAAAGCTGTTGCGGCCCTCGATTCAGCAGAGCGACGGACGTTGCTCCGCAGAAGTGGCGGATTTTGCCCGCGATATCGATGAAAGGGAATTCATTCGCGTGGCCGCAAACGGCATCAACCAGCAACTCGTCGGCTGCAAGCTCCGCTGGCTGGAAAAGCACGAAGCGGAAATCTTCGGCAAGATCGCCACGGTGTTCGGATCCTACGACTATATCAACCACCGCCTGACCGGAGAACGCGCCGTCGAACAGAACTGGGCGTTGGAGGCGGGGTTTGTCGACATCTCAACTCATGCCCTTTCCGATCGCCTGCTCAAGCTTGCCCATATTCCTCTCGAAGCGGTCCCGCCGAAGATCGCCTCCCATGCGATCCTTGGCCGGGTGACCGCCGCGGCGTCCGCCGCGACGGGTTTGCCTGATGGCGTGCCGGTGGTCGGCGGCGTCGCCGATTTGATCGCGTCAGCTTTCGCCGCCGGGCTTACCAAGACCGGCGACGTGCTGCTGAAGTTTGGCGGGTCGGCCGATATCCTGGTCGCAACCGAAAGGATTGCGCCGGATCCCCGGATGTTTCTCGACTATCATCTGATTCCCGGGCTCTACGTGCCGAATGGCTGCATGGCCTCCGGCGGCTCGGCGCTCAATTGGTTCGCGGCGAAGTTCGCCGCCGGAGAACAGGCCGCCGCCGCCAGTTCCGGGCTCACAATCCATCAGCATCTAGACCTCCTGGCGGCCGAAACGCCGGCCGGCGCCGATGGCGTCCACGTGATCCCGTACTTCCTCGGCGAAAAGACGCCCATTCACGACGCCTATGCTCGAGGCTCGATTCTTGGCCTGAGTTTCAACCACGGACCGCCGCATGTTTGGCGGGCCCTCCTGGAAAGCTTTGGCTATGCCTTCCGCCATCATATCGAAGTTCTCAACGATATGGGCCATGCGACAACGCGATACATGGCGTCGGACGGCGGCTCGAATTCCAGATTCTGGATGCAGATTGTTGCCGATATCCTGCAGATGCCGATACAGCGCTTGACGGGCCATCCGGGGTCCTGCTTGGGGGCGGCATGGGTGGCCGCCATCGGCACGGGCGCCACGGCCGACTGGCATGGCGTGACCAATTTCGTGACGCAGGGGGAAGTCGTCTCGCCGGACGCGTCAAACAGGGCGCTTTACGACGCCGGCTACCGCCGTTTCCGCGAGACCTATGGGAAGCTCATCGAATTGCGCAAGGGCTGCAATTGATGCGGCCGCGAAGGCAGCGGCTCAAAAGCCGACGTCCGGAACCGGGCGCAGGCGCAGCCATGCCTATCCTGTTCCGGTCATTGCGACGCGGGACGCCAGATCGGTGAAGGTGTCAGCCTGTCCCGCGCGCTGGAGATGCTGCAAGCTTGCCAGAAAGCGCGTCAGCGAACCGGGGTCGATCGGCTTTGCCAGCACCGGCACTTGAGAGAACGCCGGATCGACCGATTCGATATTGTAGCCGGTCAGGAATGCGAACGGAATGCGCCTGGACACCAGCACCTTTGCGACCGGATAGCTGAAGCGGCCATTGATGTTCAGGTCCAGCAGAGCAACATCGAACTCCAATTCATTTGCCGCCTTCAGTGCGGTGTCTTCGACGGCGAACGGACCAATCACGTCGCAGCCGATGTCGACCAATAGATCCTTCGTGAGTTTGGCGATCAGTGGCTCATCCTCGACAATAAGGGCCACGGGACGCTGCGGGCGATTCTGCGCATTTGCCGGTTCCGGAATTTCTGATTTCTCAACCGGCGGTGCAGTGAGATCCGTCCACTCGCGGCGTCCCATCGGAATGGCAAACTGGCATTGCAGCCCATCCCGATTCCATTCAAAGGACACGCGACCGTTCAGGGACGCAATATTTGCATTGATCACGCCGAATCCGAAGCCCTGCCGTTTCGGGGCCGTGACATCGGAACCATGGGACTCCCGCCAGTGAAACATGAGTATCGAGTCCGACAGTTCCCAATTTATGTTGAGAACGCCTTCGGGCTTCGACAGCGACCCGTATTTGATCGCATTCGTAAGCAACTCGTGGACCACCATGGCCATTGATTGAGCCGCGGCCGGCTCGAGGGGAATGGATGTCGAGTCTTGCACATGGATGCGAGAAGAGGCGTCATGGAATGGCTCTATTTCCTCTTCAACCAATCGCTTCAGATCGACGCTTGCCCACCGCGCTTCAGATAGCAGAGTGTGCGCCCGCGCAAGTGCCAGAATGCGCCCTTCAACGGTCTTGACAAAATCAGCGATGGTCGACGCCTTCGTCAGCCGGACAACAGATTGAACCACCGCAAGCAGATTCTTTGCCCTGTGATCCAGTTCCCGTACCAGCAACTCCTGCCGATCCGCCGCCTTACGACGCTCGGTCGTGTCTAGATCAAGACCGAAGAAGTGAGACGGCTCCCCGTCTGCGGATCGGACGATGTGACCGGCGGTGAGCGCCCATCGGACCGACCCGTCAGGCTTAACGAAGCGAACTTCGCACTTCGAATTGTTCCCCGGTGTGATCTTATGGACGAGGTCCTTGAGCATATGCCGGTCGTCAGCATGCGCATGCGCAAGCATCCCCTCCCAGGTGCCGCCGAACGCCTCGGGTGAGAAACCCATCAGCCGCACGAGGGTTTGCGACCAATCTATCTTGTTTGCTTTGATGTCGTAGCTCCACCAACCCATGTTGGCGGCTTCCAAGGCCAATTGCAGCCTGCCCTCGCTGGTCTGGAGATCCGCCATTGCGAGCTCGAGGGCACTGGTGCGCTCCGCAACTCTTTCCTCGAGCTCCTGATTGAAGCGCTCGAGCTGCTTGGTCTTGCGATAGAGGTCGGCAAACACCTTCACTTTCGCGCGCAAAACCTCCGGAATCACGGGGACCGATATGTAATCCACGGCGCCATGCTGGTAGCCGCGCAGGAAATCCATATCGGCCAGCAACACTGCCGATATCAGAATGATTGCGGTATCCTTGAAGCGCGGATGCTCACGGATCATTCGAGCCAGCTCGAATCCATCGAGGTCGGGCATATAGACATCGACCAGAACGACAGCAATCTCAGATCGGTTCAGGTGCTCGAAGGCCTCCTGTGCCGAATTTGCCGATAGCAGGGTCTCGCCGAGCTCCTCGAGGATAACGCGGTAGCTGAGCAGCTTTGCCGGTTGATCGTCGACAAGCAGAATGTTGATTTTCTGATCGGACATACTGATCACCGGTTCCCGCTAGCGATGAAGCCACATGCGCAGCGCGGAGAGCAGCTGTTCCGTATTGACCGGCTTTGCCAGGTAGTCCGACGCGCCGGCCTCCAGACATTTCTCCCGATCGCCTTTCATCGCCTTTGCCGTCAAGGCAACGATCGGCAGGCGGCGGAATCGAGGATCCTGACGGATGGCTTGCATGGTTTCGTAGCCATCCATTTCGGGCATCATGATATCCATCAAGACGATCTCAAGATCCGGCCTTGAATTGACGATGGAGATGGCCTCCCGCCCGGTGGTCGCCGCGAGCACGTTCATGCCCCGGCGTTCCAGCACGCTGCTGAGCGCGAAGATGTTCCGGGCATCGTCATCAACGAGCAGGACCGTTTTGCCGACCAGATGCTCGTCCGATCCATGGAGCTGATCAAGCATCCGCTGCTTTTCGACGGGCAGCTCGGAGATTGCCCGATGCAGGAACAATGCTGTTTCATCGAGCAGCCGCTCCGGAGATTCGACACCTTTTACGACGACGCTCCGGGCGATCGTCCGAAGCCGAACGTCTTCCTCGGGCGTAAGCTCGCGGCCGGTATAGACCACGACCGGAACCTCGCGCAGCAACTCATCTTCAGCGAGTTCATTCAGGAGGTCGAAGCCGGACATATCCGGAAGGCGGAGATCCAAGACGACGCAATCGCACGGCTCTTTCCGAAGCATGGCCAGCGCTTCCGATCCGGTAGCTGCGGTCAGCGTATCCACATCACGATAGCCGAGCAGTTCGGAAATGCTCATTCGCTCCGCCGCGTCGTCTTCGACTATCAAAAGACGCTTGCGGCGCAAAGTCGCATACTGCTTGATCTTGGAGAGAGCCGCTTCCAATTCCGCCACGGCTGTGGGCTTGGTTACGAACGAGAATGCGCCGCGTGCCAACCCGTGTTGCCGGTCTTCATCGAGAGTCAGTATCTGCACCGGAATGTGGCGCGTCGCCGGATCCTGCTTGAGCTGACTCAGGACGCTCCATCCCAGCATGTCCGGCAAAAAGATATCCAGGGAGATGGCCGTCGGTTTGTACTCGCGAGCAAGCGCGAGCGCTCCCGCACCCTGCGCCGTGACAAGGCATTTGAATCCCTGCTCACGGGCTGCGCCGGCCAAAATGCGAGCGTAGTGTGGATCGTCCTCAAGGATGAGCAGTACGTTGTCGCCCTCTTTGATGTCGCTTCGATCATCCGGCACGGTCTCAACGGCGACGTCTGGACGGCGCCCCGCATGGCCAATGCCGCCATGCGGGTCCTTCAATGGAAGCCGCTCAAGGTATCGCGTGGAGGTGCCGGCCACCGCGAGATAGTTGGAGGGCAAGTACAATGTGAAGGCGCTGCCGACGCCGGGGGAGCTCTTCAGCTGGATCTCGCCACCGAGGAGATTTGACAGCTCCCGGCTGATGGCCAGGCCAAGCCCCGTGCCGCCATATTTTCGGCTGGTGCTGGCATCCGCCTGTTGGAAAGCCTCAAAGATCAGCTTTTGCTTTTCATGCGGAATGCCGATGCCCGTGTCCGATACCTCGAATGCCACGACGGCGGGCGCTTGATTGAGGACCCCGTGATCCTCCCGCCAGCCGCTGATGGGGCTAGACACGACGATCTTCACGCCGCCCACCTCCGTAAACTTGAAGGCATTTGAGAGCAGGTTCTTCAGGACCTGCTGCAGCCGTTTCGCGTCTGTCGTCATGTTGCGGACAACGTTGGACGCGATCTGCACATCAAACGACAAGTGGCGACGTTCCGCTTCATGCCGGAATGGCCGCGCGACTGCCTCCAGGATGCTCGTGACGGAGATGTCTTCCGCTTCGATCGCCACGGTGCCGGACTCGATCTTCGACAGATCCAGAATATCGCTGATGAGATTTAGCAGGTCGGTACCCGCCCCATGGATCGTCCGGGCAAACTCGATTTGCTTCGATGTCAGGTTGCCTTCCGGATTGTCGCCAAGCTGCTGACCGAGGATCAGGATGCTATTGAGGGGTGTCCGCAGCTCGTGGGACATGTTGGCCAGGAATTCGGACTTGTACTTGGAGGTCATCGACAGTTCGACGGCTTTCTCCTCGACGGCCTTGCGCGCCAGCTCGATTTCCTGGTTCTTCCTCTCGACTTCCACATTCCGTTCGGCCAGCTGCTGCGCTTTTTGCTCGAGCTGCTCGTTCGTCTGCTGAAGCTCCTTCTGCTGCACCTGCAATTCGCGAGCAAGCTGCTGGGACTGCGTCAGAAGTTGCTCGGTCTGCATCGCCGCCTCGATGCTGTTCAGCACAATGCCAAGGTTTGAGGTGAGTTGCTCAAGGAAGGCCAAGTGCGCGGCGCCGAATTCCCGCAACGATGCCAGGAGCAGAACGGCCTTGGTCTGGCCCTCGAATATGACGGGGAACACAACCAGGCTGCGCGGCAGCGCCTGCAGCGAAATCGATCCGACGCGCACGGTTTCCGGCGGAATATCGGTCACCAGGATGCGCCGCTGCTCTGCCGCGCATTGGCCGATGAAGCTCTGGCCGGGCTTCAGCCGTTGTGGATACCCGACCTCATGGTCGTTTGCGTAGCTCGCCAGCAGCGTCAAGTCCGGGGCGTCGCCGGTATCAAGCTGATAAATGACGCCCTGATGAGCGCCCACCAGCGGAACCAGTTCCGAGAGAAGCAACCGGCCGACGGTTGCAAGGTCCCGCTGTCCCTGGACCATGCCCGTGAACCGGGCAAGATTTGTCTTCAGCCAATCCTGCTCGGTATTGCGCTCGGTGGTGAGCCGGAGATTGTCGATCATCGTGTTGATGTTGTCTTTCAACTCGGCCACTTCGCCTCGGGCATCGACCTGAATCGAGCGCGTCAGGTCGCCTTTGGTGACAGCGGTCGCGACTTCGGCAATATTGCGAACCTGAGTGGTCAGATTGGCGGCCAGCAGATTCACGTTGCCGGTAAGATCCTTCCAGGTGCCCGCCGCACCCGGCACATTCGCCTGGCCGCCGAGCCTGCCTTCGACGCCGACTTCGCGTGCGACGGTTGTCACCTGGTCTGCGAACGTCGCGAGCGTCTCGGTCATGCTGTTGATCGTTTCCGCCAGCGCCGCGACTTCGCCCTTCGATTGTACACGAAGGTTCTGCTTCAGATCTCCGTCCGCGACGGCGGTCACCACCCGGACGATGCCGCGCACCTGTTCCGTCAGGTTTGCCGCCATGACGTTCACGGTGTCCGTAAGGTCCTTCCAAGTCCCGGCGACTCCCGGCACCTGCGCCTGACCACCCAATTTGCCTTCCGTACCCACCTCACGCGCGACACGGGTCACTTCCGAGGCGAAGGCGTTGAGCTGATCGACCATCGTGTTGATCGTGTTCTTCAGCTCTAGAATTTCACCTTTCACGTCCACCGTGATCTTGCGGGACAAATCTCCTCGCGCCACCGCCGTCGTGACTTCGGCAATGTTTCGTACCTGGGTCGTCAGATTGGCGGCCAGCAGATTGACGTTGTCGGTGAGGTCCTTCCAGGTGCCGCCCACGCCCGGCACAACGGCTTGTCCGCCGAGGCGGCCCTCGGTGCCGACTTCTCTCGCCACGCGGGTCACTTCCGCCGCGAAGGACCGTAGCTGCTCCACCATCGTGTTGAGCGTGTCCTTGAGGAGAAGAATTTCGCCGCGAACGTCCACTGTAATCTTTTTCGACAGGTCGCCGCTGGCGATGGCCGTCGCAACCTCTGCGATGTTTCTGACCTGGCCCGTGAGGTTGCTGGCCATGAAGTTGACGTTGTCGGTCAGGTCTTTCCAGGTGCCGGCGACGCCGGACACCTGCGCCTGTCCGCCCAGCTTTCCTTCTGTGCCCACTTCGCGGGCCACGCGAGTGACTTCGGATGCGAAGGCGTTGAGCTGATCCACCATCGTATTGATGGTATTCTTCAGTTCGAGGATTTCGCCGCGCACATCGACGGTAATCTTGCGCGACAAGTCACCGCGAGCCACCGCGGTGGTCACCTCGGCGATGTTGCGGACCTGGGCCGTCAGGTTGCTAGCCATGGAGTTGACGTTATCGGTCAAGTCTTTCCAGGTGCCGGCAACGCCGAGAACATTTGCTTGGCCGCCGAGGCGGCCCTCGGTGCCGACTTCGCGCGCCACACGCGTCACTTCGCCGGCGAAGGCGTTGAGCTGATCGACCATCGTGTTGATGGTTTCCTTGAGCTGCAGCACCTCGCCGCTGACATTCACGGTGATTTTCTTCGAAAGATCTCCGCGGGCCACGGCGGTGGTGACCTCCGCGATGTTGCGCACCTGTGTCGTCAGGTTGGTAGCCAGCAGATTCACGTTATCGGTCAGGTCCTTCCAGGTGCCACCCACGCCGAGCACCTGAGCCTGTCCGCCCAGTTTTCCTTCGGTGCCGACTTCTCGCACGACTCGCGTCACTTCCGAGGCGAAGGCATTCAACTGATCGACCATGGTGTTGATCGTGTCTTTCAGCGCCAGAATTTCTCCGCGCACGTCGACGGTGATCTTGCGTGAAAGATCGCCTCTGGCCACAGCGGTCGTCACTTCCGCGATATTGCGCACTTGCGCGGTAAGATTTCCGGCCATGTAGTTGACGCTGTCGGTCAGGTCCTTCCATGTGCCCGCGACACCGGGAACGATGGCTTGGCCGCCGAGCTTTCCGTCGGTGCCCACCTCTCGCGCAACGCGCGTGACCTCCGACGCGAAGGATCGGAGCTGATCCACCATCGTATTGATGGCTTCCTTCAGCTGAAGAATTTCACCCCGGACGTCCACCGTGATCTTCTTCGAGAGATCGCCGTTGGCGACCGCGATGGTCACTTCTGAAATGTTGCGGACCTGCGCGGTCAGGTTGCTGGCCATGGAGTTGACGCTTTCAGTCAACTCCTTCCAGACACCGGTGACCTCGCGGACCTGAGCCTGGCCACCAAGCTTGCCGTCGGTGCCGACTTCGCGGGCAACTCGCGTCACTTCCGATGTGAAGATGCTGAGCTGCTTGATCATCGTATTGACGATCGAAGCGGATCGCAGGAACTCCCCTTTCAAAGGGCGCCCATCGACATCAAGTTGCACTGTCTGCATGAGGTCGCCCTGGGCGACAGCGGCGATGGCTCTCGTGACCTCGGTCGTCGGCCGCAGCAGATCGTCGATCAGCGTGTTGACCGACGATTCCATCTCTCCCCAAGCCCCGCCGGGCAGGCCGAACTTCACGCGTTGCTGTGTCTTGCCTTCCCTGCCGACGACCTGTCCGACGCGCTCGAGCTGTTGGGCGATCCTCTCATTGGCGCCGATGATGTCGTTGAGCGCTTCGGCTATCTTTCCCGACAGTCCAAGCTGGTCGCTTTGCATGCGAATGGAAAAGTCGCCGCCGCGAACACGCTGAAGCACGTCAAGCAAAGTGCGCAGCTGAACGGTGTCGTGAAGGAGTTCTCTGCCGTTTGGGGGATCGATCTCGTGCGGTGTGGAACTCTTGAGAATAGTACCACTATTCTCAGTGATGGACGCCATTGCCACGCTCCCAAGTTCTGCCGGAATTTGTCCCCGAAACGAAGGGGCCCACACCGGATGCCGCCATCAGCTCATTTGGCTGAGGCATGCGGAGCTCGAGAGTTCAGCGGCAAGACATCGGGACCGTCCCCGGGGCGATCAATACCCGGTTACGCGATTTTAACATGCGTTGGTTGGACTATCCCTGCGATGCCCCCCGGCATTGATCCTCGTGCCCTACATTCCCGAAACAGAAACCATTTGGGGCAAGAAAGGTTCCCAGGTTTTGCACATGGTCGGGTTTCATAGAACGCTTGGATAATCAATTAGTTAGCGCTGACGCTCCTATGGGGACTGTTTTTCGGCGGGCGGGGAATGAGCCTTCAGGTGGAACATGTGTCCACGATCGATGCTTCCTTCTACGTTTTCCGGTCTACGCAGATCAGACTCCTGTCACACACCTGAACTTTGGGGGCCGCAACATGTCTAGGAAGCTCGATTGGAAATGGATCGCCATCGGGGCGCTCATCATGGTGGCGCTGAACCTTGCCGCCGGCTTTGTGCTGGCCTTGATCATAGGTCCGCAGATTCAGGACGCGCCCGATGCCCAGGTGATTTCGCTGAGCGGTGGCCAGGTCGCGATAGTTGCCGTGCTAAGCTTTCTAAGTTTCGCCATAGGCGGCTACATTGTCGGGATTCGGTCAGCCGGACGCACCATCCTGGAGCCCGGCATCTCGGCCGCCATCGCAGTACTGGTGGGGCTGGTAATTTCCGGAGGATTTTCGATCCTCAATCTGCTGGTCGGAGCCGCCATTCCATTCCTGGCCGGCCTCTTCGGCGGGTGGCTCGGGGAGAGCCACCAAAGTCGTCGAATTGTGCCGCCGGCCTAGGCTCGCATACGAAAAAAACCGGAGATTGTCCCGACCCATCTTGGGCGACGGGACAACTCCGGCTTTGATTTTCCGACAAGGTGATCGCGTACCAGTTCCCCGAATAGAAGAAGCTATTGATCAGTCGGCATCTGGGGGCGTCGATGTCCTGCGCCTTAGGGCTACCAAAAGTGCTTTCCGAAGAATAGCGGCGCACTTGCTGAATCGCGATGCCGGCCGCCAAGGGCCGCTCCCGCGCAAGCTGCTGCACATCCCACAAGCAAGGATGCCGCCAGTGTGAAGCCCGTTATGATTGCAGCCTTCCGGGCTGCATCGGCTTGCTGGCGCAACCTTGTTTCGAGCCTGCTCAGCTCCGCCACCGACGCATCGACACGCTTTTCCGCTTCCGCCGGCGGCAATCCGGTCCGCTCGGCAACCAGACGCGCAAGATAGTCGCGGTCGGCTTGCGTAAGTTCCTGGCTCCCGACTGCGGCAGCATAGATCCGCGCCACTTCGAGCCTCAGGTCATTCGTCACGGCAAGCGGTTGCGCTTGTGCCGTGGCTGGCGTCGATGCGGCCGCCAGTTCCGATCCGGACGCCGGCCGGAGCAGGAAATCGATGGCATAATCCGCGGGGGTCTCCCCGGCTTGCGCGTTTCCGCCCGCGGCGGCAATCACCGCCATGCTGCCGATGCCGGACGCTGCCTGCCCGGCTGTCTGGACAGTCGTGCTGGCGGCGAACGCCAGGACCAGAGCGCCCATTAGGACGCCGATCGCCCAAACCATGAATCCATGGATTCCATTGCGGAAACGTCCTTCATCGGTGAGGGATTCGCCCCAGCTGCTGCGCATGCGGCCGGCCAAGTATCCGCCGGCGGCAAAGCTGCCGATCTGGACCAACACAGTCCACAGGGCAATTGTGATCGTGACGGCAAGAGCCGATGCGCCAGCATATCGCCACGGCGAGGTGATCGAGAATCCCACTGCCGCGCCGAATGTCAGCAAGAGGAACGAGATTGCGGCGGCGGCAATAGCCCCTGCTATCGCCGGACCCCATTCCAGAGATGGCATGGGAACCGGCCGCTCGGAAACCGTGGTGATTTCGACAGTTGGAGCACTCGAGAGGGCCATGGCGGTTCCTAACGCAGTCCAACGAGCGACAGGATCGCCATCACTACGACGATAAGGCCAACCAGATATATGACGCCGTTCATGCAACTACTCCTTCCGATTGTGTGTCTGCCGTAGGCAACGATCAATCAGCGCCCGGCAGCTTGATAACGAAGGTCGCCTCGTCCTCATGAGACTTTTCGTTCGCGATCAGAAAGGCCGCGCCGACCAAGACCACCAGCAAGGCGCCGACCAAAACACCGAGCAACGCACTCCCGTTTCGCTCAGCCATGATTTTCACTCCCAAAGACATTCATATGCCTCCCGAGGAACACGCCGCAGAGTGATCAGTTCCCACGGGAAACAGGAACCTCACCATGCGTCGGCAATTCTGCGGGCCGGCTCCTCGTATGGGGATGCATCGACGGCGTCGCCATCGAGCATGAACAGCGTCACGATTGGCTGCATCCTGCGCTCGCGCCACTCCGACGCACTGAAGGAGCATGTAGCGCGGCCGGTGATCGGCAGGTTCTGCCGGTTCTGCGCTGAAAACCGAATGCGCCACTCGCTGCCGACGCTATCGGCTGCAAGCCTCCGATAGCTGCCGGGAACTTGCAGGGTGAACCCGATGAGGGCTTCGCAGATGCGGCGCTCCCACGGACCCCGGATCTCGAACCAGTAGTATCCCCCCGCGCCGGCGACCGCCAAACCCGCGAGCAAGCCAATGCAGAATCTTTTCCGGCTCAACGAGCTATCCGCCGCCATGTCGTGGGGAACCTCGTCTCGCCGGGGGCGTTCTGCTGGAAATAGCCGTCCGGAGATTGCTCATGGAACGTCAACGCTTCATCGTCGACGCCAAGGAAGGGAATTGGTGTGTTATACGCGAGGGACGGCCCAACCCCATTGGACGCTTCCCAACCAAGCGGCAAGCGATAAGTCGAGCCCGTCAAGTCGCGCGGTCGCATGGCCATAGCCAACTGATCGTGAAAACCAAGGAACATGTTATTCAGGCCGAATGGACCTACGGCGAAGATCCTCATCGAATTCCGGGGTAGTGTGTTGGCTGGCCGAGATTGCCGAACCGCAACATCCGAAAATTCAACGACGTCAAACGCGCCAGTGCAATTCTTCGAAGTGAATGGCGCTGCCCGATATTTGTTCCCTAATTTGTCACAGGTCGCGCGCTCTGCGAGCGGTCGAGCCTGCCATTCACATGGCGGTCAGCGAAATTTCACCGATTACAGGCAAGTGGTCCGAGAACCTTCGGCCATGGCGATCGGTCCAACTGCGCAACAGGGCGCCTGCCGGACGGCAGTAGATCCGGTCCAGCATGAGCAAGGGCAACAGCGCCGGATAGGTTTTCAGCCGCGTGCGCCCCGGCAGTGCATCGGCCAAGGTGCGCCGCACGATGCCTCGCCAGGGCCAATCATTGAAATCACCGAGCATGATCGACAGCGGCGCCGCGGATCTGGCAATGTCGGCAAGCCTCACCGCCTGCCGCTTGCGTTCCCGGATTCGGAGTCCCAGATGTACCGCCGCCAAGTGGACGGGACCGGCGGGTGTCGCGGCAACGGTTTCGATGACACATCGCGGTTCGCGGTGTGGCACGGAGATGTCGTGAAGCGTCGGCGGAGACAATGGCCATCGGCTGATCAGCACATGGCCATAATGGCCGTCGGGCGCCGCAATCGTCCGTGCCTCGGCCACATGTTCGCCTAGGGATTCCGAAAGCAGTCTGATCGGCGTATCTGCAGATTTGTCGTGGCCGCGGGAATCGACCTCTTGCAGGGCGACAATGTCGGGATTGTGCCCCGCCACCAGGCGCGCAATCGGCAGCAGATCATAGGCGCCGTGGTTGCCGATGCCCCGGTGGATGTTCCACGTCAAGATCCGCAGATTGCCTTTACCCCCCTCCGTCACTGACGTCTCCGCGTCAGCCGCAATAAAAGCTGCAGGCCCAAGGAGATCGCGACCCAAACCGCCGCCAATGTCGCCAGAATAATCGCGTCAGACATTGTGGGTTCGCGGATTATTCGGCCCAAATGATCGCCGAGCAATGACAGAATGACGATTCCCGGAAGCAGACCAAGAAACGTGCCCGCAAGATAGTCGGCTATGGACACGCGGAAGGCGCCGGCAACAAGGTTCACAAGCGTAAACGGAGCTATCGGTACGAGCCTGATTGTTGCAACCGCAATAACTCCCGTGCGATCGATGCTCCGTCTTATGCGGTTCAGTCGCGGGCCAATCAATCGCCGCAAAGGACGGGACCCGAGCCGGCGCCCGATCAGATAAGTCACGATGGCACTGAGAACGGCGCCCATTGTGGCGTATAGAAATCCGAGCCAGGCGCCAAAAGAAACGGCCGTTCCTGCAATCAGCAGTGTCACAGGAAAGCCGATCAGACCCGCAACTATGAAGACCAGGGCGACCAAAAGCGGCGCGACGGGACTGGCTGCGATCTCCGCCATGTAGGCCTCGAGAGCCGCCGGATCCGTCAGATTCGAAACATAAGCTGTTCGCCAAAGAAGGCTGAGGGCTATTGCCGCGGAAATCAGAACGCCGATCTTGGCAATTCGCGCAACAGTCCGCCGGACTGCTGATCTCCTGCTATCCGATGCAGGGGCTTCAACGGGTCCAATCGGTTCCTCCGGATCGGCGAACGCCTCGACCGAGCTGGCAAGGAGATCGCCGACGGATTCTTCATCGCATTTGAGATCCAACAATTGCCGCTCATTCCGGCAGGTGGCGTCCAAAGCCGCCAGCAAGGAGCCGGTTCCCTCGATCTCTGCCAGAATGCAATCCGGCGCTGCGCCGCAATGCTCACCCAAAAGCCTGCTCATGATCCGGCGAATGGCGCCACGCTCGGATGCGTCTTTCGCTTCTATTGTCAGGTCGCATTCGGTGTCCGCGCCCATCGAGCGGTTGCATAGGTTTGCCGAACCAACCCGCAGGAAACGGTCATCGACGATCATGATCTTGGAATGAACCATGACGTCGGCACAATGTTCGGACACGCCGACGTGAGGATAGACAAAGCGCACGCGATCAACCGACGATCTGCGAACCGTACAGATGAACCGGCTTCGTCCGGCAAGCATTGCCTTTTCGCCGACCCAACTATTGTAGGTCTTGGGAACGACGATCAGGGCCTCTAGCGAAGGGTTTTCCGCGAGGCATTTTGCAAGCCGGTCGGCAACGACTGAACAGGTCAGGAACTGGTTCTCGATATAGATATAGCGCTGCGCGGCATCAATCATGTCGAGGAATTGGGCT
This sequence comes from Verrucomicrobiia bacterium, assembly GCA_035544395.1. GTDB lineage: Bacteria > Pseudomonadota > Alphaproteobacteria > Dongiales > Dongiaceae > DATKFM01. The sequence continues at coordinate 20,962 of DATKFM010000055.1, forward strand.
TCGACCTCGCGAATTTCAGTTCTGCTGCAGCCGTGCGGCACGGTCCGGGAGATGGCAACCTCAACCGCGCTGAAGTCCGGTGCGATCGATCGCGGCCAAGGGTCGGTCGACGAAGTCGCCCAGGCTATTTTCTCCGAAGTCGCTTCCCACCATCGGTCGCGGACCAATTCCGCGAGCGAGCGCGCCACGGGGCCATCGACCAGCATCTGCACATCGTGAAATGGCGCATAGGGGGCGCCCGCCGGGTCGGTGCGACAGGGGTTATCGGGAGAGTGCTTGCTGCAGTCCCATCGGCGGATCGTGAGATCCAATCCGCCGGAGAAGGCAACCTTGTCATCAATCACAACGATCTTCTGATGGTGGGCCGACCCGAGGGGAACGGTATCGTCAAGACACAGCTCGATCTGCCGAGGCGTCCTCCATTGCAGCGCCAGGAACGGCAGAAATTCGCGCTCAAGCGAATAGAAGATTGAGTAATCCCAGAGCAGGAGCTTGATGCGGAGCTGAGGCTTTGCCCGAACCAGCGCGGTCAGGAAATCGCCCAGCGTATCCGGCATGGAATCGTCCACCCGCCCGGATTCACCAACCAGCCTTGTGCGACTGTTGATATCCCACCCGACGATGAGAATGCTTTTCTCCGCCTTCTTCATCGCTTCTCGCAATGCACCAAAATACTGCGCCGCATCAATGAGGACTGCGGCCCGATCCGCCCGCGCAATCTTCCAGGCGTTCGCCGGAGCTTTCAGCACCCGACCCTGATCCAGAACGCATTGACTTGAGTCTCTCATTGAGCCTTCCAGATGATATGGATTGCCGGCTCAGACGCGCAGCCGCGAGAAACCGGCCGCCGAGTACCGGCCCGCGGCATTGAAACCAATGGAAAAGATGGCGGCTCGGTTCCCGGCGCCCGGAATCTCCGTGTGGCATCATTCGGATCGACCGCCGCGCCGGATCGCGAAACGGAATAAACGAGATTTTTGCGGAACTGTGATAGCCAGCGAAGGTTCTCAAACTGAAGGCAATTCGGTTGCTGTCCCGGCAGCCCAGGTGGCTCTACGCTCTGCTAGACTCACTTTGTGTCTTCCTGGAAACCCCGGACTCTCCCCAATAGAGTCCGGGGTTTCTTGATATGAGCTGCAACGGAACCGTCTCACGCGGCAGAGGTTAAGCAATTTGAATCTCTTTCCTGCGAGGCATCGCCTGATGGTCAGCAGCCGGCGAATGACGCTGCGATTTGTAGCCATAAGTGCAGCAATGCTCGTAGTTGGCCCAACGCGTTGCGTGAATTTTGCACAAGCCGACATCAGTAAAGTGCGGATCCCCTCCAGCGCGAAGCACGCGAGTTTCCGGGTCATGTGGAAAGGGGAGCAAATCTGCGATCTGGGACCTGGACGATCTTCACGGCAAGCGGATCGGCATCGGCATTCTCGCGACCGGACAACGGACTACTGTCGATAAACTCGCCCGCGACCTCGGGTGGTCCGCCGATTCCTTCAGATAGCGGCCGCGGGCGGCCACCCGCCGGACGCCGGGCGCCCTTATTTCCGCCGCAGCCGGAGCTCCACCGTCGCGAAGGCCTTTTGGTAGACGTTCCGCTCGGTGTTGGGAATGAGCGCCAGGTCGTCCTGCGGACTCGCGTCCCAGTCACCGGTCCAGACGGCGAAGGTGCTGTTGCCGGCGGTGACGGGCCAGAGGCGCGGGCCGGAGACATAGTTGAGCCAGGGAATCTCGCATTTCGTGATGCGGTAGGAGAAGGAGCGCGTGCGGTCGCAGAGATGCAACAGCTCCTCGTTCAGGTGGCCCGCGCCGAAATAGAAGTCGCGCACGCCCGAGACTTTGTCCGAGCGCACGCCCTGCAGCATGTGCATGCGCGTGATGTCCTCATGCCAGGCGCCCATGCCCGCGAAATCGCGCATCATGCCCCAGACCTTTTCGACCGGCGCCTTGATCACCCGCGAGGTCCAGACCTTGTTCGGCGCGAAGCCCTTCCAGCGCGCGGCGCCGGCGGGCTTCTTCGGCCGCTTGGCGGCGATGATCTTGGCGAGGTTGGCCCAGTTCGCCGCGAACACTTGGCGCGAGACGATGCGCTCATACTTGCCCTTGTCGCCGGGCGCCTCATCGAAGTTGGCCTCCCATTCGGCGAAGGTCTGGTCCGTCTGGGTCACGGGATAGAGCCGCAGTGTGGCGACGTAGTTCTCGACCGGGAAGGCCGGTTTCTCGAAATTGTAGGTGAATGTGTAGTTGGCATCGTCGAGCGTCAGCAGCCGCTCGCGCACATGGCCGCCGTCGCGGGCATGGAAGGAGCGGACGCAGCCCACCACGTCGGAGTCCAGCCCGTCCTCGATCTTGGAGCGCGCGACCGCCGGCGCCCATTTCGGCAGGCCATTGAAATCACGCACCAGGCTCCAGACGGTCTCCACCGGGGCTTTCAGGATGATCGAGGCGTAGGCGCGGGCCATGGTCGTCTCCGTTGTTTTGTCTAGCGGCGCGCGATGCCGTTGAAGGCTTTCACGGCGGCGGCGGCGAAGGCGGGATCGTTGATATGCAGGTCGAGCTCGATCAGCTTGCGGCTGCGCGCCGGCTGCCAGCCCTGGCGGATGGCGGCGAACAGCGCGTCGTCGGCCGCGGGATCGTGGAAGGGCTGGCGCGCGGCATCGATGGCGGAGACGCCCTTGAGCGGCAGCAGGAACCGTACCGGACCCTTCATGCGGTTCACGCGCTCGACGATGAACGCGCCGATCCGCACATTCTCCTCCGCCGTAGTGCGCATCAGCGTGACGTGCGGATTGTGGATGTGGAACTTGCGGGTAGCAAACTTCGCCGGCACCGAATCGCGGGCACCGAAGTTCACCATGTCGCAGGCGCCGACGGAGCCGACATAGGGGATGGCGTGGCGGATGAAGGCGCCGAAGCGGTCATCGATGCAGGGCAGGATGCCGCCGACCAGATAGTCCGCGACCTCCGTGGTGGTGATGTCGAAGACGCCGTCGAGAAAGTCGGATTCGGCGAGCTTCTCAAAGCTCTGGCCGCCGGTGCCCGTGGCGTGGAAGACGAAACTCTCGCTCGGCGGCTCCATCAGGCGCCGGATCTCGTTCACGCAGGCGGTGGTGACGCCGAACATGGTGTAGCCGACGGCGCGCCTTCGCTTCCGCACCTTTGGCACGCGATTCAGGACCATGCCGGCGGCGGCATGGGCGGCGTTGCCGATCACCGCGCGGCTGATGCCGTTGAGGCCGGCGATGTCGGTCACGGCATGCATCATCAGGATGTCGGAGGGGCCGACGAAGCCGGCCACATTGCCGGAGGCGAGCGTCGAGACCATGATCTTCGGCAGGCCGACCGGCAGCGCGCGCATTGCCTCGGTGACGATCGCGGTATTGCCCGAGCCGCCGAGGCCGAGCACGGCGCCGATGTCCTTGCGCGTCAGCAGATAGGCCTTCAGCGCCTGGGCCATGGCGGCGACCGCCTGGCCGCGGTCGGTCAAGCCGAGGACGGCGGCCTTGCCCTGGGGGTGATGCGACGCCACGGTCTCCGCCGCGACATCTGCGGCCTTGCTGGGCGTTGCGGTGGAGACATCGACCAGCAGCGGCCTGGCGCTGGCGCGGCGGACGCAGTCGCAGGCGAAGCGCAGCTCGTCGCCCTTGGTATCGCAGGTGCCGATCACATAGACCCTGCGCATGCGCTCTCCCTCTGCGCGCCGGCATCGCCGCCGCGCCCGATGGTCCGGGTGCGACGGCGGTCCCGCGTTGCTACTTCGCCGCCGCCGCCGCGGGCTTCGCGGCCTTGAGCTGCTTCACCATGGCCTGGATCAGGCGTGGCAGGTCATAAGGGAACCGCGCGGTGATCAGGTTACCGTCGACCACGCAGGGCTCGTCGAGCACGGTGGCGCCGGCATTCTCCAGGTCGATCTGGATGTTCCAGACGGCGGTGGCGCGCTTGCCCTTCAGGATCTTGGCGCTGACCATCACCCACTGGCCGTGGCAGATGGCGCAGGTCGGCTTGCCGGCCTCATGCATGGCCCGGACGAGCGCGCGGGCATGCTGGTCCATGCGCAGCGCGTCGGGATTCCAGCAGCCGCCGGGTAGCAGGATCGCGTCATAGTCCGACGCCTTCGCCTCGTCGGTGTAGCGATCGATCTTCAGCCAGCCGGCATTCTCCATCAGGCGGATTGCCAGCACATGGGTGGCGCACTGCGGCGGAAAGCGCAGGCCGAGCGTGGCGGGGAACTCGCCAATGCGCGGCGAGACGATATGCACCGTGGCGCCATGCTCGGTCAGCCATCGATGGGCGCCGATGATCTCCACTTCCTCTACGCCGTTGGTGCAGCAGATAGCGACCCGCTTGCCTTTGAGCAGGGCGGGATCGGACGACGGGCTGAACAGGAAGGCATTGAGCTCGCGGTTCAGCTCGCCGTCAGCGGTGGTCAGGAGCTCGGTGGAGATCGACGGAACGGGCGAAGAGGACATCAGCTGCTGCATCCGGTGGAAGGCGGCGGCCTGGGCGGGATTGCTCATCTTTCATACTCCCGAATGAGGGTGGTTGAGGGGAATGGTCATGACGAAACAGGGAATGCGATCTTGAATACACGTACCTCCTCGGTCAGCGCGGTCTCGACCGGAAGCCACTCCATGGAACTGGCGCCGTAGAAGCCGCGGCGGGCGATCATCTCGCAAAAGCGCTCGAGCAGCTGCTTGGGGTCAATGCGCGGCATCGCTCACGCCTTGCGGCCGCCGAGGAATTTCAGCAGGCCCGCGAGCACGCAGGCGATCACCGCGATGGTCCAGGTGAAGCTGTGCAGATACCAGGGCTTCGCGGCGAGCTGCGCCTTGCCGGCCAGGGTGTTGGGATCCGGCGGCTTGAGGAAATAGACGCCATAGAGATAGGCGGCGAAGATCGCCACCAGAAGCGCGATGCAGAAGATCATCGCGACGATCATGGCCGCGGTCAGCACAGAGCGGCCGGGCAGGCCGGGCTGTGCCAGCGGCAGCAGGTTGTTCGCAAGCGCCGCCAGCACGACCAGCACGGAGCCGATGGTGAAGAGCGTGATGCTCAAGGGCTGGAAGATCATTAGCAGCGCCAGGACGCCCAGCCCGATGATCGTGTACTCCAGCCGCCGCGCCGTGGCCGTGCTCATGCCGCCGCCGTTCCGCTCGCCGCCGCTCATGCGCTCACCGCCTTTCCGTTCTCGGCGAAGACATAGGTCTGGGCGGGATCGGGCACGAGATGCAGCGCCTCGCCGGTCTTCACCCGCTTCTCGCGCGGGACGACGACGCGGATATCACCGCCGGTCTTGGTGCGGGCATGGATCAGGGTCTCCGCACCCATCGGCTCGATCAGCTCGGCGACGGCGTCGATGGTGGCGGCGGTATCCTCCGGCACGACGGTGAAGGCCCGAGGCCGGACGCCGACGGTGACGCGTCCGGGCGCCAGCCGCGCCACGCCGGGATTCACGGTCAGGTCGACATCCTGCTGGTCGAAGGAAACCGTCGCCTTGCCGTTGCTGTAGCTTTTGTACTGCGCCTCGATCAGGTTCATCTGCGGCGTGCCGATGAAGCTGGCGACGAACACATTGGCCGGCTTGGCGAAGACCTCGTGCGGGCTGCCCACCTGCTCGATCAGACCGTCGCGCATGATGGCGATGCGGTCCGCCATGGTCAGCGCCTCGAGCTGGTCATGGGTCACGATCACGGTCGCCTTGGAGAGGTTCGACAGCACGGCCTTGATCTGGCCGCGCATGGAATGGCGCAACTCCACGTCGAGCCGCGACAGCGGCTCGTCGAACAGGAAGCAATTGGGATCCCGGACGATGGCGCGAGCGACGGCGATGCGTTGCTTCTCACCCTCGGACACCTGTCCCGGCAGCCGGTCCAGGATGTCGGTGAGATGGAGGATGCCCGCCACCCTGTTGATGCGCGCCTCCATCTCGCCGTTGCCGAGGCCCTCGTAATGCAGCGGCATGGCGATATTCTGGCGCACCGTCAGCGCGGGATAGAGGGCGTAGAACTGGAACACCATGGCAATGTTGCGCTTCTCCGGCGGCAGCTCGTTCATGCGCTGCCCGGCGATCACCACGTCGCCCGCCGTCGCGCGTTCCAGCCCGGCGATCATGCGCAGCGTGGTGGTCTTGCCGCAGCCGGACGGGCCCAGCAGGCAGACAACCTCGCCGGCCGCCACGGAGAGGTCGGCGTCGCGCACGGCGGTGAAATCGCCGAACTTCTTGGTGACCTTGCGGATCTCGATCGTCGACATGGCTACTTCTTCACCGTGCCGAAGGTGACCCCGCGCAGCAGATGCTCCTGCAGGAAGAAGGTGACGAGGAACACCGGGATCAGGAACAGGGTCTCGATGGCGGCAAGCAGCGTCCAGTCCGTGCCGCGGCCGCCGGAGGACACGGCCTGGTTCATCGCCACCGGCACCGTGCGCGTGTCGGGGCCGGTGAGCAGCAGCGAGAAGAGGAACTCGTTCCAGGTCAGGATGAGGCCGAAGACGAAGGTGGCGGCCAGGCCGGCGATAACCTGCGGCAGGCAGATCTTGAAGAAGACCTTGACCTCCGACGAGCCGTCGATGCGGGCCGCGTCTTCCACATCCAACGACAGCTCGTCGAAGAAGCTCTTCATCATCCAGATAGTGAAGGCGAGGTTGAAGGCCGTGTAGAGCAGGATGATGCCGAGATAGGAGCCGGAGAGACCCACAGCCCGGAACATCAGGATGACCGGGATGATAACGACGATCGCCGGCAGCATGCGCGTGGTCAGGATGATGAAGAGATAGGTGTCGTTGCCCTTCAGCGGGAAGCGCGAGAAGCCGTAGGCCGCCAGCGTGCCGAGAATCAGGGCGAGTAGGACGGAGACGGAGGCGATCACCACGGAATTGAAGAAGAAGCGGTCGAAGCCGGTGGGCTCCGGCTGTCCGCCCGCCGACATCACGCGGGAGAACACCGAGCTGAAGTTCTCGAGCGTCGGCGTGAAGACGAACTGATCGGGGATGAGGCCGAACAGGGAAGTGGGCGACAGGGTCGGCGGCACGGAAAGCGCAAGCCCCTGCGGCTTGATGGCGGTGAAAATGATGAACAGCACCGGCAGGAAGTAGATGAAGCTGACCGCCGCCACGACCAGAGTCCGTCCCCAGCCCGCCTCTGCGACGCCGCTGCTCCTGCGAAAACCAAATCGTTCCCAGATGGAGATGCCGGATGCCATGGGTCAGCTCTCCCGGTTCCTGCGATTGGCGAGGTAGAGGTAGAGGTTGGTCAGCACGATCACCATGAACAGCATGATGTAGGAAATGGCGGCGCCTTCGCTCGTCTTGTTCTGCTCGTTGGCGATGCGGATCAGGTGGTAGGAGATCGTCATGGTGTCGTTGCCGCCCTTGGTCAGCAGGATCACCAAGTCGGCCAGCTTGAAAGCCTCGATGGTGCGGAACAGCAGCGCCAGCATCAGCAGGCCGCGGATATAGGGGAAGGTGATGCTCCAGAAACGCCGCCAGGCGGGCACGCGGTCGATCGCGGCCGCCTCGTAGAGATACTTCGGCACCGAGACCAGGCCGGCCAGAACCAGCAGCATGACGAAGGGCGACCACATCCAGGCGTCGGCGAACACGATACCGGCCACGGCGCCCGCCTTGCTGCCCATGAGAATGAACTGCCCGTCGGACATGTTGTTGACGATGTAGCTCAGGATGCCGAAGGTCGGATCATAGTAGTAGGTGAAGAACACGCCCGAGGCGACGACGGACAGCATCATCGGCGTGAGCACCAGGATCAGCAGGTATTTGCGCAGCGGAAACTGCTTGGCGAACAGCATCGCCAGCAGGAAGCCCACGATCATCTGCGCCGACACCGTAAGCACGACGAACATGGCGGTATTGATCAAGGCGTTCCAATTGTCCGGCGCGGCGATGTCGTTGGTCAGGACCTTGATGTAGTTGCCGAGGCCGACGAAGCGGATCGATTGCTGGTTGGACTGGTAGGCGAAGAAAGACAGCCCCAGCGACCAGAGCAGCGGGAAGATGTTCATCACGAACAGCACGGCGATGGCCGGCGTGACCAGCAGCCCGCCATAGTAGCGGCGGCGATAGGCGTTCACGACGAAGGCCGCGGCGATCGCGGCCGTAATCGCGCCGACGATCCAGAAGGAGACCGACGCTGGCAATGCGGCGATGGCGATAATCGAGACGACGATGCCCGCGACGATGGCCAGCCGGTAGTTGTCGGCGGAAACCTGGAACAGTGTCGGCGAAGGGCGGGCGGTTCGCGCGATCGTCATGGCCGGTGTGACTGACATAGCAACTCTGAACGCTTGACGGGAGGTATGGTCTGACAGGCATCGGCACGGTCCCTCGCCGCCGCAGCGGCATCCGGTCGTGCGGTCCAATGGCCGGGAAAGGAAACGGACGTCGCGTCGCCCACCCCGGCCCATGGCTCGGGCCGCGGCCGCCCCCATTGGCAAGGAGCGGCAGCGGCCATCGTCACTTCATTGGATCAATCCCGCTTCCGTGAGCAGGCTCTGCTGGAACTTGGCGATATTGTCCAAGGTCGTCTTGGCATCCTGTTTTCCGGTGATGGCGAGATCGAACTGGTCCTGCTGCTGGGTCAGCAGCTCGAAGAACTGCGGCACGTGCCACACGTCCTTCTGCCAATCCAGCTGCGGCGCCCAGGCCCGGTTCCAGGGACGGTAGCTCACGTATTTGGGATCCGAGTACACCGACTTGATGGCAGACTGGCCGCCTGCCGCCGCGAACTGGTTCTGGATGTCGCTCGACAGCCACCACTTCACGAACTCGACCGCTTCCTGGATCTGCACTTCGGTGGTCCAGGTCGTCAGCACAAAGGGCTGGCCGCCGATGTTGGACCAGCGGATCATCTTCCCGTCCGCGCCCATGGTTCCCGGCATCTGGCCGAACACCAGCTTGTCGGACACCTTCGAGGTCTTCGGATCGAGCGAGGCTTCGCCGAGGCCGATCCAGTCGATATTCATGGCCACCTTGCCTTCGCGGAACAGCTCGTCCGACTTGAAGATGTCCATGGTGCCGGTCTTGGCCACCGGCGGCATGTACTCGATCAGCGCCAGATACTTCTCAAGCGCCGCCACGGCCTCCGGCGAATTCACTACGCCTTCCGCCTGGCCGCTGGGGGCTTTGGTCTCGTCCCAGATATCGCCACCCATCTGCCAGATGAAGCCGTTGATCTGCATGGACGAGAAGTCGTAGCCCTTGCCGGCCTGGTAGGCGATACCATAGAAATCGTCCTCGGCGGGCTTGCCAGCCAGCATGTCGCCCTTCTTGCGGCGGAAGAACTCGCCGACATTCTTGAAATCGTCCCAGGTCATGGCATCGAGCTCTTCGCCCGTGCAGGGGAGTTTCTTGTTGTATTTCGCCTGGAAGTTCGCCTGCTCGGTCGGATCGCAAATGATGTCCTGGCGGGCGAAGTTCACGAGCACGTCGGGAAACTGCGGGAAGCCGTAGTAGTTCTCCGACTTGTGCGGGTAGGTGGCGTAGGCATTCAGCGGATTCGGATGGATTTCCTTGAACGTCTTCATGAACTCGGGATCGGCCTCCAGAAGATCGTTGATCTTGCGGAAATAGCCGCCTTCGACGAAGGCGCCGAGCCACTGGGAATCCGAGACGATGAAGTTGTACTTCTGCTCGCCCGAAGTGAGCGAGGCATTGACCCGCGTGTAGAAGTCGGGCCAGGGAATGAAGTCGACGTCGAGTTTCACGGCGTTGCCCGACTTCGGCTTGTACTGCTCGTCGAAGAACCGCTTCATGATTCGCGTCGGCGGCCAATCGGGAACCGCCATGGTCAAGGTCACGTCCTCGGCGCGAACCGACGGCGCATCGGCCGCCAATGCGGTAAACGCCGCCGCGGCGACGCCCATCGCCATGAATGCATTCTTGATAGTTCTACTCGCGGTCATCTTCAGGTCTCCTCCCGTTTTGTTGATCTCTCTTTTTCCTTCTGGCCCGGCACGTCAGGCGATCGCCTGTCCGTTCGAGGCGCGGAAGACGTGGAATTTTCCCGGATCGAGTATCACCGATGCCTGCTGCCCCGGCCGCAGGCCGGCGGCGGCGGACTCCGGCAGGACGATCCGCAATGTCTCGCCGCCCGATTCGACGGACACGACTGTCACGTCGCCGAGCGGCTCGAGCATGGAGATGCTGGTCCTGAGGCCGCTCTCGCCGTTCATCGAGATGCGGAGGTCGCTCGGCCGGATTCCCAGCACTGCCGCTTCACCGTCCTGCGCCCCGGCCAGCTTACGTGCGAAGGGCACGGGCCCGATCGCCGAGTCGAAGGCGGCGCCGTCTGATGTCAACGTCCCCTTGATCATGTTCATGTGAGGCGAGCCGATCTTGCCGGCCACGTAGAGGTCCCGCGGCGCTTCGTAAAGCTCGTCGGGCGTGCCGATCTGCACGACGGCGCCGCCGCGCAGCACGGCGATCTCCTCGCCCATGGACAGGGCCTCGAGTTCGTCGGGCGTCGCATAGATGACTGTCAGGCCGAACTGGCGATGCAGGCGCTTGAGCTCCGCACGCATGTCATGGCGGAGCTTGGCGTCGAGATTTGTCAGCGGTTCGTCCAGCAGCAGGATCCTCGGGCGCCGGATCAGGGAGCGGCCCAACGCAACGCGCTGCTGCTCGCCGCCCGAGAGCGTGCCGGGCTTGCGGCCGATCCTTTTGTCGAGCTTGAGCATCGCCGCCGTCTCCTTGACGCGGCGATCGATCTCCTCGCGGCCCAGCTTCGCCTCGACCAGCGGATAGGCGAAATTCTCGTAGACGGTCAGATGCGGATAGAGCGCGAAGGACTGGAACACCATCGACACGCCGCGGCCGGCAATGGGTTCGTAGGTGCAATCCTTGCCGAAGATCTCGACCCGGCCCTGGTCCGGGGTTACCAGCCCGGCAATCGTGCGCAGCGTCGTCGTCTTTCCCACCGAGCTCGGCCCGAACAGCACGAAGAAGCGGCCCTCCGCGACGTCGAAGGACAGGTTGTCGAGTGCGCGCACCGCCCCATAGGACTTGCCGACATTCGCGAAACGCAGCGCACAACTCTCGACCGGCGCCATCACCACTCCTTTCGTCACCGCTGCGGCAGGCCGTGCCAGCCCGCCGCGCGCGAATGATAACCATGACACCGATAAGGGTTGGAAGCACCAAACATCAGACAAATGCCATCAGCAGTCGCTGGCGCGAACGCTCGATATGTTCGTGCATGGCGCGCCCCGCAGCCGGCGCGTCGCCGTCCGCGAACGCCGACAGGATCGCCTCATGCTCGGTGAGTGCTTCTTCCGTCACCCGCGCATGAAACATCAGGCGAAAGATGTGAAAATGGATGTGCAGGTGCGAAAGCGTGTCGCAAATCAGCTGATTGCCGGCAATCTCCATGATCTGATTGTGAAAATCGGCGTCGAGCCGGGCAAATCGCCAATAGCTGGAACGCTCCCGGCTGCTGTCTAGCCTGCGCATCTGCTCGGCAGTGTCCGTCAGCTTTCGCAGCCGCGCCGGGCTGGTTTGCGGCACCGCGCGGCGGGTGCCGTCAGGCTCCAGCAGCAGGCGCAGCTGATAGAGCTCATCGAAATGCCGTTGCGTGATCTGCGGCGCGGCGCTGTAGCCGACGAGGTGGGTCTTGACCACCAGACCCTCGCCCTCCAGCCGCCCGAGCGCTTCGCGAATGGGCGTGTGTGAAACCTTCAGCTCGCGAACCAGGCCGTCGACGGAGATGCGCGCATCCGGCGCGATGTCCAAGGACATGAGCTTGTTGAAGATCGCCCCATAGACGTCATCAGCCAGGCCCTTGTACCTTTGGATTCCCATCCCGCTCCCGCCGCGTGCCGGTAATGTGACGTTGCGTCTGAGGCTTGGGGCACAGATTTATCAACCTGTTAGCCGACGCTTTCTTGGTCTTGGACGGCCCCCGCTCCGTATATCGTATCCGATAGTATATATGGGCTCAAGCAATAGATCACCGGTCATCATTTTCACCATAGCCGCTCGGTTGAAGCGGACCGGCCGGAGACGCGGTTTCTCATCGACGGAATAGACGTCTCGCGGCGGCAGGTGGATCAGAGGTTGCACAGACTTCTTGGCCGCACCTATCGCTACAACGAGATGGCGATGGGCAGCAGTCGGAAGACGATGTGGCAACTTGCAGCAGAGGCTGGTGTGGTCAGGTCTTACTTCACGCGGATCCTGCGCCTCAGTTTCCTCGCACCCGATATCGCGAAGATGATGACGATGATTCTGCGCGACGGCGCGAATGGGCGAGGGTTACTCGCCTACCGAGGAGACCTTTGCTCGTAATAGGAAACGGCTTGTCGATCGAGCGGATGCGTTTGAACTATCCGCCCCGGCGCGCTTTCTCTACAGAAAGAAGCAAGTTGCTGGCGGAGGGGGCAGTCATCAGCGGACCATTCTCCGCAGGCAATTCCCTCCTAACCAGGGAAAATACAGGGAATTCTCCCGAATCTGACCGCTCCTGCTCCTGATGGTTCGTCGTAACACTCTGTCATCACTGGTCTTTTGTTGAAATTCCCTAGGTAACCGAACAGGGAAATTTCAAAGGGGATCAGGGAACTAGTACGACAAAGCAGGGAGATTTCAGTCGAGATCTGGGATGTCCCTACTCGCAGGCGATGCAGGATAAGGTTTTCGGTAGGGAAACCCCTGGATAGCACGCATGCAAGCTCCGCCGAAACATACTCACGCGAA